>CAYNED010000010.1:0-30145 GCA_964396135.1 uncultured Neorhizobium sp.
GAGCACAACCTTGCCAAGGTTGGGGTCGAGCGTTCGAATCGCTTCACCCGCTCCATTTCCTCCTTGCCAAGTCGTAAAGTGCTCCCAACAAGCCTGTATCGAGCAGCAAGCTTCTCTCCTCGCGTTATTCACACTGCTGTCGCGGACCACCGCCGAAGGGCTGGTAGGTGTTGTCTTCTGGCCGGTACGAACGATAACGGGCGAAGCAGGACGCAGCATGCTCTGCGGTACCGTAGCCCGACACATGTCCTGCTGCAGCTTGTTCAACCCCACTGTCCTTCGGATAGGCATCGTCTTCGGCAAAACTATCTTCGTCCGTGGGAGGTGGAGAAACATCCTCTTGCTGTGGCGAATTTGACGCCATCTCTGCGGAGAAAGGCGACTCGCATTGCCGGCGTCCACCGCTATAGGGGGTAAAACTGTTATCGCGTGGCCGATAGGAGCGGTATCGGGAAGAACACCATTCCAGGTGCGCTTCGCTCAGCAGCGGTTCACCGGCAGCATTGGCTGCCGCCGTTTCGTCGGAAGACGGGATGGAGCCGGTGACAGTGTCATCGACCGACTGAGCCACAAGCTCGCTCGATGCCTCTTCTTCCGAGCGGGTCATCGCGATCTCTTGATCGCCCTCGCGATCCGATTGGACAGTACCGGCCACTTCGGGTTGCGCAGGCGACGGAGCCCGGCTGGGCAGACGCTCAAGATCCGTGGAAGCCAGATCCACCCGTACTGGATGATTGGTCCAAAGATCGGTTGCGTCGGCTAGTTGCTTCTTGTCTTCGCCGGCGGAGAAGTAAACGGTGGCTGCCACCAATCCGCCTACGAATGCGATGACGGAAAGGCTAAGCCCGCCCAAGATTGCGAGGATGACCTTCATGATGCGCTCCAGGTTTAGCTGAAGGCAGAATGTTTACTGCTGCAAGGTGTTCCGCACGAATAGGTCGATCAGACTTCAGGCCGACATCATCAGGCGGAAATCAAAAACGTCAGCTCTTTGCGAAGACGTAATCCGTTTCCTGCCGCAACACCTCGCCTGGCCGAAGCACGGCCTTGGGAAAGTTGGGGTGGTTGATCGCGTCCGGCCAGATCTGCGTTTCGAGGCAGAAGCCGGCGAAGGGCCCGTAGCGCCGGCCCCCGTGTCCCGGGACCGCGACGTTCAACTTGTATCCGGAATAGAACTGCACGCCCGGCTCTGTGGTCCGAACCTCCAGTGAAACACCGGAGATCGGGCTGCGCGCCATTGCCACCGAACGCTTTTCCACCCGCTCGTCGGACAAACAGAAATTGTGGTCAAACAGCACCCGCTCGCCGTTTTCCTGGCGATCCATCGGCCCCATTTCGCGCAGGTCGAAGGCGGTTTCCGAGAGGGCAATAAGTTCCCCTGTTGGACACTGACGCTCGTCAACGGCTGTGATGCGATCCGCAGCGATCATGATGTCATGGCCAAGAGCCGTTTCGCTGCCATCGAGATTGAAATAGGTATGCTGACACACATTGCATGGCGTGGGCTGGTCGGAAGCCGATTCATAAATAACAGTCAGCACGCCGTCGCCATGCAGGTGATAGGTCGCGGTGACGGTGCAGTTGCCGGGATAGCCGGCGCGACCGTCCGGATCGACGATCCGCATCACCACGCGGTCATCCGCAAGCTCGACTATATCCCAGTTGCGCTTTGCCATCCCGTCGCTACCGCCATGGAGATGAGTCACACCCTTCTCGTTGAGCTCCAGCTGGTATTGCCGACCGTCCAATTCAAAGCGGCCGGCGGTGATGCGATTGGCGGAGCGGCCAGGCGTAGCGCCGAAATAGGAGGAGTGTTTTGGATAGTCATCGAAGTTGTCGAAGCCGAGAACGAGCGGCGGCTCGTGGCCTGCCAGCCGAAGATCCTGTATCACGGCGCCCCAGGTCATGACATAGGCGGTCAGACCGCCTCCAGTGAGCTTCACGCGGTAGACAGTCTCACCGCTTGCCGTCTTACCAAAGATCTCGCGTTCAGCCATGAAGCTCCCCCAAATCAGTGCCGGCCGAACCTGATCGATTTGCGCGGCCGGTGCAACGGCAAAGCAAAAGTATCAGTTAGCCCGTCGATCTCGTCCCGATCTCGTCGAGTTCGTAAGGTGTGGTCTGGTAGATATCGTTGATCCAGTTGCCAAACAGCAAGTGGGCATGACTGCGCCAGCGGTTCTGCGGCGGCAGCGTTGCATCATCCTGCGGGAAGTAATTGTGCGGCAGCTTGATTGGAACGCCCGCATCGACATCGCGAAAATACTCCTCGGCAAGCGAGGTGGAGTCATATTCGACGTGATTGAACATATAGAGGCGCCGCCCCTTCTTCTCCTCCACGAGGCAGACGCCCATCTCGTCTGACTCCATCAGGATCTTCAGATCCGGCACCTTCTCGATATCCTCCCGGCGCACCTCGGTCCAACGTGACACAGGAACCTGGAAATCGTCAGAAAAGCCGCTGAGGAAGATGGAGGAGGGGCAGAGGTTGCGGTGGCGGTAGATGCCGAACGCCTTTTCCTTCAGTTCGTGCTTCGGCACACCATGGAAATGGTAGATCGCGGCCATCGCGCCCCAGCAGACATTCATGGTCGAATGAACATTGGTCGTTGTCCAGTCAAGGATCTGCTGCATCTCCTCCCAGTAACCTACCGATTCATAGGGTAGAGTCTCCACAGGCGCGCCGGTGATGATGAAGCCGTCGAATTTCCGATCGCTGACCTCCTGCCAGGTCTGGTAAAATGAGAGGAGGTGTTCTTCAGACGTGTTCTTTGCCTTGTGGCCGCCCACTCTCACGAGGGTAAGCTCGACCTGCAGCGGCGACGCGCCAATCAAACGCGCCATCTGAAGCTCGGTCTTGATCTTGTTCGGCATGAGGTTGAGGAGCCCGATCTGCAGCGGACGAATATCCTGTCGCACGGCGACCGTCTCGGTCATCACCCGCACACCCTCTTCAACAAGGGTTTCGAAAGCGGGCAGCGTATCGGGAATCTTGATCGGCATCACACACTCACAAACAAAAAGCCGGCAACGAGCAAATCGCTACCGGCGCGTGAAAGTGGAATTCGCGCGGCCCTTTAGCGACTTGTTTAACGTGGCTGCAAGCCGGCCGGCCAAATCACCACGAAGTGGTCTTCTAATAGGCGCTTCTGCCGAAAGCGTCAATATTTCGAGCATGACCACTCGTCGCAACCCGCTTTGCGTGAGCCAAGCTTTCGGTTAATGGCTCAGCCATGACAGTTTCTACCTTCACTATCCTGCTTGGCGGCGAACTCACCCTGACCGATCGGCTGCACCATGCGCTGAAGGGGAGCCGCTTCATTGCAGCCGACAGCGGCATGCGCCATGCAGCGGCGCTAGGGATAGAGCCCGAGCTATGGGTGGGAGATTTCGATTCCACCGCGCCGTCACTGATCAAAAAATGGCCGCAGGTGGAGCGCCGAGCCTATCCACCGGCAAAAAACGAGACGGATGGCGAGATAGCGACAGCCGAGGCGATAGCGCGAGGCGCGCAGCGGCTGATCCTGGCGGGCGCCTTGGGCGGAGAGCGGAGCGACCATGCTCTGCAGCACATTCTGCTCGGCTTGAGGCTCTCGGAACAGGGGCTGGATGTTCTCCTGACAACGGGACGGGAGGAGGGTGTGCCGCTTCTGGCGGGAAACCAACGGCATCTCTACCTGCCGCCCGGCTCGCTCTTCTCCGTCATCGGCTTTTCCGATCTCGAAGGCCTGACGATCGCAGATGCGCGCTATCCCCTTGATCAATTCTCTTTGCCGTTCGGCTCGTCGCGCACCATATCGAACATCGCCGAAGGAGCGGTTCGCTTCTCCTTGGAACAAGGCAGGGCCATGATCCTTGCCCGCCCCTATGACATGACTGGAGCCTGAACCCTTGGCACCGCCGATTCTGAAACTCGATGATATTTTCCTCAGCTTTGGCGGAACACCGCTGTTGGCGGGGGCCGGTCTGCAGGTCGAGCCGGGCGACCGGATTTGCCTCGTCGGCCGCAATGGCTCAGGCAAATCGACGCTGATGAAGATCGCCGCAGGAATGGTAGAGCCGCAGTCCGGAGAGGTGTTCCGGCATCCGGCATCCACCATCCGCTATCTTGACCAGGCGCCGGATTTTTCCGGCTATTCGACCGTACAGGAGTATGCAGAGGCGGGGCTGACCCCGGGCGACGACGCCTACAGGGTCACCTACCTTCTGGAGCATCTGGGGCTGACGGGCGAGGAGGAGCCGGCACGGCTTTCAGGCGGGGAGGCGCGCCGAGCCGCGCTGGCACGCGTCATGGCACCCGAACCCAACATTTTGATGCTCGACGAGCCAACCAACCACCTCGACCTGCCGACCATTGAATGGCTGGAAGACGAACTCAGGAAGAGCCGTAGCGCCCTGGTGGTGATCTCGCACGACCGGCGGTTCCTCGAGAAGGTCTCGACCGCCACCGTATGGCTCGACCGCGGCACATCCCGCAGGCTCGACCGCGGTTTTGGCTCTTTCGAAGCCTGGCGGGACGAGGTGCTGGAGGCGGAGGAACTGGAGCAGCACAAACTCGGCAAGGCGATCGAACGTGAAGAGCACTGGCTGCGCTACGGCGTGACGGCGCGCCGCAAGCGCAACGTGCGCCGCCTGGGCGAGTTGCAGACCATGCGTGGTGCTTATCGTGGTCATCAGGGGCCACAGGGTTCCGTGCAGGCGCAGGTGTCGGAGGGCCGTGAATCCGGCAAGCTGGTGATCGAGGCCGAAGCCATCGCGAAGAGCTACGAGGGACGGTCGATCGTCGCACCCTTCTCCATCCGCGTTCACCGGGGCGACCGGATCGGCCTGGTCGGCCCCAACGGCGCCGGCAAGACGACACTGCTGAAAATGCTGATCGGCGAGCTTGAGCCGGATTCCGGTACGGTGAAGCTTGGGACGAAGCTTGAAGTCGCGACGCTGGACCAGAAGCGTGAGGATCTCAATCCAGAGGATACGCTGTCACACTACCTCACAGACGGACGCGGCGAGACGCTGCTGGTCAATGGCGAACAGCGCCATGTCGCAGGCTATATGAAGGACTTTCTGTTCCAGCCGGAGCAAATCCGCACTCCCATCAAGAACCTGTCAGGCGGGGAGCGGGCGCGGCTGATGCTGGCCCGGATCATGGCCAAGCCTTCCAACCTTCTCATCCTCGACGAGCCAACCAACGATCTCGATATCGAGACGCTGGACCTCTTGCAGGAGATCGTCTCTGGCTACAACGGCACCGTCGTTCTTGTGAGCCACGACCGCGACTTCCTTGATCGCACGGTGACGTCCACCATCGCACCGGCCAATCCGGAAGCGCCGGATGGCCGCTGGATCGAGTATGCCGGTGGCTATACCGATATGCTGGCCCAGCGGAAAGGCGCGCAGGAGGAGCGGCGGCGCCTCGAAAAGCAGGAAAAGTCTCGCTCCGAGGCCGGCTCGCCAGTACCCGAGGCGGGAAGGAACAAGAGCAAGCTCTCCTTCAAGCAGAAGTTTGCGCTGGAGAACCTGCCCAAGGAGATGGCGAAGACGGAAGCAGACATTCTGGCCCGGGAAACGAAGATGGCGGATCCGAGCCTCTTCACCAAAGACCCAGCGACGTTCAACAAGCTGGCAAAGGAGCTGGAAAACCTGCGCAGCAGCCTGGTCCGAATGGAGGAAGAATGGCTGGAGCTTGAGATGCTGCGCGAGGAGCTCGAAGGGTAAAGTTAACTCTCCATTATCCATACAAATGTCTTGTAATCGGCTTCTCCTGCCGAACCGGAACAATAACTTCAGACCCTCGTTCGGTGACCAGTGCCAATCTGAGACAGGCGACACTGGCACCGTAACCCGCAGGAGATCTCCAATGCTGACAAGTGTATCGAGTGGTCGGCAAATGCAGACACCCCCACATCAGCGCGTTCTGATCATCGAAGACGAATTCCTGATCGCGCTCGATGTCGCCGAAACGGTGGAGGCCATGGGCCTGGAGGTGGCGGGCCTTGCCAGCGGACGCAGCCATGCCTTGGCACTGGCACAAACGGCCGACATTGCCTTCGTGGACGTCAATCTTGCAGACGGCCGCACGGGCCCCGCCCTTGGTCGTGAACTTGCCGAGGTGTACGGGCTGACCGTCATCTACATGACGGCCAATCCAGAAGAAGTCGAAGCGATCGAGAGCGGCCCGCTTGGCGTTTTGACCAAGCCGGTGATGCCTCATGTGGTCGAGCAATCGATCGGTTATGCCGTCGCAACGCGAACAGGCGGAGTTGCCGCTCAGCCTCGCGAACTGCGGGTTTTTCCGCGCCCACACTGACCACCGATCGCCTTGCAAAAGCACGCCATGCTCGTTACATCTTGAGACGCTCTAACGGGGTGCCGCTCAACGCGGCTGAGAGGCTGATGCCAACCCGCGGAACCTGATCCGGTTAACACCGGCGGAGGGATTAGACGGCTCTTCATCGACGCCTATTCCCTTTCATTTGAACGAGGAGGCATCGATGCGCACCCTGAACCTGTTTCTGATGGCCTTCACGGGTTTGGTCTTGGCTCATCCGGCCACGGCGCAGGACGAGAAAACGCTCACTATCTACACCTATGAAAGCTTCACCGCTGAGTGGGGGCCGGGCCCCCGGGTGAAGGAGGCGTTCGAGAGAACCTGCGCCTGCACCTTGAAATTCGTGAGCGTTGCCGATGGCGTCGCGCTCTTGTCGAGGCTGAAGCTCGAAGGCGAGGGTACCGATGCTGATCTTGCCCTGGGCCTCGACACCAATCTTGTAGCGGAAGCCAAGGCGACTGGATTGTTTGCTGCGCATGGTCTGCAAACGACGGCAGTCGACGTACCGGGTGGCTACAACGACGATACCTTCATCCCCTATGACTACGGCCACTTCGCAGTCGTGTACGACACAGAGGCAATAAAGAGCCCGCCGAAGAGCCTGAAAGAGCTTGTCGAAGGCGATCCTTCGCAGAAGATCGCGATCCAGGATCCCCGCACCTCCACGCCTGGCTTGGGCCTGCTTCTATGGGTGAAGTCGGTATATGGCGATGCGGCCCCGCAAGCTTGGGAGAAACTCCGCAGCCGGGTTCTCACCGTTACCCCCGGTTGGTCCGAGGCCTACGGTCTCTTCACCAAGGGGGAGGTCCCACTGGTACTGTCCTATACCACCTCGCCGGCCTATCACATGGTAGCCGAAGGAATTGAGCGGTACCAAGCCGCTCCGTTTTCGGAAGGGCACTACATCCAGATCGAGCTTGCAGCGATGCTGAGTACCTCGACAGACAAGGATCTGGCAAAACAGTTTCTCCAGTTCATGATCACGCCCGCATTTCAGAACATCATCCCGACAACAAACTGGATGATGCCTGCGGCCGCCATGTCCGAACCGCTGCCGGGTGCCTTCAATCAGCTGGTCAAACCCGCAAAGACCTTCCTGATGGACCCGAACGAAGTTGCCGCAAACCGGCAGGCTTGGATCGAGGAGTGGCTGACGGCCATGAGTGGCCGGTAACCCGAGCGGATGCTGAACCAGAGGCAGCAATGGCTCGGCTTTGGCGGCAGCGCGATTGCTCTTGCCGCTATCCTGATCTTCATCGCTGGTGCTCTGTTTTCGCTCCTGGCATTTCAGCCGGTCTCGTTGGGCGGCAGCATCTTCACGCCCTACACCTGGCGCGTTCTGCGGTTCACGCTGCTACAGGCCACACTTTCAACTTTGCTATCGGCTGCGCTGGCTGTCCCGGTAGCTCTTGCGCTGGCGCGTCAACGAGATTTCCCCGGCCGGCTCTGGATCCTGCGGCTGATGGCACTGCCGATGGGCCTGCCCGTTCTGGTGGTGTCGCTGGGCCTGATCGCGGTCTGGGGTCGGCAGGGGACTTTGAACAGCCTTCTCCTGACGCTTGGCATGAGCGAGCCGATCAGCATCTATGGGCTGGGTGGCATTCTTCTGGCGCACATCTTCTTCAACCTGCCGCTCGCCTGCCGGCTGATGGTCGCAGCGCTGGAGCGCCTGCCGACCGAATACTGGAAGCTGGCGGCCGGGCTCGGCATGGGCTCACTCTCCGTTTTCCGGTTCATTGAGTGGCCGGCAGTGGGGCGGGTCTTGCCGGGTATCGCTGGCCTCATTTTCATGTTGTGTGCCACCAGCTTCACGATCGTTCTTGTTCTCGGTGGTGGCCCCGCGGCAACGACATTGGAGGTAGCCATATATCAATCACTCCGCTTCGACTTCGACCCGGCGCGAGCGATCGCACTGTCGCTGCTGCAGATCGGCATGACAGTGCTCGTGCTTGCGCTTCTTGGCTTGATGCGGGATCCGGAGCAGGCGGGTAACACGCTCACGATGCAGACAGGCCGTTTCGACAGTCAAAGTACGGCTGCGCGATCGTGGGACGCGACGGTGATACTGATCGCCGTGATCTTCCTTCTGCTGCCGCTGGCTGCAATCGTTTCAGCCGGCCTCGAAGCCGATCTCACGGGACTGGTATCAAGCAGTGCCTTTCTCCACGCCGCCGCAACCAGCGCGACGATTGCTGTCTCGTCCGGGCTGCTGGCGCTCATCATGTCGTCCGCGATTGCAAGGGGTCGGCTGGCTGCGGCAGAGATGCGTGCAAAAGGCGCAGTCGTTAGCGCTTATGGAGCCATGCTCGGTGCCGCCTCATCGCTTGTGCTTCTTGTCCCGCCGGTGGTTCTCGGTACCGGATGGTTTCTGCTGCTGCGTCCTTGGGGCGACGTCACGAGGTTTGCCCCAGTCGTGGTCGTGATCATCAACGCGCTGATGGCGCTTCCCTTCGTGATGCGGGTCCTGGAGCCGGCACTGGAGACGCATCACCAGCGCACATCGCGTCTTGTCGAAAGCCTCGGGATTTCGCCACTGTGGACGTTCTGGCATATCGATCGCCCGGTGCTTTTGAAGCCAGCCGTTCTAGCCTTATCTTTTGCCATGGCGCTTTCGCTTGGAGATTTGGGCGCTGTCGCGCTTTTCGGGTCCAATGACTTCGTCACGCTGCCATGGCTGCTATACAGCCGATTATCCAGCTATCGAACGGCCGACGCGGACGGTCTTGCGCTGATCTTGGGAGTGCTCTGCCTGGCTCTGACAGTGGCCGGCACCTTTGGCCAAACCGGTGGGAGGAGCAAAAGTGCAGCAATCTGAAGGGGGACCGGACATTCGTTTGAATGACGTGCGGCTGACTTTGGGCGAGACCCGGTTCTGCTTCGATGGTACCATTGAGCCCGGTTGCATCACTGCCGTCATCGGGCCTTCCGGCTCGGGCAAATCCACGCTGCTCAATCTCGTCTCAGGCTTCGACCGTCCCCATTCCGGACGCATCGTCTTTGGCGGACATGACATGACAGGTGAACATCCTTCCCGTCGGCCGGTTTCGTTGATCTTCCAGGACAACAACCTGTTCGGCCATCTCGATCTGTTCACCAATGTCGGTCTCGGGCTCCACTCTTCGCTGAAACTCTCGCCAGGGGATCGTGCCGCCGTCTCGGCGGCACTCTCTCGTGTTGGACTGGCGGGAATGGAGGATCGCAAGCCAGCGACGCTTTCCGGCGGGGAGAAGCAGAGGGCAGCCTTCGCCCGGGCGCTGGTTCGCCAAAAGCCGGTGCTGCTGATGGACGAACCTTTCGCCGCACTCGACCCCGGGCTGCGTCTGAACATGGCATCGCTTCTGGTCGAGCTGCAGCGGGAAACCAAGAGCACCGTGTTGATCGTTAGCCATGATCCGGACGAGGTGCAGCGCGTTGCGCAGAATGTCATGTTTGTTGAGAATGGCCGCATCCTCCTCCACTCGACCGTGGCTGATCTACTCGCGCATCGGGATAATCCGGCGATCGCCAGTTTCATCAAGGGGTGATGTCCTGCCACAATTTGGTCGTGGCGTAGTGGCATCGCAGCAACAAAGCCTTTTCCGTTCCGTCGGGGGCCCCTATTTCATTGAGAGGCCCTGTAACCGTGATGCCGAAATCGCTAAGTCAAGGCAATTGCAGACGCAGTTTCACTGAGGCAGCATCGAGCCGGCGCGGATGGGATAGCGGATCTTGATAATGACACGTCCCAACAAAGCGAAATCCTTGGCGGATCAGATACCGCCGGCTCTGGCTGGACCATCCCGTCCCGCTCGTCGCATGAGGGCTGGAGCCTTGGGTCTGGTTGCCGCAATTGCCTTGACCGGCTGCCAATCCGTGCTCGATCAGGCCTATCAGCCCAACGTGGCGCCGTCCGACTCTCCTCAGATCGTTGAGGAGGTCCAGAAGAATGATCCGCGGGCGCAGATGGGGGCGCGGGAGCACCCACGTATTGTCGCAAGCTACGGCGGGGAATATCGCGATCAGAAGACCGAAAGGCTTGTGGCGCGTATCGCCGGCGCCTTGACTGCGGTTTCAGAGAACCCGAACCAATCCTACCGCATCACGATCTTGAATTCACCGGCCATCAACGCCTTCGCCCTGCCTGGCGGCTATCTCTACGTAACGCGCGGCCTGTTGGCGCTGGCAAACGACGCCTCGGAAGTCGCCGCCGTTTTGTCGCATGAAATGGCGCATGTAACGGCGAACCACGGTATCGAGCGACAGCGGAGAGAAGAAGCGGAAGTCATCGCCAGCCGCGTGGTCGCGGAAGTGCTCTCTAGCGATCTGGCAGGGAAGCAGGCCTTGGCTCGCGGAAAACTGCGCCTTGCCGCCTTTTCGCGGCAACAGGAGCTTCAGGCGGACGTCATCGGGATCCGGATGCTGGGCGAGGCCGGCTATGACCCCTTTGCAGCCCCCCGCTTTCTTGATTCCATGGCCGCCTATGCCCGCTTCTCGTCGGCCGATCCCGACACAGATCAGAGCCTCGACTTCCTTTCCAGCCATCCGAACGCACCACAGCGGGTGGAGCTTGCCCGACGTCATGCTCGCGCCCAAGGCATGGAGGGCAAGGTCGGGGACCGCGGTCGTGACTATTACATCGCCGGAATTGACGGCCTTCTCTATGGTGACAGCCCCGAAGAAGGCTTTGTCCGCGGCCAGACCTTCCTTCATGGCGGATTGGGAATACGGTTCGACGTGCCCGACGGCTTCCGCATCGACAACAAGGTTGATGCTGTGCTCGCCACGGGACCGGATGACACTGCCATTCGGTTTGACGGGGTGGACGCGGGCGACGCCGACAGCCTGACCAACTATCTGACGAGTGGTTGGGTCGCCGGGCTCCAGCCTGAGACTGTCCAGGCGACCGCGGTGAATGGCCTTCCAGCAGCAACGGCCCGTGCCACTGCCGAGCGTTGGGATTTTGACGTGACGGTGGTGCGGCTCAACGACCAGATCTTCCGGTTTCTAACGGCGGTGCCGAAGGGCAGCCCCACTCTGCTTCAGGTCTCCACCGTGTTGAAGTCGAGCTTCAGGAGAATGACCCCTGAGGAGATCGCGTCCCTGAAGCCGCTGAGAGTTCGGGTGGTGACGGTGGGACCGAGCGATACCCTGGCGACGCTCGCCTCGCGGATGATGGGAACGGATCGGAAGCTGGACCTCTTCAAGCTGATCAATGCCATGCCCGCTGGCGCATCGCTTTCACCAGGTCAGCGGGTCAAGATCATCTCTGAATAGCCGCTAGCAGACGACTGCCATCTGAGGATTGGCTGAAACCAGAGCGGATTTGAGCTTCTCGATGGCGCGGCTTTCGATCTGGCGGACGCGCTCCTTGGAGATCCCCAGTTCTGCACCCAGCGCTTCCAAAGTAGCGCCATCATCGGTCAGTCGGCGTGCGCGGATAATCTTCTTTTCCCGGTCATTGAGCTTGGTGAGCGCACCCTGCAACCAGCGGAGGCGACGTTCGCCATCGATCATGCCGGACACCTGCTCATCCGGCAGGGGCTCAGCGCTCGCCAGAAGATCCAGCCGCTCGCCGCTGTCGGCATCACCTGCTATGGACGGCGCCTGCAGCGAAGCGTCATTGCCCGAAAGCCGCGCGTCCATCGTCTGCACATCTGCAACGCTGACACCAAGGGCGACAGCGATCTCTTCGTGGATGGCGCGAGAGGTCAGGTTGCTGTCGCCACGGGCAAGTTTTGCGCGCAGACGGCGCAGGTTGAAAAACAGTGCCTTCTGCGCCGAACTTGTTCCGCCGCGTACGATGGACCAGTTCCGCAATATGTAATCCTGCATGGAGGCACGGATCCACCAGCTGGCATAGGTGGAAAAACGCACATCGCGGGCAGGCTCGAATCTTGCCGCAGCCTCAAGCAGCCCTACATAGCCTTCTTGTACAAGATCACTCATCGGAAGACCGAATCCGCGGAATTTTGACGCCATTGCGATAACAAGACGCATATGTGCGAGCGCGATCTGGTTGCGCGCGTCCTGGTCCTTGTCGTCCTTCCAACGGACCGCAAGATCCCGCTCCTCCTCTCTTGCGAGATAGGGAGCAGACATGGCTATCTTGATCATATTGCGGTCCGCGGACATGGCTTTCATCGTCTTCTCCGTGAAATTTGGAT
The DNA here is from genome assembly GCA_964396135.1 of uncultured Neorhizobium sp. Classification (GTDB taxonomy): domain Bacteria; phylum Pseudomonadota; class Alphaproteobacteria; order Rhizobiales; family Rhizobiaceae; genus Neorhizobium. Next base: position 12,472 of record CAYNED010000010.1, read on the forward strand.
GACCTTGGCAAGGCACCGCGATCGTTATGCACCCCGCGCTGAGCGCGGGAGGCGCATGTCTATCGTGAAAACTTGCGTCCCTTCTTCGTTCCCCGAGCACTTGCCAACGGCAATTCGCCCTCTAGTTAGTCATGAAACGCTCGGAAACTTCTGCCGCAAATGCCAGGCACGAGTTCGCCGTTCCGGCGGGTTAACGTCGGCCAAAGGAAAAGGTTCCAAAAGAAAAAACCCGGCCTTGAGCCGGGTTTTTGGGGAGGACGATGTAAAACGGCTTACGCCGCTTCCTCCTGGGATTCGTCTTCTTCGATGGCCTTGCCGCGCTTGGGGCCCTTTGCAAGGTTTGTTTCCACCAGTCGAACTGCTTCCGTATCGGACATCTTGTTGACAGCAGCAATCTCTCGGGCCATCCGATCGAGTGCGGCCTCGTACAGCTGACGCTCCGAGTAGGACTGCTCCGGCTGGTTTTCTGCGCGATAAAGATCACGCACAACTTCAGCGATTGAGATTAGATCACCAGAATTGATCTTAGCGTCATATTCCTGGGCGCGACGTGACCACATGGTCCGCTTAACCCGCGCCTTACCCTGGACGACCTTGAGCGCACGCTCTACAAAGTCGTTCTCGGAAAGCTTGCGCATGCCGATCGTCACGGCCTTGGTGACTGGCACCTTGAGCCGCATTTTGTCCTTCTCGAAGTCAATCACGAAAAGCTCGAGCTTCATGCCCGCAACTTCCTGCTCTTCAATCGCAGTGATCATGCCGACGCCATGGGCCGGATACACGATCGCTTCGCCGGTCTTGAAGCCCTGGCGCGCTGAAGAAGGTTTTTTCTGCTGGGTAGTCATTCGTTTCACAAACTCCCTGTTACGCACCCGGTTTACGACCGGGGCCGGGTCAGGCAGGCCCGGATGAGACGGGGGAAACCGTCGGGTCACTCGATACTGGTCCGACTAACGTGCGCGAAAAACACCTCGATCGCGGGGCGCGACGACACGAATGTTCATTGTGGTGTCACGGGAACCGCGTAAGCGCTCTGTTGCTTTCGTGATGTTTTGTGGGCACGCGCGTGCCGCCTTGTGGAACAGTTCTTGATGTCTACCACAAAAAAGTGCCGAAATCAATAATTTGCTTTTGCATGCGGCGAATCGGCATCAATACCTTAGGCGCCTTGGCAAGGAAAAGCCACGACACTCGCTGACAAGGGATCGCCGTTTTCCGCTAGTCGCCCTTCCCCGGCTCCGGCGAGAAGTACTGCTCGAACTTGCCGGCGACGCCATCCATCTCTTTGGCTTCGGGAAGGGGATCTCTCTTCACCGTAATGTTCGGCCAGACCTGTGCATATTCGGTATTGATCTTGAGCCACTTATCCAGCCCCGGCTCGGTGTCGGGCTTGATGGCTTCGGCTGGGCATTCCGGTTCACAGACACCGCAGTCGATGCATTCATCTGGATGGATGACGAGAAAGTTCTCGCCTTCATAGAAGCAGTCGACCGGGCAGACTTCAACGCAGTCGGTGTACTTGCAGCGAACACAGTTGTCGGTGACGACGTAGGTCATGCGGCACTCCAGATGTCACGATCGGCCGGCTCAGGCGCGAAAGAAAGGAGCACGGCCGGCAGAGGCGCTCCAACTCGCAAAGCGGTGCAACCCCTTGTTTTGACCGTGACGTAGAACCTTTCCTGGCGCCTTGCAAGGATAAAGCTTCTACCAAAACCTCAGTATAAGAAGCATTATTCTGACTTTCGGTAACAGCAAAAGTGCAGAGAAGATTTCCTACGTGCCCCGACTTCTCTCGGTAGGACGTGGCCGGCGCTGCGCCTTCTCGAAAGGCGTCAGCCGCTTCGGCTCTGCTTCGGCAGCGAGCTCCTCGTAAAGCTGCCGCGCCTCCTCGACAGGTCCGCGCCGCGTTCCACAGCCACGCACAACTAAACGTACGTCCCTGTGTTCAAGCAAAAGCTCGACGCTGTCCCCAGGGCGGACGAGATAGCTGGAATGGGTAACGGACCTACCGTTCACGCTTACGCCGCCGGCCAAGACCAGCGACTGCGCCAAGGATCGGGACTTCAACAATCTTGTAAAGAAGAGCCACTTGTCGATGCGCTGCTGCGTCCCGCTCTGTGGCTGCTCTTCCACCGTCATGCTATTTCTTCAGCTGCTCCTTAAGGGCAGCAAGCTTGGCGAAGGGCGAATCCGGATCGATCGGCTTTTCCTTGCGCGGAGGCTTGGATTCAAAGCGGGCCGGCTGCTGCGGCGCTTTGCCGCGTTCCTGACGCTCGTTTCTTTCTCCCCGGCCGGGCCGGTCAGGCTTTCCTTCCGGTCTGCGGTTCTCACGGTTCGGGCGCGCGCCTTGCCGTTGACCAGCGTCTCCCTCCGCGCGCTTCTCGCCACGCGCTCCGGGACGCCGTTCGCCTTGTTGAGGGCGACCGCCACGCTGGTTGTCGTTGCGTCCTCCAGGCCGCCAGAGTAGCACTGGCTTCGGTGCTTCAGGCTCACCGGCTTCAACCGGAGCCGCGCCAGAAGCAGCCTCTTGCGCTTGAGGCTCTTGCGCCTCGGCAACAGTTTCGGCAGCTGGTTGGGCTTGTTCCCCAGATTGAGCGTTATCTTCTGCAACTACTGGCGAAGCATCTTCCGCGCGCGGTTCACCGCCTTCGGACATTTCTGCCACTGCAGCGGGTTGTGTTTCTGCGGCCGCAGGCTCCTGCGCCGACAGGAAGGCGGCGGCTTCTGCCGCGCTTACCGCATCGGCGCGATAGCCCAGCCCCTTGAGAATTTCTTCCATATCGTCGGGCGTTGCACCCAGAATGGAAAGCATGGACGTCGTCGCGACGAAACGACGGCCGTCATAGGCACCTTCGGGTCGCGGTGAGGTTCCGGGCTTCCACTGCAGAAGCGGGCGGATCAAGTCAGCCAGACGCTCAAGGATGTCGATGCGAACGGCACGCTTGCCGAGGAATCGGAAGCCGGCGAGCTTGTAGAACATGCGCTCGAACCCAGGATCGGCCACGACCGATGTACGGCCCGCGGCAAGCGCGGGAATGAGATCGCCATAGCCGGGCTTGTCCAGACCGTCGTTCTTCAGTGCCCAAAGCAGCGTGATGAGTTCAGCCGGAGCCGGCTTCAGCAGTGCCGGCATAAAAATGTGATATGCACCGAACCGGATGCCATAGCGGCGCATAGAGGCGCGGCTGTCCTGATCGAGCGACTTGACGTCGTCGGCGACGTCGCGGCGAAACAGGACCCCAAGGTTTTCTACGATCTGGAAAGCGAGACCCTTGGCAAGGCCCTGAAGATCCTCCGCCCGCGACAGGTCGTCGAGCGGCTTGAGCACGGTCGCGATGTGGTGGTTCACGAAACGCTCGATGCGGGCCAGAACATGCTCGCGTGCGTGTCCGGTCAACTGCTCGTCGGCCAGCAAGATTGCGCGTGGGCGCATGATATGGTCGCTGGCAGCAAGGCGTGCGACGGGATCGCCCAGCCAACGGACAAAGCCGTCGGACCCCATAGCCAGATCACCGTTCCCGGATGCGTAGAGACGCGCAGCCCGGGCTTCGAATTCGAGCGAGAGAGCCTTCTGCGCTGCACCTTGGACAGCCTTCGCATCCGGGCCCTCGGCCCCGGAGATCGGCGTGAACCGGAATCCGGCCAACTGCCCGACGTGATGGCCTTCTACGAAGACATCACCATTCACACTGATTTCAGCTTCCAGCATCGCATTCTCTCTCAGGCGCTTCATGAGCACAGATGTCCTGCGGTCAACGAACCGTTTCGTCAACCTTTCATGTAGGGCATCGGACAGCCTGTCCTCAATTTCTCTTGTCTTTTCCTGCCAGTGTGTCGGATCGGCAAGCCAGCCAGGACGGTTGGAGACATAGGTCCAGGTACGGATTTGCGCAATGCGCGCCGAGAGCGTGTCAATTTCACCATCCGTTCGATCGGCCCGCCGCACCTGCTCGGACATGAAATCTTCGTTTACCGTGCCAAAGCGGACGAGATCTGAAAAAAGAGTCGAAATAAGGTCAGCATGCTGAGCAGGCGCAATTCTGCGGTAGTCCGGCAGCGCGCAAGCCTCCCAAAGCTTCTCCACGCGCTCGGGATTCGTCGCGGCATCGATGATTTCCGGATAGCGCGAAAGATAATCAAGTGCCTGGCTGTCGATCGCAGGCAGGGCGCGAGTCAGGCCGGGAACCGTTGGCGCCACGTCCAAGCTGGCGCGCAGGCTGCGGATAGACGAGAAATCCAACGCCTTGGACCGCCATTGAAGCACCTTGACCTCGTCGAACTGGTGCGTCTCGATGCGCTCGATCAGCTCCTCGTCGAGCGGCTGGACCTGCCCGGTGACCCCAAAGGTCCCGTCGCGGACATGCCGCCCGGCGCGACCGGCGATCTGGCCCATCTCCGAAGGGTTCAGGTTTCGGAACTGGAAGCCGTCGAACTTGCGATCCTGCGCAAAGGCAACATGGTCTACATCGAGATTGAGCCCCATCCCGATTGCATCTGTGGCAACGAGATACTCGACGTCACCTTCTTGATACAAGCCCACCTGCGCGTTTCGCGTCCGGGGGCTCAAAGCACCAAGTACGACGGCTGCGCCGCCCCGCTGACGCCGGATCAACTCGGCGATGGCATAGACCTCGTCGGCGGAGAAAGCGACGATGGCTGTGCGCTGCGGCAACCGGGTGATCTTCTTTTGCCCAGCATAGAAGAGCTGCGACATGCGTGGTCGCTCGATGATCGTGATGCCGGGAAGCAGCCGCTCCAGGATTCTCCGCATCGTGCCGGCGCCGAGCAGAAGCGTCTCCTCCCGGCCTCGAAGATGCATGATGCGGTCTGTGAAAATATGACCCCGTTCCAGATCCGCGGCAAGCTGGACTTCGTCTATGGCGACGAAGGCAGCCTTGGTTTCGCGCGGCATGGCTTCTACCGTGCAAATCGAGAACCGCGCGCCGGGCGGAGAGATCTTTTCCTCGCCAGTAACCAAGGCGACGGCTGAGGCGCCGACCTTCTCGACGACGCGGGTGTACACTTCACGCGCAAGAAGGCGTAGCGGCAAACCGATGACGCCGCTGCCATGTGCAACCATCCGCTCGATCGCGTAGTGCGTCTTTCCGGTATTCGTAGGTCCGAGCACGGCGGTCACGCCGCGCCCACTGAGCATCATGGGCTGAAAGTTCAAAGCGGTATCCATGCAATACAATGGGCGCACGATGAAAGCTGCCCGTCAGCCAGACATGGCGATCTTGCCGATCATTGACAAGTAAGCCTGCAGATTCTCCAGGAGATAATGGGACTCGCGACAGGAACAAATCAGGACGAACGGGCAACGAATCGCAGACGTAGGACTTTCAGGTTTTGTTCTGGCTACCATTGAGCGATCGGTTGAAGAGAGGAACCTCGATTCCTTTCGTTTGTTTACCAGTTGCCAGAATTTCGTTTTCCTTATCCGGCGGGCTCTGGAACAAAACAGTAGAAGATGCGTTTGTTCCCGCATCCTGGAAAACAGGGATCGGAGAATACGATATGCTCGGAACGGTTTTGTTGGTGGTCCTAATCCTGCTTCTGATCGGCGCCTTGCCGAACTGGGGCTACAGTCGTGGTTGGGGTTACGGGCCGTCTGGAGGTCTCGGCCTCGTCCTCGTCATCGTACTCATCCTCCTGCTTATGGGCAGGATCTAGACTGAAGCGTTCATCCACTCGGGAAGGAAAACCACCATGAAGAAGATCTTGCTCGCAGGCGCACTTATCGGTTCACTGGCATCCTGCACCTCCACTGAACGGGGCACTGCCATTGGCGCCGGTACCGGTGCTGTTATCGGCGGTGTTGCAACCAATAGCTGGGGCGGCGCAGCGGTAGGCGCTGTTGCAGGCGGTGCCGTTGGCGCCCTGGTTGGTGCTTCGCAGGAGCGTAGCGGCTACTGCGTTTACCGCGATCGTTACGGCCGCACATACGAAGCTCGCTGCCGCTAATCGACCCTAATCAATAGAAAAAGGCGCCGTCTCACGGCGCCTTTTTCTTACTCCGGTACCGCCCATAGTGGCGGCTAAGCAAAGTACTGGCCGCCGTTTGCCGTCAACGTTGACCCGGTGAGGAACCCGGCTTCGTCAGACGCCAGAAAGACAACACAGCGGGCGATCTCTTCCGGCTCGCCTAGCCGCCCCACAGGGATCTGAGGAATGATCTTCTCCCTCAGCACGTTCTCCGGCACAGCCTTGACCATTTCGGTGGCGATGTAGCCGGGGCAGATCGCGTTGACGTTTATGTTCTTTGAGGCGCCTTCCTGCGCCAGAGCCTTGGTGAACCCGAGGTCTCCCGCCTTTGCTGCGGCATAGTTGACCTGTCCCATCTGGCCTTTCTGACCATTGATCGAGGAAATGTTGACGATGCGACCAAAGCCGCGCTCTCGCATGCCGCCCCACACGCGGTGCGTCATGTTGAAGAGCCCGCTGAGATTGGTGGCAATTACCTCGTTCCATTGGTCGGGCGTCATCTTGTGGAACATCGCGTCGCGCGTAATGCCGGCATTGTTAACCAGCACCTCAATCGGTCCAATCTCACTTTCAACTTGGGCGACACCATCGGCACAGGCCTGATAGCTCGACACATCCCATTTGAAGATGGGGATGCCGGTCTCCTCACTGAAGGCACGGGCCTTCTCCTCATTGCCCGCATAGCTGGCCGCAACCTTATAACCGGCTGCACTCAGTGCCACGCATATCGCGGCTCCGATGCCCCGCGTGCCTCCCGTCACCAATGCCACCCTACTCATGCAAGCCTTCCTCCTCAGGCGTTGCCGCTAGCCCCTTCTTGAAGGCATCATCGGCGCCGGCGCGGCAGTGACCGCGGTTACATGGCTTCGACACACATGGCGACACCCATGCCGCCTCCGATGCAAAGCGTGGCCAAGCCCTTGTGCGCACCGCGGCGCTTCATCTCGAAGACCAGCGTGTTGAGGATCCGCGCCCCAGAGGCGCCAATCGGATGGCCAATGGCAATGGCACCACCGTTCACGTTGACGATGGCCGGATCCCAGCCGAGCTCCTTGTTCACGGCGCACGCCTGGGCAGCGAAGGCCTCGTTTGCCTCGACCAGATCAAGGTCTCCTGCCTTCCAGCCCGCTTTTTCCAACGCCCTGCGCGAGGCAGGGATCGGCCCCGTCCCCATGATCTGCGGATCGACTCCGGCGGTCGCCCAGGAGACGATACGGACGAGCGGAGAAACGCCGCGCCGCGCTGCTTCCTCTTCAGTCATCAGGACAACGGCGGCGGCACCGTCATTGATACCGGAAGCGTTGCCTGCCGTGACCGTGCCATCCTTGTCGAAGGCAGGACGAAGCTTTGCCATGTTCTCCAGCGTAGTTCCGATGCGGATATATTCATCGGCATCGACCGTGACGTCGCCCTTCCTGCCTTTGACGACAAATGGAATGATCTCGTCTTTAAAGCGACCCGCTGCTTGCGCCGCCTCAGCCTTGTTTTGCGAAGCGACTGCAAAATTGTCCTGCTCATCGCGCGACAGCTGCCATTGACGGGCGATGTTCTCAGCGGTGATGCCCATGTGGTAGCCGTAGAAGGCATCCGTCAGGCCGTCCTTGATCATGGTGTCGATCATCTTCATGTCGCCCATCTTCACACCGTTGCGCAGATGCGCGGAGTGCGGGGCCATCGACATCGACTCCTGACCGCCTGCAACGACGACCTTCGCGTCGCCTAGAGCGATTTGCTGCATCCCAAGCGCCACGGCCCGAAGACCCGAGCCGCACAACTGGTTGACCCCCCAGGCTGTCGCCTCCTGGGGCACACCTGCCTTCATGGCCGCCTGCCTTGCCGGGTTCTGACCTTCGCCTGCAGGCAGAACCTGCCCGAGGATGACCTCGTCGACTTCCTCCGGATTGACCTTGGAGCGCTCCAAAGCACCTTTGACGGCAGCGGCTCCGAGTTCATGGGCTGGTATGTTGGCGAACGCGCCGTTGAACGAGCCCACCGCGGTACGGGCTGCGGATGCAATGACGATCGAAGTCTGGCTCACGGGCGTCGTCCTCCTATGCTCTTTTGCGGGAGAGTGGCAAAGCTTGCGCTCGAAGTCAAACATGGTCGTAAGGTGAGGAAGACCCTCCCTTCCGCCCGTTTTTACGTCCTCCCGAGCAGCATCGCGCTCGCACTGCGACGCACAATTTTACATTGTCAGTGCCAAGCATTTGGGCTTAGTGTTTGCGTGGGAAAGCCTCTTCACAACGCATGAAAAGGCCGAGGAGACAGACATGGCCAAGAACGAAGGCGAAACAATCATCAAGAAATACGCCAATCGGCGTCTCTATAATACGGGCACGAGCACGTATGTGACGCTGGAGGACCTCGCCAAGATGGTGAAGAAGGGCGAAGAGTTCCTCGTCCAGGACGCCAAGACGGGCGAAGACATAACCCACGCGGTCCTGACGCAGATCATCTTCGAACAGGAATCGAAGACCGGCAACACGCTTCTGCCAATCTCATTCCTGCGGCAGTTGATCTCCTTCTATGGTGATCAGATGCAGGTGGTCGTTCCAACGTTTCTGGAGCACTCCATGCAAGCCTTCACCGAGCAACAGGTGCAGATGCGGGAGCAAATGACGCGGGCTTTAGGCGACACGCCACTAACGAAGAACCTTCAGGGACCTATTCAGCTCATGGAAGAGCAGGTGCGCCGCAATACCGAAGTGTTCCGTCAGGCCATGGAGATGTTCTCGCCCTTCGGTGCGAAGGCGACCACAGCGACAGCAAAGAAGAACGATGCCAAGGATATCGATGATCTGAAGGAGCAGCTAAAGACCCTCCAGAACCGCATCGACAGTCTCTGAAAACGCCGCAACAATAAATAAAAAAGGCCGGAAAATCCGGCCTTTTTTATTATCGTGAACTTGCGATTATGCGCTTTCCTTCGGCGTCAAAACCTGGCGTCCGCGATACATGCCTGTCTTCAGGTCGATGTGATGCGGGCGGCGCAGTTCGCCGGAGTTCTTGTCTTCGACGAATGTCGGGGTCTTCAGCGCGTCAGCCGAACGGCGCATACCGCGTTTCGACGGGCTTGTTTTTCTCTTCGGTACAGCCATTTTTGTTACTCCACGTTCGTGCGAAAGCACTGTCCTCGGCAACTTTGCCGAACTGGACGCGCCTCAAAGTCGGAAATTTGGCCGGCTTATACATGCTGCCCAGACCTTTGACCAGACCCCGCAGCAAAAAATCCGCGAGCGCCGCTCAGGCTTCGTCCTCGGCCACCACCCAGCTTTCGGCAAGCGCAGCCGCCTGCCACTTCTGCCACGCCGGGTGGTGCTTCATCGCATCCATATAATCGAGCACCTCCGCATCGGTCACCAGGTCGTATACCTCGAACCGGTTGACCACAGGGGCAAACATGGCGTCGGCGGCGGAGAAGGATCCGAACAGGAACGGGCCTCCCGTCTTGCTGCGGCACTCCTTCCAGATCGACGAGATGCGAGCGACATCATCCCGAACACCTTCCGGAACGCTGATCTGCCCCTTTGCGCGGCGCATGTTCATCGGGCAGGCGCTGCGCAGGGCGCGAAAGCCGGAAAGCATCTCCATGGAGATCGAGCGAGCCACAGCCCTGTCACGAGCCTCCTTCGGCCAGATCGGACGATCGGGAAAGAGTTCGGCTGCGTACTCGATGATGGCAAGCGATTCCCAAACCCGCAATGCGCCATGATGGAGCACAGGAACGCGGCTCGTCGGGGATATCTCCTTGAACCGTGGATTACCTGCGGCGAAGTCGAAAGGAATCAACACCTCCTCAAAAGGAACACCAGCCGCCGTCAGGGCAAGCCAAGGGCGAAAGGACCAGGAAGAATAGTTCTTGTTGCCGATATAGAGCGTCAATCCGTCCATGCACCTCTCCCATTCGCCGACCGGGCAATGGATATCCCGCTTCCCCGCCGACGACCAATGAAAAGGCTAAACATCAGCCATAAATGCAAGTGATGTATTCCCCCGAACGACGAGCCCGCCGTTCCACCAGCTGTGCCAGCCGCTGCATTCCCTTACCCGGCTTGCTGGCGATCCGGGTGATGGGGTTCGGCAGGGCCACAGCCAAGAGAGCGCCTTGCTTGCGCGTCAGATCCCGAGCCGCGACACCAAAGTGATGCTGGGCGGCCGCTTCCGCGCCATAAATCCCGGGCCCCCACTCCACCACGTTCAGGTAAATTTCCATCGTCCGCCGCTTCGACCAAACGAAATCGGCGGTGATGGCCAAAGGGAGTTCCAGCACCTTGCGGATGAAGAACCGACCATTCCAGAGGAAGAGGTTCTTGACGGTCTGCATCGGGATAGTGCTGGCACCACGCGTGTTCTTGCCCTCCAGCGCCTCCTCTACCACCGCCTTCATCTCTCCCCAGTCAACGCCGCCATGGCGGCAGAACTGCCCATCCTCAGACATCATGACGGCCTGAACGAGATTGGGGGAGATGTCGTCAATGCTCACCCACCGCCGGTCATAGCCTTTGAGGGTAGCGAGATCTGCCAGCATCAGGGTCGACACAGGATGCACGAAGGAAGCCGTGTAAAGGAGGATCAGCAGATAGGGCGCGATCAAGAGAGCAAGGAGGATCAGCAACATCCGCCGCAGCAAGCGAAAGAGCGGTGATCGTCTACGACGAGGCAACTGCGTTTTTCGCTCTTCGGCAATGTCGTCCAGCTTGGCGTCCACGGTCGGCCTCATGCTCCGCTCGCTTCTTAGCCTCTGGAGAGGATCATGGCCAGTAGACGGATGCAAAACGAGTGAGGTTGATTGAAAGCGCGTTGCACGCCGCTGCGGACCATGCCAAACAGCCGTCATGACCAGCCCCATGAATGATTTTGAGCAACGCCTGCTGGAGAGTGCCCGCTCAACCGAGGCGCTGCTCGCGTCTCTGCTTTCAGCTCAATGTCTCCCAAGCGAGATTGCGCGTCCAGACACGCTCCTGGCGGCCATGCGCCACGGGACGCTTAATGGTGGAAAGCGTCTTCGGCCGTTTCTCGTACAGGAAAGTGCGGCGATGCTGGGCGGCTCTTACGAAGCAGCGGCCCGCGTCGGCGCAGCAGTGGAATGCGTCCACTGCTACTCGCTGATCCACGATGACCTGCCGGCAATGGATGACGACGACCTCCGCCGCGGACGGCCCACCGTCCACAAAGCCTTCGACGAGGCCTCGGCGATCCTTGCGGGCGACAGCCTTCTGACATACGCGTTCGACATCATTGCCGCGCCCGAAACCGAACTCTCGGACCGACAGAAAACGCAATTGGTATTGGCATTGGCACGAGCTTCCGGCCTCGGCGGCATGGCCGGCGGACAGGCGCTTGATCTTGCCGCAGAAGGCTCGACCCCAGGCGAAGCCGAGATTCTGACACTCCAGGCCATGAAGACCGGCGCACTTCTGCGGTTTGCCTGCGAAGCGGGCGCGATCGTCGCGGACGCCAAGCCGGCCGACCGCCAACTGCTGCGGAAATTCGGAGAGACCATCGGCCTCGCTTTTCAGCTTGCCGACGACCTCTTGGATGTCACTGCAGATGCCGAAGTCATGGGAAAGGCAACGGGGAAGGACGCTGCGCGCGGCAAGGGAACCCTTGTGGCCCTGAAGGGCGTTGCGTGGGCCGAGGAGCGGCTTGACGCTCTTGCACAAGAGGCCGTGGCCATGCTTTCACCCTACGCAGACCGGGCTGCCACGCTGCAAGCGACCGCGCGTTTCATCTCCGACAGGAAGAACTAGTAGGGTCGGCGATGGAGGAGATCGTAAGCCATCTGCCAAGCATCTGGCCAGCTTATATCGCCTACTTGATCGCAGTGCTGAGCCCCGGACCTGCGGTTTTTGCCATTATCGGCACGGCGGTTGCGCAAGGCCGCAGGGCCGGACTGACGATCGCCTTGGGGATCTTCGGAGGATCGGCAACCTGGGCAACCGCCGCTGCCATGGGCATGGCCGCGCTGCTGCGTCACTATGCATTTGCGCTCGAGGTCCTGAAAGTCGCCGGCGGCCTTTATCTTCTCTATCTTGGCTGGAAGGCTTTTCGTGCCGCACGTGTCAAGGATGACCATGGCCGCCTTGTGTCGAGCCCAAGCCACTCCGGCATGTGGCAGTTGCTCCTGCGCGGCTACGCCATCCACGTCACGAACCCGAAGGCGATCTTCGCCTGGCTGGCGATTATTTCGCTCGGTCTTCCCGAAGCCGCGCCTGCCACTGCGATCGCCACCATCATCGCCTTGTGCCTGACGTCGGGCCTGCTGATCTTTGCCGGCTATGCGCTGTTGTTTTCGACGCCGCAAGCCCTACGTGGCTATCGCGCCTGCCGACGCTGGGTCGAAGGCGCGATGTCCGTCATCTACTGTTTTGCGGGCCTCAAGCTTCTAACGAGCCGCCTGTAGGCGGCCCGTTAGTTCTACTTACTGGGAGATCGGAGCGATCAACACTTCGACGCGGCGGTTTTGTGCACGACCGTCCGGTGTCGCGTTGGACGCAACCGGCTGCGACGGACCGAAGCCGAGCGTCGACATGCGCCGCTGGTCCACGCCTCGGCTGGCGAGGTAATTGGCAACCGAAGCGGCGCGGCGTTCCGAAAGCCCCTGGTTATGGGCAAGGCTGCCGGTAGAATCGGTATGCCCATTGACGTCGATCAGTGTCTTGTTGAACTTGTTGAGCACGATCGCGACGGAATCCAGCGTCCGGTAGAATGGCGGGATAACCTGGTCCTGATCCGTCGCGAAGGTGACGTTGGACGGCATGTTGAGAACGATGCGGTCGCCCATGCGCGTGACCGAAACGCCTGTCCCCTGCAGCTGCGCCCGCAGCTCGGATTCCTGCTGATCCATGTAGTTGCCGATAGCACCGCCGGCGAGACCGCCGATAGCGGCACCGATCAGCGCGTTGCGGCCCTTGTCACCGCCACCCACGACCAGACCGCCTAGCGCGCCGAGACCGGCTCCGATGGCGGCACCGCCGGCCGTGTTCGACATCTTCTGCTCGCCCGTATATGGGTCGGTGGTTGTGCATGCGGAAAGATAGGTCGCGCAAAGCGCGACGATTGCCAGTCTCTTGATCATTCGAATCGAAGTCCCCGTCGTCTATGGTGCATCGTCATTTACCATAAATTACGGCAGGAGCGGGACGAAACTCATCATTCTGCCGCAGAGCGTTGGCCGAACCGCCGCTCGATATAGTCGATGACCAGCTTCTCGAAGTCGGCGGCAATATCTGGCCCGCGAAGAGTCATGGCCTTCTGCCCGTCTATGAAGACTGGCGCCGAGGGTGTCTCCCCGGTGCCGGGAAGGGAGATGCCGATATCGGCATGCTTGCTTTCACCCGGGCCGTTGACGATACAGCCCATCACCGCAACGTTGAGCGCCTCGACGCCTGGATACCGTTCCCGCCAGACCGGCATGTTCTTGCGGATGTCGTCCTGGATGCGCTGCGCCAGCTCCTGAAACACGGTGGAGGTCGTGCGACCGCAGCCGGGGCAGGCGGCGACGACCGGAATGAACTGGCGGAACCCCATGACCTGCAAGATTTCCTGGGCCACCTGGACTTCGCGCGTTCGGTCACCATTCGGCTCCGGCGTCAGGGACACGCGGATCGTATCACCGATCCCGTGCTGCAGGACGTAACTCATTGCAGCCGACGAGGCGACGATCCCCTTGGACCCCATGCCGGCTTCCGTCAGCCCGAGATGCAAGGCATGGTTCGATCGCTCTGCCAGCATTGAGTAAACGGCAATCAGGTCTTGCACCTGGCTTACCTTGGCAGAAAGAATGATGCGGTTACGCGCCAGGCCGATGCTTTCAGCCAGCTCAGCCGAAATCAGCGCCGACTGAACAATAGCTTCGTGCATGACCTGGCGGGCAGATAGCGGCGAGCCTTCCAAGGCGTTCCGGTCCATCAACGTGGTCAGCAGATCCTGATCAAGGGATCCCCAATTGACGCCGATGCGCACCGGCTTGTCGTAGCGGATCGCCATCTCGATGATGTCGGCGAACTGCTTGTCCTTCTTGTCCTTGAACCCAACATTGCCGGGATTGATGCGGTATTTCGCCAAGGCCTCGGCACAGGCCGGATGATCCGCCAGCAGCTTATGCCCGATGTAATGGAAGTCCCCCACAAGCGGCACATCGATGCCCAGCCGCAGCAGCCGGTCGCGGATCTTGGGAACGGCGGCGGCACTCTCGTCGCGATCAACCGTGATGCGAACGATTTCCGATCCGGCCTGATGGAGTGCCGCTACCTGCGCCACGGTGGCATCGATATCGGCCGTATCCGTGTTGGTCATCGACTGTACGACGACGGGCGCACCGCCGCCAACGATCACCCCGCCGACATCAACGGCGACCGTCGCCCGGCGCGGCTTCGGATCATACTCAAGCGGTGTAGACATCGAGCTCTCGCGTCTGAAATTCACCCTTCAGGTGGATGATGCCATTGCCAATGTCAACCTCATGCCCCCTCACATCAGCCCCGGTTCCGGCCACTCAGTCGTGACGAACCCCGTCTGCATGTTTTGCCAAAGGCGAAAGCAACAGCACCACGAGATGCAGCACCGACAGCGCTGCGAAAATCAGCGCCAAGCCGCTATATTCCGCGATGAAGCCAATCGCCGAAGGAGCAAGCAGGATTCCGGAATAGCCCATGGTCGTAACAACGGAGAGGCCGACACCCGGCCGAAGACCTGGCAGATTTCCGGCTGCAGAAAACACGATCGGGACCAGGTTCGAGATCCCAATACCGGCAAGTGCAAAGCCGACAATCGCAATGTTGCCAGTTGGCGCGAAGCCGGCTGTTATCAAGCCCGCTATGGAGATGACGGCGCAGACGCGAAGGGTACGAACGGCACCGAAACGATCGCGGACAAGGTCGCCGGCGAAGCGCATGATCGCCATCGTCAGCGAGAAAGCTGCGAACGCGAAGCCGGAAGCTGTCACCGACGAGCCAAGTTCCTGACGCAGATAAAGCGCGCTCCAGTCGATCACTGCACCTTCCGGAATCATGCAGAAAAGCGCCATCAGGCCGAGCAACCAGGGAAGCGCCGTCCGCGGCAGTTTCAGACGTTCATGCACCTCTTCCGGATGCGGCGCATCCCGCAGCACAAGCGGCCATGCGAACGCCAGCATGATCGCTGCGGCAATGGTGACCAGAACAGCGTGGCTCGAGACCCCGATTCTTTCGATCAGAAAGCCGCCACTCGCAGCACCCAATAGCCCGCCGAGGCTCCAGAACGCGTGGCAGGATGACATGATCGAGCGTCGCATGTGCTTCTCGACCGCGACGGCATTGGCATTCATCGCCACATCCATCGCGCCAATGAGACCGCCAAAGAAAAAGATCGCGACAGCACCTGACCAGATACCCCCGACCCAGGTCAGGAACATCAATGTCGGGACGGCGAGGATTGCGGTCATACGTGAAACGATGCTGGAGCCATAGCGTGCGATCTGACTGCCCGCGATGGGCATCATTATAAGAGAGCCCAATCCGAACACGAGGATCATCATTCCCAAGGAGCTTTCCGTCAGCTCAAGCCGGCTGGCGAACTCAGGGATCTTTGGCGCCCAGGCCCCCACAAGAAATCCGTTCATCAGAAATAGGAGTGCCACCGCCGTGCGCTCACGAGTGATAAACCCGGCTTTGTCGGCAGCCGCCTTGGGGTGTGGCATGTCCATCTTCCGCATCCTTGATCGCGCAGCGAGATATATTTCAATCGATTAGATTAGCAAGCCGCGGATCCTGTCGCGGCGTCACCTTTTATTTTAAGAAGTGCGACTGGTTGAAAGGTGAGCTAGTCGGCGTAGACGATCAGAAGATCCTTTGCATCGATCTGGTCCCCGGCAACGACCAGAACTTCAGCCACTGTCCCGTCCCGTTCCGCGTGCAAAGCAGTCTCCATCTTCATCGCCTCGATGGAGAGCAGGATGTCACCGGCTTTGACGCGCTGGCCCGCCGCAACGGCGACGGTGGAGATTACCCCCGGCATCGGCGCGCCCAGGTGGTTCGGATTGGCGATGTCAGCCTTTCGCCGTACTGCGGATCCCGAGGCACCGTGCGTACGATCCAGTACCTTGATCCGGCGTGGCTGCCCGTTCAGCTCAAAGAAGGCCGTGACCATGCCTTTGTCGTCAGTGCCGCTGGTCGCCTGATTGACGATGACCAGGGTCTTGCCCCGCTCGATCTCCGCGAACAATTCTTCACCATCCGAGAGGCCGTAGAAATAGGCGTGCGTTGGCAAGACAGAAACGGGACCGTACAGATCCACGGCTTGCGCAAACTCGGTAAACACCTTCGGGTACATGAGATAGGACGCGAATTCAAAATCGTTGACAGTCCGCTCGAGCTTTGCCTCGATCGCCTCCCGTTCCGCATCGAGGTCGGCGTCCGCCAGCAGCGAGCCAGGTCGTTCGGTGTAGGGTGTTTCTCCCTTAAGCGCCTTTTTCTGCAACCTTTCGGGCCAGCCACCAGGGGGTTGGCCAAGGTCTCCCTTGAGCATGGAAACGACGGATTCCGGGAAGGCGATGTCTTTCTCCGGGCTCTCTACGTCGGCGACCGTCAGATCCTGGCTCACCATCATCAGCGCCATATCGCCGACGACCTTGGAGGAGGGTGTGACCTTGACGATGTCGCCTAACATCTGGTTGGCATCGGCATAGGTCTGCGCCACGCGGTGCCAGCGGTTTTCCAGCCCCAGCGACCGGGCCTGCTCCTTCAGGTTTGTGAACTGCCCACCAGGCATTTCATGGAGATACACCTCGGAAGCCGGCCCCTTCAGATCGCTCTCGAAGGCGGCATACTGGTTGCGCACCGCCTCCCAGTAGAAGGAAATGCGGCGAATCCATTCCGGATCGAGCCCCGGATCCCGCTCCGAGCCGGACAAAGCCTCCACGATCGAGCCAAGGCACGGCTGTGACGTTGTTCCGGAAAAGGCGTCCATGGCAGCGTCGATGATATCGACCCCTGCTTCGACCGCCGCCAGAACAGTAGCCGCCGAAATGCCAGAGGTGTCATGCGTATGGAAATGGATCGGGAGGTCGGTCGCCTCGCGCAGTGCCTTGAACAGCACCCGGGCCGCTGCCGGCTTCAGCAGGCCCGCCATGTCCTTGACGGCGATGATATGGGCGCCGGCCTTTTCCAGCTCTTCAGCCAGCCCCGTGTAGTACTTGAGGTCGTATTTCGGCCGCGCGCTATTGAGGAGATCGCCGGTATAGCAGATCGCCGCCTCGCAGATCCTGTT
Source organism: uncultured Neorhizobium sp. (assembly GCA_964396135.1). GTDB lineage: Bacteria > Pseudomonadota > Alphaproteobacteria > Rhizobiales > Rhizobiaceae > Neorhizobium. The sequence continues at coordinate 29,704 of CAYNED010000010.1, forward strand.
CTCCTCCTGCACGGCATCCATCGACACGCGCATATTCTCGACCCAGTTGAGGCAGTCGAAGACGCGAAAGACGTCGACACCGCCTCGTGCCGCCTGGCGCACGAAGTATTTTACGACGTTATCGGGATAGTTCTTGTATCCCACGCCATTGGCTCCGCGCAGGAGCATCTGCAACAGAAGGTTTGGAGCACCTTCGCGCACCAGCGCGAGCCGCTCCCACGGGTCTTCCGTCAGAAAGCGCATCGAAACATCAAATGTGGCGCCGCCCCAACACTCGAGCGAGAAGAGATTGGGCAAGGCGCGGGCATAGACCCCGGAGATACGAGCGATGTCATGCGTGCGCACCCGCGTCGCCAGCAGCGACTGATGGCCGTCGCGCATCGTGGTATCGGTCATCAGGACGCGGTTTTCGCTCCGGATCCACTCGGAGAATTTGCGCGGG
>CAYNED010000011.1:0-28436 GCA_964396135.1 uncultured Neorhizobium sp.
GGCGCGGAGACCGATCTTGACCTTGGCCACTACGAGCGCTTTACCGGGCGCTCCGCAACCAAGACCGACAACATCACCACTGGGCGCATCTACAAGAACATCATCGACAAGGAGCGTCGCGGCGACTACCTCGGCGCGACCGTTCAAGTCATTCCGCACGTTACCAACGAGATCAAGGATTTCGTGGTCGAAGGCAATGACGACTACGACTTCGTTATCTGCGAAATCGGGGGAACGGTTGGCGACATCGAGGCGATGCCCTTCGTCGAGGCGATCCGCCAGCTCGGCAACGAATTGCCACGGGGGGCGGCTGTCTACCTGCACCTGACGCTGATGCCCTATATTCCGGCTGCCGGTGAATTGAAGACCAAGCCGACGCAGCATTCGGTGAAAGAACTGCAAGCGCTGGGCATCGCGCCCGACATCCTGCTCGTACGCGCAGACCGGGAGATTCCAGAGCCCGAGCGTCGCAAGCTTTCTCTGTTTTGCAACGTTCGTCCGTCTGCCGTCATTCAGGCCCTGGATGTGGCGAATATCTACGACGTCCCGATGGCGTATCACAAGGAGGGCCTTGATTCGGAGGTCCTTGCTGCCTTCGGTATCGAGCCGGCACCAAAACCGCGTCTGCATGCCTGGGAAGAGGTTTGCAACCGTATCCATACGCCGGAAGGCGAAGTGACGATTGCCATCGTAGGCAAGTACACCGGCCTCAAGGACGCCTACAAGTCGCTGATTGAGGCGCTGCATCACGGCGGGATAGCCAACCAGGTCAAGGTGAAGCTCGAGTGGATCGAGTCGGAAGTCTTCGAAAAGGAAGACCCCGCGCCATATCTGGAAAAGGTCCACGGCATCCTGGTGCCGGGTGGCTTCGGAGAGCGCGGCGCCCAAGGCAAGATCAACGCAGCCCGCTTTGCCCGTGAACGTAAGGTCCCGTATTTCGGCATTTGCTTTGGCATGCAGATGGCTGTGCTTGAAGCGGCACGAAACCTGGCCGGGATCGAGAAGGCCTCCTCGACGGAGTTCGGTCCGGCGGAGGAGCCGGTTGTCGGGCTGATGACAGAATGGGTTAAAGGGAATGCCCTGGAGCGGCGCGCTGCCGCGGGCGACCTTGGCGGCACCATGCGTCTTGGTGCCTATGACGCGACCTTGAAGAGAGACACGAAGATAGCAGACGTCTACGGATCAACGGCGATCTCCGAGCGGCACCGCCATCGCTATGAGGTCAATGTTGAATACAAGGACCGTCTTGAAGCGTGCGGGCTGGTTTTCTCGGGGATGTCTCCGGACGGCCTGTTGCCGGAAACCATCGAATACCCGGATCACCCTTGGTTCATCGGCGTGCAGTACCATCCTGAACTGAAGAGCCGCCCTCTCGATCCGCACCCTCTGTTTGCAAGCTTCGTTGAGGCTGCACTGGAGCAGAGCCGCCTGGTTTGATGGAAGCGGGGTCGGTAGCACAGCTACAGGCCCCGTCACACCAATGCATTCAGCCTGATCGGCCCATTGTCTTGTAAGCTGCGAGAGCACGATCACGCGCTTCGGAATGATTGACGATCGGCTTCGGATACGTCGCGCCCAGTGCAACGCCCGCCTGCGCCAGCACGTCCTCAGGGGCCTGGAACGGGCGGTGAATATATCTTCGCTCGAGCTTGGTGAGTTCGGGAATATACCGCCGCACATAATCCCCATCCGGATCAAATTTCTCGCCCTGCAGCACCGGGTTGAAGATACGGAAGAATGGCGAGGCATCGGCGCCGGAACCGGCAACCCACTGCCAGCCCGCCGCATTATTGGCGGGATCGGCGTCAACCAATGTGTTTGCAAACCACTCCTGTCCTTTGCGCCAGTCGATCATCAGATCCTTGATCAGAAAGGAGGCAGTGATCATGCGGACCCGGTTGTGCATATAGCCTTCCTGCCATAACTGCCGCATACCCGCGTCAACAATGGGGTAGCCGGTCTGCCCTTTCGTCCAGGCCCGGAACAGGTCTTCGTCGAAGCTCCATTCAAACCTGTTGAAGGAGGCGTTCCAATTGCGGGAGCCAAGATCGGGGAATTCGACCAACAAGCCGTAACTGAAGTCGCGCCAGGCGAGTTCGCGCCGGAAGTGCATGATCTGGGTCGGGTCTGTGCCAGGAAGGCCTGTTGTGGCGTGCCATGCCTGGCCCGGTGTGATCTCTCCGTGGGTGAGGTGAGGAGAGAGCCTTGAGGTGAGATCCTTGGCCGGGAAGTCCCTGCCACTCTTGTAGTCGTCGAGGCCGCTCTCGACGAACTCCTCAAGCTTCGCTCGCGCACCTGCCTCGCCTGGTGTCCAGATCTCGCCGAAGGATGCGGCCCAATTCGGGTTGACTGGCAGGAGTTGCCAGTCGTCCAGCCGCTCGGACTCCGGCAGGATGCTGGCACCCTTTATCTTACCGGGAGCCTCAATCGGCTCTGCCGGCTCACCCAAGGACTGAAGTGCCTTCCAGAATGGCGTGAAAACACGAAAGGCAGTGCCAGCGCCGGTGCGCACGGCTGTCGGCTCGTAGAGAAGCTGCCCGTGAAATGTATGTACAGCGATGCTTTCGTTCTTGAGAGAGTGGACGATAACGCGATCGACGGCATCCCGCTCATAGCAGCGATTGAAATAGAGGCTACCCGCGCAGCTTAGCCGCGCGACCTCGCCGAGTACGGCTTCGGCTGCGCCGGTAGCCAAAACAAGTTCCGCGCCCCGGCTTAGGAGATCCGCTCTTAGCGCGGTCAGCGAGTGATGCAGCCACCACGCTTGCGCAGCGCCCATGGGCATAACGCTGGTTGGTTCAGGCTCTCGGATGAAGAGTGCAATCACCGGCGCTCCCGTCTCCACCGCAGCGGTCAGTGCGGCGTTGTCTGCTAGGCGCAGGTCACGCCGAAACCAGACGATGACGGGTGAGGAAGATGATCGCGACAAGGGCTGCTCCACCGGCGTTTCTACAGAGCATCTACGCCGTGCCACACACGCCAGATCAGTGCCTTAGCAGCAGAACAGGGCAGGGCGCTCCCGCGGCAAGCAGCGGCGCGTGCGGTGGGCGGATGATCAGTGCATCCGAGCGAGCAAAGATTTTCATCATCGACGAATCCTGCTTTTGGAAGGCCTGCGCCCGGAGATTGCCCTCAGGGTCACGCACCAAAGTGGCCCGCAGATAATCCTGCCGCTTGTCATTGGCCGGTAGATCATCTGCGGCAACCGCATACGCCTCACGCATTCTCTCAGGCAGGCGCGCGAGCTTGCGCACCAGCGGTTCCAGGAAAAGCAGGCTGCAGACAAGGCTCGCCACCGGGTTGCCCGGCAGGCCGAGCACCTGCATTCGGTCAAGCTTACCCACCATTAACGGCTTACCGGGCCGCATCGCGATCCGCCAAAAATCAAGCTCCATGCCTGCCGCTTTCAAGCTGGACTGCACGAGATCATGATCTCCCACGGAGGCGCCACCCAGTGTGACCAGCACGTCGACCTGTGATCTTCTGGCGATATCGATGGCATGGCGGATTGCCTCATGGCTATCTCCGACGATGCCGAGGTCGAGCACCTCGCCACCATTGTCACGGATGAGCGCTGCCACGCCGAAAGTGTTGGAGGCGATGATCTGCCCGGCAGCCGGCGTGCTCCCGGGTGGAAGAAGTTCGTCGCCAGTGGCAAGAACCGCGATCTTCGGCTGGCGAAAGACAGGGAGCGACGGGTGGTTCATTGCCGCGGCAACGGTCAGATGCGAAAAGTCGAGGACGATGCCGCCATCCAAGACGGTTTCCCCTTGAATGAAGTCCTGACCACGCGGCCGGATATGTCGCCCCGCGGTGATAACGGCGTTGGTCCTGATGCGGTTGTCTTGGATTTGTTGAACGTCTTCCTGGATAACGACCGTATCTGCGCCATCTGGAACCGGGGCTCCGGTGAAAATGCGCACAGCCTCGCCTTCGCCCACGCGGCCAGCATAAGGATGTCCAGCCGCAGCAGTTCCTATAACCGATAGCTCTGCACCAGTGTCCGGCACATCATCGGTCCGCAGGGCGTAGCCATCCATGGCCGAGGCATCGAAGGGCGGTTGCGTAAGCCGTGCGGCAAGTGGTTCAGCAAGAACTCTTCCTCCAGCCTGTTCCAGCGAAAGCACCTCGGTCTCTTCGACAGGCTGAGCCTTGGAAAGCAGCCGTGCCTTAGCCTCGGCGACAGGAAGCAAGGTCATGCTCAACCATCCGTCCGACGATAGCTGCCAGATTTCCCGCCAGTCTTCTCTATGAGGCGGATGCCGCCGATTTCCATTCCCTTGTCTGCAGCCTTCGCCATGTCGTAGATGGTCAAGCAGGCTATGGAAACGGCTGTCAGCGCTTCCATCTCGACGCCGGTCTTGCCGGTAAGTTTCGCCGTTGCCGTCACCTTCAGCCCGGGAAGTGATTGATCTTCCGCAATCTCGACCGTAACCTTGGTCAGCATCAGCGGATGGCAGAGCGGGATCAGATCGGCGGTCTTCTTCGCCGCCATGATCCCGGCAAGCCGCGCCGTGCCGATCACATCACCCTTCTTCGCGTTCCCCTGTCGTATGAGTGCAAGGGTCTCCGGCAGCATCCGGACGAAACCTTCTGCCGTCGCCAGCCGTTCGGTATCAACCTTGCCGCCGACATCCACCATATTTGCCTCGCCAGAAGCATCGATATGGGTGAGGCCGGGTTTGTCTGACATCACTCGGCCGCTACGGATGCGGAAGTGCCGGACAGCAGGGTGCGGGTGGCCGAGGCTACGTCCTCCTGCCGCATCAAGCTTTCCCCCACCAGAAATGTCGTCAGGCCGGCGTTTCGCAGGCGCAGGCAATCCTCGTGCGTGAAGATGCCGCTTTCGCCAACCATCAGGCGGTCATTGGGGATGAGCTTTGCGAGCGTCGCGGACGTGTGCAGACTGACGTCGAAGGTTCGCAGGTTTCGATTGTTGATCCCAATCAGCGGTGACGAGAGCTTCAGCGCCCGTTCGGTTTCCTCGGCATCATGAACTTCCACCAAGACGTCCATCCCCAGCGCAAACGCCTCATCCTCTAACCTTTGCGCTTCGTCGTCTGTCAGCGACGCCATGATCAGGAGGATGCAGTCTGCACCCCAGGCGCGCGCTTCATGTACCTGATAGGTATCAAACATGAAGTCCTTGCGCAGGGCCGGCAATGAACACGCTTTCCGCGCTGCCGAAAGAAATTCGGGCGCACCCTGGAAGCTTGGGGTGTCGGTCAGAACTGAGAGGCATGCGGCGCCACCTTGTTCGTAGGCGACCGCGAGAGCAGGCGGGTCGAAGTCCGGACGGATGAGCCCCTTGGACGGGCTCGCCTTCTTGATCTCCGCGATCAGTCCGAATGTGTCGGCGCTTTGTCGTTGCCTCAGGGCTTGGTAGAAGCCGCGCGGTGGGCTCTGTTCCGCAGCCATGGCCTTAAGGTCAGCCAATGAAACACGTCCCTTGGCCGCCTCTATCTCTTGCCGCTTGTAGGCCTCGATCTTCTTCAGGATGTCCGTCAATGGGAGGCCCTTAATTTGATTCGTTCGATACGGCGACCAGGCGATCGAGTGCAGCGGCAGCCTCGCCGCTATCAAGTGCGCGGGCCGCGATCTGCATCCCGTCGCCAATATCGCTCGCCTTGCCGGCCACCACAAGAGCCGCCGCCGCATTGCAGAGCGAGATGTCGCGGTAAGCGTTCTTCGCACCACCGAGAACAGCACGAAGCGCCGCCGCATTGGCAACCCCGTCGCCACCCTTCAGTTCAGAGAGCGTCGCGACGCGGACGCCGAAATCTGCAGGGGACAGATCGAAGCTACGGATCTGCCCGTCCTCCAGCGCGACCACGTTGGTAACACCCGTTGTGGTGATCTCGTCCATCCCGTCACCGTAAACGACCCACACACGTTCCGAACCGAAATCGCGCAGTACTTCCGCAATCGGCATCAACCAGCGCGGCGAGAAAACACCGAGCAATTGCCGCTTGGCGCCGGCGGGATTGGAGAGAGGACCAAGGATGTTGAAGATCGTCCGCGTCCCCAGCTCGACGCGTGTTGGCCCGACATGTCGCATCGCCGAATGGTGCATTGAGGCAAACATGAAGCCAATACCGGCTTGTGCGATACAGCGACCGATCCTGTCGGGGCCGATCTCCAGGTTCACCCCCAGCGCCGACAAGGCATCAGCTGCGCCGGATTTGGAGCTCAAGGCACGGTTGCCATGCTTGGCGACCGGAATGCCGCAACCTGCAACGATCAAGGACGCGAGTGTTGAAATATTAAATGTCCCGGTCCCATCGCCGCCGGTGCCGACGATATCGACCGCATCAGCCGGCGCTTCGACCCGCAACATCTTGGAGCGCATTGTCGCGACGGCGCCCGCAATTTCGTCGACGGTTTCGCCTCGGACGCGCAAAGCCATGAGAAAGGCCCCGATCTGCGCCGGCGTCGCTTCACCGGACATCAGAATCTCGAAGGCCTCGCGTGCCTCGTCGCGGCTCAGGCTCTCGCCATTCGCAACCTTTGCAATCAGCGGCTTCAATTCCGGCATGTCGCGGGCGTCCTTCTTAGCGGATCGTGCTGACCACCTGTTCGGCGACAGCCTGGTTGATGGACACGCCGTAGTCGTTCTGCAGACGGTTGACCATTTGATCGAGCATATCGTCGCCGGCTGACTGAGCAAGGCGCTGCAGCGGCTCGTCACCCGATAACGCGTCTGCCGGAGCCTGTTGGGAATCGATGACATTGATCAGAAGCCGGCTTTCTCCATCGGCTCCCACTGCGCTGGCAACCATGCCTACCGGTCCGGCGAACAATGCGGAGATGGCTTCGGGACCGAAGGTGACGTCTTCCCCATTGCGGCGCAGCCCCTGCTTCGTCTCCACCGCCACGCCCAGTTCCTCTGCGATCGCAGCCAGCGTTTCACCGCTTTCGACCCGCTGCTTGAGCTCGGTCGCACGAGCGCCGAGCGCTTCGCGCTGCTGCTCTGCGGTCCAGTCGGCCACAACGCGCTCCCGCACCTCCTCAAGCGTCCGGTCGCGTTCAGGACTGATCTCGGTGACCTCGAACCAGACATAGCCGTTATTTGCCAGTGAGACTGGCATTGGCTGCGCCCCCGGCTCGGTGCGGAAGACATCTGTCAACAGTGTTTCGGCTGGCGGGAGGCTCTCGATCTTGTTGCCCTGCTGGTCATTGCCAGACGAATCCGCGGTGACAGTGGCGGTTGGCAGGTTCAGCTCTTTGGCCGCTTCCTCAAGCGTGGCGCCAGTGGCGCGAACATCCTCGAAACGGTCATGCGCATCCATCAACTGCTGCGATGCTTCCGAGAGGGCGAGCTGTTGCCGGATCTCACCCTCAACCTCCTCAAAGGTCTTCGTTGTTTCAGACGTGATATTGGTGACGCGCAGGATCACTGCACCGAATGCGCCATCCACGACACCCGTTGTGCCGCCTTCGGTTGAGACCGAGAAGGCGGCTTCGGCCAAGGCGGGATCGGGCATGTTGTCCTTTGAAAACTCCCCAAGGAGAACATCGCTTGCCATCTTGCCTTGATCGGCGATCAGCCGGTCGAATGTCGTCGTGCCTTCTGCAAGCTGCGCTGCTGCCGCTTCAGCCATCTCGCGGCTTGGGTAGGTCAGTTGCTCGATCGTCCGCAGGCCGCGTGTCGTAAAGCTGTCCTTGCGGCGCTCATATTCGGCACGGGCCTGATCCTGCGTGACCGACGACGGATCGGCCAGATCAGAGGGCTGCAGCGTCACATAGGTGAAGGTGCGCAGTTCGGGCGCTCGATAACGTGCTTTCACTCCCTCAAACCATGCGGCCAGTACGTCGTCTGCAGGTGCCTTCACCGGATCGATATTGGCGTTGGACAGAAGCAGATAGTCAACGCTACGGGTCTCGTCGCGGTACTGTTTGAGCGCATCAAGCATGACCTGCGGCGGCGCGAACCCATCGGAAACGGCTTCTACAACCTGACTGCGAACGGCAACCTTGCTACGTTCCGTGATGTAGTCGTCCTCGCGAAGGCCTGCGTTGCGTAGACGTGACGTGAAGAGGTTTCGATCGAACTGCCCGTTGCTGCTCTGGAAAGCTGGGTCTTCCGCAATCAGCATTGCAAGTCTGTCATGCGAGAGGCCAAGACCCATGTCCTGGGACAGTTGGTCAAGCGCTGCGCCAGCGGCAAGCTGCGAATAAACCTGCTGGTCGAGACCGAAGGCGCGTGCCTGTTCGGGTGTCAGCTGCATGCCGAATTGACGACCGAGCGTGGACACCTGACGCTGATAAGCCAGTGCGAACTCTTGTGCCGAGACTTCCTGGTCGCCGACCGTCATCACCGTGTTCGCGTCCGTGGCGATCAAGGATGTTGAAACGCCCCAAACAGCAAAGGATGCGACCAGGAGCAGGAGAAGTGCCTTGGCGACCCACGAGCGGGATGCATTTCGGAGGGAATTGAGCATGTTCGACGCTACCTTGCACGAATTTCGACCGCCACTTGAGCGGGATGTTCGAACGTCTCTAGAACAATCTGTCACGGAAATGAAGGCGCTTGCGTGCAAAAGCGGGTGAGTGCAGATCAGCTTGATCGAGCTTGCCCGCGGCTCGACGAAGAGCGAAGCCTCTCGATGAGAGAGGCGGCATCGGCAGGTGCTCGAACCTTGGCATCATTGTCGAAATAGACATAGACGTCGCGACCTTCGGGACGCCGGGATGAGCCGGCCATCACCCGCTTGGCCTGTTGCGGATCGTATCCGGCAGCCCAGCCGGCAACCAATCCCGCCCATTCCCTTAGTGCTGCGTCATCATAACCGCTGACATAGAGTTCTTCTGAACCATGCAAGCGGCAGTAGACAAAGTCGGCGGTCAGATCCATCAACAGCGGCCATTGAACAGTATCGGCTACCACGAGCGCGGCCCCATACTGGCGCAGCAAAGTAATGAACTCAGGGCAGGCGAAGCTCTCGTGGCGGATTTCGAAAGCGTGGCGTATGGGGCGTGTTGCATCGGCCTCGGTGGCAGAGCGGCCGTCGAGGCGCGCATCGTGCAGACCCGCCAGCTGTGCGGCAGCTTCCGTATCTTGTGGGAGCAGCTTCAAGAAGCTCTCAAAGCGTCCCGCGTCAAACTTCATGCGCGGTGGGAACTGCCACAGGATCGGGCCAAGCTTGTGACGCAGATTGAGGAGCCCGGAAGCGAAGAAATTGGCGAGCGGGATCTCGATGTCTTTCAGTCGTTTCATGTGGGTGATGTAGCGAGAGCCCTTCACAGCGAACACGAAATCGTCGGGTGTCGCCTCGCGCCACGCGGTAAAGTCCTGCGGTTTCTGGAGACCGTAGAAAGTCCCATTGATCTCAATGCTCGGGAACCGCGACGCCGCAAACGAAAGTTCCTGCTTCTGGGGCAGGCCGGCCGGGTAAAAGACGCCACGCCACGGCTTATAGGTCCAGCCCGATATGCCGATGCGAACTATGCCGCCCATGCCCATGCAGCGTCTCTTCATTTCTCGCAGCCATAACATAGGCTGCGCAATGCAGTTCCCCAAGCTTACTTGGTGAAGATGAAGAACGCACCGAGCGCGATGAAGGCAAAGCCCAGCCCCTGTTTCCAGTGGAACGCTTCGCCAAGATAGAAGACCGAAAAAAGCACGAAGACCGAAAGCGTGATGACTTCCTGAATGGTCTTCAACTGGGCGGCGTTGAAGTAACCATAGCCGATGCGGTTTGCCGGCACCTGGAAGCAGTACTCGAAGAAAGCAATCCCCCAACTGACCAGAACGACGATGTAGAGGGGCGCTGCTTTGAACTTGAGGTGCCCGTACCAGGCAAATGTCATGAACACGTTCGAGAGCAGAAGCAGAAAGATCGTAAGGAAGGGCGCTGTGGCAAACATCGGCAAGGATCCGCTGAGGGGGCTGGTCGCACAGCGCAATCATGTTCGGTTGAGTCGGACAAGGGGCGCGTCCAGCTAGCTGGATCGACACCCGCTCGCGAGCTGTATATTTTGGCGTCAGCCGCTCTGGCGATCCGCGTAGCTTCACCGTACCTGCGGTACGTCGCGGATCGGCGATGGAGCAGGTTTTCGCACTTCAGCCATGGATCGTTTCGCGGTGGCGCTGCAAGCGCTTTCCGTAGGCCTGGCTCACGCGGTCGAAGATGATCGCGATTCCCACAATCGCCAATCCGTTGAAGATACCAAGCGTGAAATACTGGTTGGAGATTGCCCTGAGCACAGGCTGCCCCAGCCCCTGAACGCCGATCATGGAAGCGATGACCACCATTGCGAGCGCCATCATGATCGTCTGGTTGATGCCCGCCATGATGGTGGGAAGCGCAAGCGGCATCTGCACATCCTTGAGCTTTTGCCAGCTTGACGAACCAAAGGCGTCCGCCGCTTCCAGCACGTCCCGGTCCACCAGGCGGATACCGAGATTGGTCAGCCGGATCATTGGCGGTAGAGCGTAGATGACCACTGCGATCAGCCCAGGGACCTTGCCGATGCCAAGCAGCATGACGACGGGGATCAAATACACGAAGCTCGGCATGGTTTGCATCACGTCAAGCACCGGATTGACCGCCGCCTGCAGTCGATCCGAGCGTGACATGGCAATGCCGATCGGTATGCCGACGACAATCGAGAGGACCGTACAAACGAAGATCATGGAGATGGTCTTCATCGTATCGTCCCACATGTCGAAATAACCGATCAAGAGGAGGGTCACGACGCTGCCGGTGACGATCTTCCAGTTGCGGCTGGCAAACCATGCCAAGCCGGCAATCACCAGCAGGATGATCGGCCATGGTGTCCTGGTCAGCAACCGTTCGGACTGGATGAGGAAAAATTGTAGCGGCTCGAAGAAGCCTTCGATTCCATCGCCATAGGCGCGGGTGAAGGCGCGAAATCCGTCGTCGATCGCCTTTTTCAGCCCCCGCAACATCGTGTCGTCCATATGCGGAAAGCTGGTCAGCCACTCCATCTGCAAATCTCCGAGAATGATTGGGGCGGCCCGAAAGCCGACGATAGCTAGATTGGCTGGCGACCCTCACGAGCCGCCAGCAACTTGCCCGTCAAAGTGCCGACTTGATCTTTTCAGCCGCTTCGGGTGAGACCCATGTCGTCCAGATATCCTCGTTTTCTTGCAGGAAGTGCCGTGCGCCGTCCTCACCGGTGGCCTGATTGTCGGTCATCCAGGCCATGAGCGCATTGACGGTGGCGTTGCTCCACGCACGCTTGTTCAGGTAATCCATGACCTCCGGACCCGCACGTTCTGCGAAACCTGCCGTCAGCATCGTCTGGACGGTGTCCTTTGGCCAGTCGTTCTTCTTCGGGTCAGGACAATCCGCGACGGTGTTGCAGCGTTTCCACTCGGCTTCGTCGTATGGCACTCCGTGTTCAAGCTTCACCATCTCGTACTTGCCGAGCAGTGCCGTTGGCGCCCAGTAGTAGCCGGCCCAGCCCTTCTGCCCCTCGTAGGCCTTGGTGATAGAACCATCGAGGCCGGCCGATGAGCCGGTATCGACGAGCGTGAAGCCAGCATCTGCAGCGCCATATGCTTTGTAGAGCTGTGCCGTGGCGACGGTGCCGCCCCAGCCGGCGGGGCCGTTGTGAATGGCGCCCTTTGACGAATCTTCAGGATCCGGGAACAGTTCCGGGTGCTTTAGCGCATCCTCAATGGTCTTGATGTCCGGATTGGCGTCAGCAATGTACTTGGGGATCCACCAGCCCTGTACGGCACCGTCAGAGAGTGCGACGGCTGCGCCCACAAGTTTCCCCTCCGCCACACCGCGCCCGACGACCTCAGGGAGGAGGTCGATCCAGCCCTCGGGGGCAAGATCGGGTTCGCCTTTCTCCACCATGGACGTCAGTGTGGGAACAGTGTCTCCCACAATAATCTCGGCATTGCAGCCAAAGCCTTCGTTGAGAATGAACTGGTCGAGCGCGGCAAGTACTTCGGCGCTTTGCCAGTTCATGCTGGCGATGGTGACGTCTCCGCATTCTGCTGCGGCGACTGTTGCTCCTAGGGCCGAAAGGCCAAAGGCGAGGCAGGTAGAGGCAAGTAGTCTGTTCATGGATGACGTTCCCCTGGTTGATGTCCACCGGTGGCGGCATTTCACCGGCGTTCCTCCACGCCGGGTAGAAACTTGCGGGGTTCTTGCGCCCCATTGTTATGCCTCAAGTCTTGCAGGCTTGTTCGTTCGCAACGTTCCGTTTGCGCCGAACGTTTTGCCGTTTCCGCCAATGCGATGTCTGAGAAGATTGAGGAGGGGTGAGAAAATAATCCGACCACTCTCCTCTTCTGCAGGCGGGTGATCCATATTGAGTGTCAACGCATAGAGCTGATTAGGCAGGTCAAACGGGGTCCGAGCACGGAGGGAATTTTCATGAACATTCTAAGGAAGAGTGCCAGCGTCGCACTTGCCTTCGCATTATCGGCCGCCGCGGCTTCCGCCCAAGTGGTCGTTTCGTCAAAGATCGACACCGAGGGCGGCGTTCTCGGCAACATCATCCTCGAGATGCTACAGGCCAACGGTATCGAAACCACGGATCGGATCCAGCTCGGCGCGACCCCGGTCATGCGCGCCGCCATCACGGCGGGAGAAATCGATATTTACCCGGAGTATACCGGCAACGCGGCGTTCTTCTTTGAGAAAGCTGACGATCCTGCTTGGAAGAATGCCTCACAAGCCTACCAACAGGCGAAAACCCTGGACTATGACGCCAACAAGATCGTTTGGCTGACCCCATCTCCGGCCAACAACACCTGGGCAATTGCGCTTCGGCAGGATGTCGCCAACGACAACAGCTTGAAGACTCTGACAGACTTCGGAAAATACGTTGCAGAAGGCGGCGAGATCGTGCTGGCGGCGTCATCAGAGTTCGTCAACTCGGCTGCTGCCCTCCCGGCTTTTCAGACGACTTATGGCTTCACCTTGAAGCCGGATCAGTTGATAACGCTCTCCGGCGGCGATACGGCGGCCACGATCAGTGCCGCTGCCAATCAGACCAATGGTGCCAATGCGGCAATGGTCTACGGAACTGACGGCGGCATCGCTCCGTCTGGGCTCCTTGTTCTCGAGGACGACAAAGGCGTGCAACCGGTCTACCAGCCGGCCCCGATCATCCGTGAGGAGGTTCTGAAGCAGCATCCGGAGATCGAGAGCCTGCTGTCGCCCGTGTTCGAGAAGCTGTCTCTGGAGGCATTGCAGGAATTGAACGGTCGTGTGCAGGTCGGAGGTGAGCCTGCCAAGACCGTCGCACAGGACTTCCTGAAACAGAACGGTTTTCTAAAGTAGCCGCGCCTTTTCTCCGCCAGTATCGGCAGATCGTAACCGGCGGGGTCTCTACAAGGAAAGCCGTGTGACCTTTCGCATTGACAAGCTCGGCATCCTGATCATCGTCCTGACGGCGTATGCGGCTTTTTCTCCGCTGGCGACCTTTCGCGCAAACCGCATTGTTCAGGGTGAGGGGTTTGGCATCCTCGACGCTTTACCCCCTTTAGCTGGGGCGATCTTGATGGCTGTGATAGCGCTTGCATCCATTGTCGCCCTCCTGCAGCGAAATGCGTTGCCGAGATTGTTGGCCGCCGCGGCTGCATTGATATGCCTCTTCCTCGTCATAGGCAGCGCCGCGAATTTCCTGACACCCTCCGGCAACAACTATGCCCGGGTTTCTCCGGCCAGTGGCTTCTGGTTGCTGCTCTTTACCTTTGCGCTGCTTGCTGCTGACGCCATCAGCCGGATGCGGCCGCGGCCCGGGCTTCGACTTCTCTACCTCGCGGCTGCAGTTGCCATCCTATCGCTCATTCTCCTGTCGGGCCTGTGGGAGGATCTCTCCCTTATGAAAGAGTATGCTGGACGCGCCGACGTCTTCTGGCGCGAAGCTTCACGACATTTGGTTCTGGCGCTCGGCTCGCTCGCGGCTGCTGTGGTTGTTGGCGTTCCACTTGGAGTCCTTTGCGAACGCGTGCCCAGGCTGAGATCCGCAGTACTGGCCGTCCTGAACGTCGTTCAGACGATCCCCTCCATTGCACTTTTCGGCATCCTGATCGCGCCGCTCGGCTGGATCGCGGCAAACGTTCCCGGTGCCTATTCGGTCGGCGTGAGGGGGATCGGCGCGGCTCCGGCCTTCGTAGCCCTGTTCCTGTATTCGCTTCTGCCGATGGTGGCGAACACCGTGGTCGGCCTCGACGGCGTGCCGCGGGAGAGCCGCCAGGCCGCGCGTGGTCTTGGCATGACGTCGGCCCAGCGACTGTGGCGCGTCGAGTTCCCCCTGGCGCTTCCTGTCATCTTGACAGGTATCCGCATCGTGCTCGTGCAAAACATCGGTCTTGCCACGATCGCTGCCCTGATTGGCGGGGGCGGCTTCGGTACCTTTGTGTTTCAAGGGCTTGGACAGACGGCCACCGACCTCGTACTTTTAGGCGCGCTGCCCACTGTCGCTCTCGCATTTGTGTCTGCGGTCGTTCTCGATGCCTTGATCGACCTGAACCGTGTGCCGACGAGAGGAAAGGATGCCCGATGATCGAAATTGAGGGCGTGTCGAAGATCTATGACGGCAACACGGTCGTTGACAACGTTTCCCTGACGATCGAACCGCGGACGATCACGGTCATCGTCGGCACCTCAGGATCGGGCAAAACAACCCTGCTTCGGATGGTCAATCGTCTGGTCGAGGCGGATGCAGGCACAATCCGGCTTGATGGAGAAAACAACCGGGCCATCCCCGGCTATGAGCTGCGACGCCGCATCGGCTATGCCATCCAGGGCCATGGTCTTTTTCCCCACCGGACGGTAGCGGAAAACATCGCGACGGTGCCCCGACTGGTCGGCTGGGATCGAAGACGCATCGATCAGAAGGTGAGGGAACTGCTGTCGCTCTTTCAGCTCGATCCAGACCATTTCTGGCATCGTTATCCACACGAGCTGTCGGGTGGCGAACAACAACGCGTCGGCGTGGCACGTGCGCTGGCGGCGGAACCGAACGTGCTGTTGATGGACGAACCCTTCGGTGCACTTGATCCCATCATCCGGGCGAAAGCGCAGGACGATCTTCTGGCGATACAGAAGCACCTTGGAACGACCATCATTCTCGTCACCCACGACATGAACGAAGCCTTCTATCTCGCCGACAAGATTGCCGTGATGGATGCTGGACGGCTGCTGCAATATGGGACTGCCGACGAATTGGTCCTTCGCCCCGCCACCAATTTCGTGGAAACGATGATCGGTGCGTCCGAACGCCCCTTCCGGTTGCTCGCCATGCGGCAGGTAGAAGAAGCCGCTGAACCCGGAGAAGCGCAAGGTCCCGCCATAGATGCCCATGCGTCCCAACAGGACGCATTGGCTGAACTGCTCTGGTCTGGTCGTCATGCGGCGCCGGTGGTTTCGGTCGAGGGCGAGGCGAGAGGGCGCGTAACGCTGAATGCGCTTCTCAGCCGAGCCAAAGGAGCGGTATGAGGCGTATCTTGCCCACCATCTTCCGCGCCGCGCTGCTGGTTATGCTTCTGACCTTCCTGCTGGCGCCCAACATCATGGAGCCGCTGTTGCGGCCCCTTGCCCAAAACAACGCGCCAGTGATTTACAACCAGGGCAGCCTATTTTGGTTGACGGCGCAGCATCTGGCGACCGTCTTCATAGCCACTTTGGCCGCGACAGTGGTGGCGGTGGGTCTGGCAATCCTCGTCAGCCGCCCCGCCGGTGCCGAATTCCTGCCGCTCTCACGCAGCTTGGTGAACATTGGCCAGACTTTTCCGCCCGTCGCAGTCCTTGCACTTGCGGTGCCGGTGGTTGGGTTCGGCGAGAAGCCGACCTTGATCGCACTCTTCCTCTACGGGCTTCTGCCTATCTTCGAAAGCACGCTGACGGGGCTAACGACCCTGCCGCGGGCAGTGGTCGAGGCGTCACGCGGGACTGGCATGACCGGCATTCAAAGGCTGATGCAGATAGAACTGCCGCTGGCGCTGCCCGTCATCCTTTCAGGTATTCGGCTTTCGGTGGTCATCAGTCTCGCAACCGCCACAATCGGCTCGACCGTCGCTGCCCGTACACTGGGCGAAGTCATCATCGCAGGTCTTCAGTCGAACAACCTTGCCTTTGTGGTGCAGGGGGGGCTAATCGTCGGGGCGTTGGCCGTGCTGATCTATGACGCCCTGTCTGCTCTTGAGCGCAGAAGCATCTTTCGAGCTTAACGCCGGCAGTGCCGGCCACACATCTGCACGACGCGAAACATTTCTCGGATCACGCCGTTAGTTCTTCACACACTTACGGAGGATAACGATGTTCGGCAGATCTTTGACTACGACATCTCTCGTCTTCGGCCTCGCTACGAGCGCCTTTGCCCAGGCGTCGGGAGGAGCGACGGTCACAGGTACATCCGAAGGCGCCGCAAGCAATTCAACAACCCTTCCAGGCGTGACTGGTCCGGCAGATTCGAGCTCCGAAGCCGGCACCGCCAACGGCACCGCGGCGGGTGCGGCCGTTTCCAACTGCGGTGTTGAAACTTCCATGCACGGTACCGGCACAGCCGGCAGCGCTGGTGTGGCCGATATTGGCGCAGCCGGAACTGCAGGTTCTGCGGGCGCGTCCGGTTCAACCGGAACCGTGGACGCTTGCTGAAGGAAACTGGGGGAGGGCAAGCGCTCCCCCACCAAAGCCGTTAGCTCCGGCGAAAGCCCGTCTGTGAAAGCCCATGAGCCCACCCGACCGGTTGACGCTCCTCGGTGCAAGCTGTAAACGCTCCTGCCACTGGAAGAGTGTCCGAGTGGTTTAAGGAACCGGTCTTGAAAACCGGCGTGCGGGAGACCGTACCGTGGGTTCGAATCCCACCTCTTCCGCCAGCGCGCCTGGGATCCAACTTCGGGCTTCAACCCGAACTCTCAGGCGTGCCCTGGATCGGCGATCAGGAGACGGTTCATTTCAGGGCATTCACGACTGGGGTTGATGCCTGCCTCGCCGATCCGGCTGGCAATCCGGCGAACGCAGTTCGAGCAATCGCTGGTGCTGCAAGAGCCGCTTTTGCTGAAGGGGCAACGCGGTATGCGTCGCGGCAGTTCGGAGATGGGGGGCATGAGTCTGGGCTCCTTCGCTGGGATATCGCGGTAGGTAGGGGGAACGGTGGGTGGGCACCGCCCGATGGGTCAGGTGGCTGCCGCAGGCGGTTGAAGGGCGCTGCGCCGTGCCTCAACGCCAGTCATGAGTTCGGCGTAGGCTGCCGGCGGCATGCCGGCTTTCATCCCAGCAAGCATCCCGGCGCTCTCGGCCTTCGGCAGACCGTCCAGCATGGCGTCGAGGAAGAGGACCATGTGCGAGGGCGCGATCTGCGCAA
Source organism: uncultured Neorhizobium sp. (assembly GCA_964396135.1). GTDB lineage: Bacteria > Pseudomonadota > Alphaproteobacteria > Rhizobiales > Rhizobiaceae > Neorhizobium. The sequence continues at coordinate 17,299 of CAYNED010000011.1, forward strand.
CGATGCGGCCCTCCAGCTCCTGCAGCTCGGCATCGCTGAAGGCGTCATGGAGATCGGGAAGAAGCACGCGCTCTTCGTGGTCCATGTGCTCCAGATCGTGGGCGACGAAGAGCGCGAACCGGCGATAAAGTCCGGCATGCAGCTCCGCGCGCTCGTCATCGGCCGCGACAGCAATGCGTTCGAGCAGGGTCCGCATCTCGGCGAAGCTATGTAGGTGGTCGTCATGGTCTTCAGCGGCATGGGCGCTCGCGCCCGGGCGGCGGGCTTCGAGGGCCACGTGGAGCACCCCGTTTTCGTCGTGGAGATGGGCGTTGCACATGGTGAGGTGGTCCTCGATCCGGGCGATGAGGCGCAGCGTCTCCGCCATGTCGCTAACGTCGGCGGCGCCGATCGCGACAAGATTGCGCATGTGCGCGGCGCGAATTCCCTTGTGAACAGCGCTGTAAGGGTCATGTCTGGTGTGAGAGCTCATGTTGCATTCCTTTTGTGTGGTCTGGGCTCCTAGCCCGTGTGCCTTCGATAGACCTCTTGCCGGATTGGATCATTTCAGAATAATTGCCTTCACAATTCTAAAATTCAGGATAATCGAATGGACCGTCTGCGTGCGATGCACCTGTTTCAACGGGTAGCCGAGCTTGGCAGCTTCGCGAAGGCGAGCGTGGACCTCGGCTTGTCGACCAGCGTTGCCAGCGGCGTGATCAAGGACCTCGAGGCTCATCTCGGCGTGCAGCTGCTGCGCCGAACTACGCGCAGCGTCCGTCCGACCGATGAGGGAATGCGGTATCTCGAGAGGCTCCGGATCATTCTTTCGGAGATTGACGATCTCGAGGACGAATTGAAAGACGCGGGGAGGAAGGTCGCGGGCCACCTGCGTTTGCAGGCGCCAGTCGGCTTTGCCCATCAGTTCGTGGCGCCTCGTCTACCCAAATTCCTCGAAACCTATCCGGGCCTCACCATCGAACTGCTCGCCAGGAATGGCCTTCCCGATTTCGTCGGCGAGGCGCTCGACGGCGCGGTGTTCATCGGTGAAGTGCCGGACCGCGACCTCATTGCGCGCCCGCTGGGGCGCAGTCCCTTCGTGACCTGCGCCGCACCCGTTTATCTTGCCAAGCAAGGTGTTCCGGACACGCCAGAATGCCTGCACGCGCACCCAACGATCGGTATTAGATCCTCGACGACGGGGACGGCGCTTCCATGGCGCTTTCGGAAGCCAGATGGGGAGACGTTCTATATTCCCTTGCAGGCACGCGCGGTGTTCGAGGCTAGCGAGCCGGCCGTCGAGATGGCTGCGTCGGGGGGCGGTGTTCTGCAGATGATCCGATACCTGGTGGAGCCCGACATCAAGTCGGGCCGTCTCGTGCCAGTCCTCGACGACTGGCTCTATCCCGGCGCCGACATCGTCTTCGTTTATCCGCGCCATACCAGGCGTCCGCGACGGCTCCGTGTGCTCGAGGACTTTGTGCTTAAGTGCTTCCGCTCGGCAACGACTTCATTGGATTAGGTGGCTCCGGGGCGACGAGACCGCGAAGTTCTTTACGAACCGCCCGCCCGTTGGTTTCGCCGACGGAAAAGTGGGCTGGCAGTTCGTCTTGAACGGACGATTGCCTCATCCAAGAACTCTGCGATTCAATGACTGCAATTTTCTACGGGTGGAGAAGGTTTGACCGCAGGCCTGTTCGCTCCGCCACCTAACGGTTTCGAACGTGTTGTCAGGCTGCTCTAACGCGGCTCGACCCACAGATTGAGATAGAGCGGATCGAATTCCGCCACCTCCTGCAGCTTTTCCCAGTCAAGGATGGTGATTGTCTGGTTGGTCCAGGAGACCAGTTTTTCTTGCCGTAGCGTCTGGATCACCCGGTTCATGTGCACCAGCGACAGCCCCATCACGTCTGCCATTTCCGTTTGGGAAAGCGGGAAGTAGAAGCTCCACCCTTCGACCCGCTCGACCACTTGCAGCCGAACATAGAGCTCGCAGAGAATGTGCGCGAGGTGCGAAGTTTTGGAGCGGCGACCAAGCGCCACGATCCACGATCGATGAATGGAGCCGGTAATCAGCGTGTCGAGCCACAGTATGCGGGTGAGGTGAGGCGCTTCCTGCGTAATTTTTCGCAGTTCTCCGTGATCGGCGAGGGCAACGGTACAAGGTGATAGTGCGACGATCGCGTGATCAATCGTTTTCATCAGAAAGGCATGGAGATCGACGAAATCCCCTGGGACGTGCAAGGCCGTGATCTGCCGGGCGCCGTCGCGCGTCATTTTGGAACGTGCTGCCAAGCCATCCAAAAGCAGCGTACTGTAGCCGGGTCGGTCTCCGTCCGACACCAGTTCGTCTCCCTTGGCGAATTTTCGTTGTCGCAAAATCGTTTTCTGAAGCAGGTCGCGCTCCCTCTCCGACAAGACGTCGCGATGTTCGAGGTTCATCAGGAGAGGTTCGATCATTCAATTGTCCTAGGCTTTGGTGCGCCCGGGTCCTACCAGATCCACACTTCAACATCATTTCGCGGAACAAACTTGGCGGTTGGTGCTTCGGTATCGAAAAATGCAGAGTAGCACGCATGCCCCGCTATTTCTTCGACCTTGTCAACGGCGACGGATTGGTTCGTGATGAAATGGGTTCTCAAATGCCTGAAAACCGCGAGTCGTTACTGCGGGAGGTCGGACGTATCCTGACCGATCTCGCGCGTGAAGAACTAGCCGACCGGGACCACGGCGAGATCAGAGTTCACGTTCGGGATGATAATGATCGCTCTGTGCTACAGGGAACGCTGGATTTCAGCACGAAGTGGCAAGACTAATACCGTTCCGGCATTTACCCTCCGCTAACCATAACCGCGCAAACCCCGCTCTATCCCCAAATTTAATTCGCATTTCCGCCACTTTCCGACCAGAGGGTGGGGATGTTGTCGCTTTGGCCTGGGTGTCGTGTGCCGAAAGTGGGCAGTGGTCGGAGAGCCTTCTTTCTACGGCCGGTGACATGAGGGGTGGCGAGTTGAAATTGAGTGGCGGCGGGCTTTCGCTTACGGCGAGATGGCTGGGGATAACATTCGTCTGTTTAAGCGCTGCGTCCTGTGCCACAACCAAGGCGCCGGAGACGAAGAAGCGTAGCAAAGAGTACTTCTCGGAAAAGGAATACGGCGTCAAGGCAAGCCCTCGGGTCGTTTCCGAAGGTCGTCCGGTGCCGAAGGGTGGCGGGCGCTTCATGGTTGGCAAGCCATACGAGGTGAAGGGGAAGACCTACGTCCCCAAGGAGGATCCCGCTTACAACAAGAGCGGCCTGGCCTCTTGGTACGGCTCTGCCTTCCACGGCCGCCTTACGGCCAATGGCGAGGTCTACGACAAGGAACACCTGTCGGCTGCTCATCCAACGTTCCCCCTGCCGAGCTATGCGAGGGTCACGAACCTGGACACCGGGACGTCGGTTGTTGTGCGTGTGAACGATCGCGGGCCATATCATCCGGGCCGGATCATCGATGTTTCCGCCAAGACAGCGGAGCTCTTGGACATGAAGCGGACGGGCACAGCAAACGTGAACGTCCAGTATGTCGGCCGGGCACGCATGGACGGGCACGACATGCCCTTTCTCATGGCCTCCTATTCACGAAAGGGCGATCGGCTACCATCCGTCAATCCCGAGGGCGAGATCGCTTCGGGCGTGATGGTCGCTTCTGCAGCTCCACTTGGCGACCAGCTCCAGAACTATCCGGCGCCGGTGCAAAAACAGCTGACGCCAACGCCGATGGCCTGGGACGGCCCAACACCGAGCGGCCCATCCACAGCTGGTGCCGCGACAGCGTTTGGCGCTTTCGCTACGGGAAGCGAATTTGTCGTTCTACCAGAAGTCGGACCGATACCGTCACAGCGACCGGGCTATGGAATGGCGGCAGCGGGATCTGTGCTCTCTTCTGCCTATGCTGCCGAGGCGCTGCCGACCATCGAGATCGCGTTCGACGCGGTAATGGTGCGCAACGACGGACTGACCCAGCAGTCCATCCTTTCGCACGCAAAGCGTCGGCCAATCAAAAACTAGCGAGAGTGGCAGAAACGTGATTGTTCAGGGCCAGCCATATTGGTAGGCCTTTCGCCTCAGATCCAAAGGGGCGTTGATGAAGTTCCCATTACTTCTACTTCTGGCAATGCTGCAGATGGCAGCTGCCTTGGTCCCCGCACGGGCGCAGGAGAGCAATCCGGCTGTGGCAACCAAGGCCCGCCAGGCTTTCATGGTGGAGAGCAAGACCGGGACGATCTTGCTTGAAACCAATGCCAATCAAGCCTTCCCACCTGCGTCGCTCGCGAAACTCATGACAATGGAAGTGGTCTTCAGTGCCCTTGCACGTGGTGAACTGAGAGAGGAAACGCAGTTTCCAGTGACCGAGTATGCCTGGCGCAAAGGCGGTGCGCCGTCCGGCACGACAACGATGTTTGCTGCACTCAACTCGCAGGTGCCAGTCTTGGACCTGGTGCGGGGAGTTGTTGTACAAAACGCCAATGATGCCTGCATCATCCTTGCCGAAGGCATAAGCGGCTCCGAACAAGCGTTTGCCACCCGGATGACGGCACGTGCAAAAGACCTGGGCCTCAGTCGTACCACCTTCGGCAACGCAACCGGGCTGCCGGAGCAGCAAAGCTACACGACGGCACGGGATCTGGTGGAATTGGCCCGCCACATCTACAGGCAGTACCCACAATACTATCCTCTTTATGCGCAGCCCGACTTCGAGTGGAACAAGATTTTCCAACGCAACAAGAACCCGCTGCTGTCGTTGAACATCGGCGTCGACGGATTGGGGGCAGGCTACGCGAAAGATTCAGGATTTGCTGCGGTCGCGTCCGTTGAACGCAATGGTACAAGGCTTTTCCTGGCTCTGGGTGGGTTGGAGAGCGATAAAGATCGCCTTGAGGAGGCTCGCCGGCTGCTGGAGTGGGGACTATCTTCCTTCGAAACAAAAATTCTGTTTGAAGCCGGGGAGGTTGTTGGTCAGGCAAGCGTCTATGGCGGCGAAAACCGCTATGTGGACCTCGTGGCCAACGAGCCCATCGACATCTACCTGCCAACCAACAACCCCGAGCGACTTACAGCAAGGATCGTTTATAGGTGGCCGCTGAGGGCGCCGGTTGCTGAAGGGCAGGGTGTGGGGACGCTTCGTCTGTTTTCCGGTGACCGGCTGGTGCGCGAGGTTCCATTATCGGCCGCGCAGCCCATCCAAACCGGAAGCCTTGCATCGCGCGCAACGGATGCCGTGTTGGAACTGATGTTCTTCTGGCTTTGACTGATCGCGGTTTCGCGCTGCGGTGACTTGGGGTACACAGAGCCAACTTAGCGACAAGAACGAAGAGCACAGGGTTTGGCAAGGCGATCAGGTTTGTTTGTGACGTTTGAAGGCGGCGAGGGGGCGGGCAAATCCACCCAGATCAACCTCCTCGCTGAAGCATTGAGACGTCAAGGCTTCGATGTCCTGGTAACCCGGGAACCGGGCGGTTCGCCAGGTGCGGAAGCTATCCGTCATGTGCTGCTTTCGGGCGCAGCTGAAGAATTTGGCATCCGCATGGAAGCCATTCTTTTTGCGGCCGCTCGCAACGACCACGTGGAGGAAGTCATTCGCCCCGCGCTGAACAGTGGCGCTGTGGTGCTTTGTGATCGCTTCATAGATTCATCAAGGGTGTACCAGGGTGTCACGGGCAATCTAGAGGGGGAATTTCTCGAAGCTTTGCAGCGCGTCGCGATCAATGGCCTGCAGCCGGACTGCACCATCATCCTCGATCTGCCGGCGGAGAAGGGGCTGGCCCGGGCGCGTATTCGGAGTGGCGGCGGCGCCCCGGACCGGTTCGAACGTGAGGAGGTTCAGACGCACGAGAAGCGGCGTGAGGCCTATCTCGAAATCGCAGCTGCGGAACCCGCACGTTGCCGCGTGGTGAACGCCGATCGAGGAGAGAAGGAAATCGCTGCCGATATCCTTGCCGCTGTGGAGCCACTGACCAGAGAGTTGAAGGAGGACGCAGCGGCGAGCGTGGAAACGGTGGGATGAGCGACGAAGGTCACGACGTTCTCGACGGCGCCATTTCGCCAAGCCGCAATCCCAACCTTTTCGGCCATCAGGCTGCCGAGGACTTTCTCGCACGCAGCTACCACTCAGGAAAGGGTCATCATGCCATTCTGATCGAGGGGCCGGAAGGTATCGGTAAGGCCACGCTCGCCTTCCGCTTCGCCAACCACATACTCAGTCATCCAGAGCCGCAAACCGCTCCGGATCATCTGGTCACGCCCGATCCAGGTTCCCCTGTCACTCGACAAATAGCCTCCGGTGCCTCCCATAACCTGCTGCACCTTACCCGGCCGGTTGACGAAAAGTCTGGAAAAGCCAAAACGGCGATAACCGTTGACGAGGTCCGCCGGGCCGGCCACTTCTTTGCTCAGACATCCGGAACGGGCAACTGGCGCATCGTCATCATCGATCCCGCCGACCATCTCAATCGCAATGCGGCCAATGCAATCCTGAAGATCCTTGAGGAGCCGCCGCGCCGCTCCCTGTTTCTGGTGCTGTCGCATGCACCGGGAAAGCTGCTGCCGACGATTCGGTCTCGATGCCTGCCTTTGCGGCTGTCGCCACTCGGTGACAGGGATCTGACCAGCGCTCTGGCAGCACTGGGAACTCCATTGCAGGGCGGACGGACGGAAGAGACGGTGCTGGCAAAATCCAACGGCAGTGTTTCGCAGGCACTCAAGCTCCTCAACTATGGCGGGGCCGACATCATCGCGGCATTCGACCACCTGCTTGCAGCCCAGGGCCCAACCGCACGCAAGGCGATGCATCGTTTGGCCGATGTGCTTGCTGCGAAGGACAGTGACGTTGTCTTCGGCTTTTTTCTGCAGCACCTACAGGAACATCTGATCGAACGGGCGCGAGCGGCGGCCTTTGCCGGCGAGATCACCGCAGCCGATCGCTACGCAAACCTCTCCAGCGAGATCAACGAAAAGATCTCCATTGCGCAAGGCTACAACCTTGATCGAAAGCAGACGATCCTCTCGATCCTCGAAGCTGCGCACAACTGAACTCCCGGCTCGCCGGGCTAAGTTTCGGTTTCGCTGCCGCGCAACATGCGTTAAGAGCCAAGCATATTGACCAGTGTCCGAGTACAAGCGATGCCGACAAAGACGCCTTATTACATCACCACCGCGATCTCCTATCCCAACGGCAAGCCGCATATCGGGCACGCCTATGAACTGATCGCGACGGATGCCATGGCGCGCTTTCAGCGGCTGGACGGGAAAGACGTGTTCTTCCTCACCGGTACCGATGAACATGGTCAGAAGATGCAGCAGACAGCACGGGCCGAAGGGATTGAACCGGCTGCGTTGGCCGAACGGAACTCCAACGAGTTCCGTCAGATGGGCCGGCTGCTGAACGCGTCCAACGACGACTTTATCCGCACGACCGCGCCGCGTCACCATGAAGCTTGCCGTGAGATATGGAAGCGGATGTCGGATAATGGAGACATCTACAAGGACAGCTATGCGGGCTGGTATTCCGTTCGCGACGAGGCTTTCTACCAGGAGGGTGAGACGGAGGTCCGCGAGGACGGCGTCCGCTATGGCCCGCAAGGGACGCCCGTGGAATGGGTAGAGGAGGAGAGCTATTTCTTCCGCCTGTCTTCCTATCAAGACAAGCTTCTGCAGCACTATGAGCAGCATCCTGAGTTCATTGGACCGGCAGAGCGACGAAACGAGGTAATCTCTTTCGTGAAGTCGGGGCTCAAGGACCTGTCGATCTCCCGCACGACCTTCGACTGGGGCATCAAGGTGCCGAATGACCCGGCACATGTGATGTATGTGTGGGTGGACGCCCTTACCAACTACATCACCGCTACCGGCTATCTCGACGATACGCGCGGCCCCCGTGCGAAATACTGGCCGGCAGACGCGCACATCATCGGCAAGGACATCATCCGCTTTCACGCCGTCTATTGGCCAGCGTTCCTGATGTCGGCCAAGCTGCCACTTCCAAAGCGTGTCTTCGCGCACGGATTCCTGCTCAACAAGGGCGAGAAGATGTCGAAGTCGCTTGGCAACGTGGTCGACCCGGTCAACCTGGTCAATCACTTTGGGCTCGATCAGGTGCGGTACTTCTTCATGCGGGAAGTGTCGTTCGGTCAGGATGGCAGCTACAGCGAGGAAGCGATCGGCACCCGTATCAACGCTGATCTTGCCAATGGAATAGGCAACCTCGCAAGCCGTTCGCTCTCGATGATCGTCAAGAACTGCGATGGGAAGATCCCGCAGCCGGCGGCATTGACGGCTGAAGACCAGGCAATGCTTGCCGCCGCTGATGCCATGCTGGACACGTGCCGGGAAGAGATGGACAAGCAACTCATCCACCGCGCGGTTGCCGCCATCATTGCCGTTGTATCCGAAACGGATCGCTATTTTGCCGGGCAGGAGCCGTGGGCACTCAAGAAGACGGACCCGGAGCGCATGGGCACGGTCCTCTATGTAACAGCAGAGGTTGTCCGGCAGATTGCCATCTTGCTGCAGCCCATTATGCCGACATCGGCCGAGAAACTCCTCGACATGGTCGCCGCGCCTACTAACGCGCGAGATTTCGTGGCACTGGGAGAATCAGGACGACTTGTGCCGGGGACGCCCATTGAGCCGCCGACGCCCGTCTTTCCCCGTTACGTTGCTCCCGAGGCAAACGCCTGAGCCAGAAGTTGCGCATGCTGATAGATACCCACTGCCATCTCGACTTTCCCGACTTCGCGGACGAGCGTGACGATCTCGTCGCGCGGGCGCACGACATGGGGGTGGCGCAGATGGTCACGATCTCGACGCGCGTGCGCAAACTCGACAATCTCCTGGCTCTGACCGAACGCTACCCATCCGTATTCTGCTCCGTTGGCACTCATCCGAACAATGCCGACGAGGAGCTCGATGTCACGGCGGACGATCTGGTGCGATTGGCAGAAAGCCACGACAAGATCGTCGCGATCGGTGAGGCTGGTCTCGATTACTTCTACGATACGCAGAAGCCTGAGGATCAGCAGACCAGCTTCCGCCGCCACATTGAGGCGGCACGCCGCACGCAGCTTCCCCTGGTGATCCACAGCCGCAGCGCCGATGAGGATATGGCCGCGATCTTGACCGAAGAGAGCGGGAAGGGGGCGTTTCCCTTCATCCTTCATTGCTTTTCGTCGGGGCCGGAACTGGCAAGGGTAGGGGTGGCCTTGGGAGGATATGTTTCCTTCTCGGGCATCCTGACTTTTCCCAAGTCGGAAGAACTGCGGGAGATTGCCAAGAACATCCCGCATGATCGGCTGCTGGTTGAAACGGATGCTCCCTATCTTGCGCCCAAACGGTGGCGCGGAAAACGCAATGAACCCTCCTACGTGGTCAATACGGCGGAGGTGCTGGCCGAGACGCTCGCTCTGGGCTTTGAGGAGATTGCGCGCATCACCACGGACAACGCGTTCCGTGTCTTTTCCAAGATGCCAAGGCTCTGACTGATGGAGTACAGGCGCCGCTTCACGATCCTCGGATGCGCGTCTTCGCCGGGTGTCCCACGGATCAATGGCGATTGGGGCGCTTGTGATCCAACCAATCCTCGAAACAGGCGAACCCGGGCCGCGTTCCTAGTCGAGCAGATCGGCCCAGACGGCGGTTGCACGACCGTGGTTGTCGACACAGGACCGGATTTCCGTGAGCAGATGATTGCAGCAAAGGTGGCGCGGATTGACGCGGTGCTCTTTACCCATGCGCATGCTGACCATCTCCATGGAATCGACGATTTACGCAGCTACTTCCACTCGCAGCGGCGACGCATCCCGATCTGGGCAGACATGTTCACGATGGAGCGGATTCGCCAAGGTTTCGGCTACTGCCTGGAAACGCCGCCGGGCGGCAACTATCCGCCCATCGTCGAGCCGCGGATCATCTCTTCGCTGGACGAGCCGATCGTCGTCATGGGTGCCGGAGGTCCTATCGAGGTGCTGGCGCATCGCCAGATGCACGGCGACATTCACTCGCTTGGTTTCCGCTTTGGCGACGTTGCCTATTGCAGCGACGTAAGCGATTTCCCGTCGGAGAGCCAGAACCGGCTGACAAACCTCGAGACCTTGGTAATCGATGCGCTGCAGTATCATTATCATCCGAGCCATCTGTCGCTCGGACAGGCGCTGGAATGGATCGAGAAGTTTTCACCGCGCCAGGCCATCCTGACCCATATGCACATCCCGCTGGACTACGAAACTGTCATGGCCGAGACGCCGGATCATGTTCAGCCGGGGTATGACGGCCTCGTTTTCGAAACAACGGTCAGCCTCTGAGCTTGCCGTGAACCTGCACCATCCGGTTCTGCTTGCGGCGAGAAGCAGGTGAAGGCTTCGTAGGAATATCCTAGGGCATAGCAGAACGTCAGCGTCGATGATGAGTACACCGTAGCTCATTCAGTGCAGCCACTTCACAACCGTACCCACAGAAGCGAAAGTTCCATAATCTATCTTATGTGATCTTCATTTGTAAGGGCTATTTAGTAATGCGACAGTTGGGCCAGTTAGAGATGCGACAGTCTCGCCTCTCGACGCACTGGTCAAAGCCAACGTTGGGAGCAAGGATGACGACCTTCAATCTGGTCGAGACCGTGAGCGGTCGGAGTCGTTATGTCCTTTTTGATCACCATGTCGCAGAAAGAATTGCATCGCCTCGAGCTTATCCAGAAGATCCGTGACGAATGCCTGAGCGTCGTCGAGGCTGCCGAACGGCTCGACCTCAGTCGAAGCCAGGTCCATCGATTGCTGCAGGCCTATGACCGGGACGGTCCGGCAGGCCTTGTTTCAAAGAAGCGATCGCGCCCGAGCAACCGGCGCCACAGCGAGGAGTTTCGCAATGCGGCACTGGACCTGATCCGTGAACGGTATCTGGATTTTGGCCCGACGCTGGCGCGCGAGAAGCTGATCGAGCTGCATCGGATTTCTGTCGCCAAGGAGACGTTGCGGCAATGGATGACCGAGGCTGGCATCTGGGTTTCTCGCCGTGAACGCAAGAAGCGGGTTTTCCAGCCCCGCGGCCGGCGCGATTGCTTTGGCGAACTGGTGCAGATCGACGGGTCGCATCACTGGTGGTTCGAGAACCGCGGCCCCAAATGCGCCCT
>CAYNED010000012.1:0-27772 GCA_964396135.1 uncultured Neorhizobium sp.
CGCCGGACGAACGGGTCATCAGCGCCATGAACTGCGCCTGGAGATCAGTCGGGAAACCTGGGAAAGGCTCGGTGACGACATCCACCGGCTGGATGCCATTGCCGTTGCGCACGATGCGCAGGCCGCTTTCGGTATCGCTCACCGTCGCGCCGGACATGCGGATCGCATCCAAGGCGTTGTCGAGCAGTGCTGCCTCAGTCCCCTCAAGCGTCACGTCGCCGCCCGTCATCGCGACCGCCATTGCATAGGTACCGGTCTCGATACGGTCCGGCAGCACCCGGTGGCGGGCGCCATGGAGAGACGTGACACCGTCGATCGTAATCGTGCTCGTGCCGGCGCCCGATATCTTGGCGCCCATGGCGTTGAGGCATTTTGCGAGATCGACGATCTCGGGCTCGCGCGCGGCGTTCTCGATGACGGTCGTGCCGTTGGCCAGCGTGGCGGCCATCAACATGACATGCGTGGCACCGACAGAGACCTTGGGGAAGGTATAGTGTCCCCCCACAAGTCCGCCCTGTGGTGCCGTTGCCGTGACATAGCCGCCGTCGATCTCCATCGTCGCGCCAAGCGCCTGCAGCCCTTCCAGGAAGAGATCAACCGGCCGCGTTCCGATGGCGCAGCCGCCGGGCAGTGAGACGCAGGCCCTGCCTTCGCGCGCCAGCAGGGGGCCGATGACCCAGAAGCTCGCCCGCATCTTGGAAACCAGCTCGTAGGGTGCCGTGGTATCGACGATCGTCCGGCAGGTGAAGTGGATCGTGCGGGAGTAGCTTTCCGCCTGGCTCTCGCGCCGTCCGTTGACGGCGACATCGACGCCATGGTTGCCCAGGATGCGCAGCAGCTGCTCGACGTCCGCAAGATGGGGGACATTTTCCAGCGTCAACGTATCGCTCGTCAACAACGAGGCAATCATCAGCGGCAGGGCCGCGTTCTTGGCACCGGAAATGGGAATGATGCCGTTGAGCTTATTGCCGCCGCGAATTCTGATGCGATCCATGAGGTCCAACGGGAATTAACCCGCCCTTTTCTTGTGCAAGCGCGAAGCTCGGCTCATTAGCCGAAAACCCCGATCGCTTCAAATGGTTTGGAAGATGACGAAGCCGCACATGGTGTCAGGGCGATTCGTCTTTTTTTGCGGCAGGCAATCCGATGGCCTCATCCGCTGCGCCTGCCCTGCGCGCCCGCGCCTGGGTCTTGCGGCGCAGAAGGTTTTCACGCAGCTTCTGCGCCGCGCGCACGCGCCGCTTTTCGGCCCCCGCCGCCGCCTGGGCCTTGCGCTCCTCTGCTGCCGCTTCTCTTTCATCGCTGGTCATTGCTTCCGATTAGCTGAAAAGCACACCGGAAAAAAGAGCGAGCACCAAAGGCAGGCCACGAAAGGAACTTCAATTTGCAGCTTGCGCTGCCCCCCAAGCTATGGCAATAGGCCCTCGCTCCCGGACGAACCAGACCGGCGGGCCTGCAAGCTGCTATAGCTCAGGGGTAGAGCACTCCCTTGGTAAGGGAGAGGCCGAGAGTTCAAATCTCTCTAGCAGCACCATTTTCCTGATGACAATGTTCATAGAGCCCAGAAGCCCAAGAACGGCCGGCAAGGCTTGTTCACGCACTTCGGCGGCGCGACGAAGGCGAGTGCTGGCGCGTGCGAGGAGCCTCGATGCGCTGAGCGCATGGGAGTGGCCTGTCGCGGACCGCGTTTACCTTGCCCAACCTCTGTTTGCGTAACCTGCCCGGTGTCAGTCGAGCAGTTCTCGCAGGCGGATGGCGAGCTCCTTGGCGGTGTAGGGTTTCTTCAGCCAGCTTCCCGAGGCGGCGAGCTGGCGGCCGGCGATTTCCGGCTCCGCATAGCCGGAGGTGAACAACACCTTGATCTGGGGTCGCTCGCTGCGGACAATCTCTGCCAGCTCGTCCCCCGTCATCCCGCCGGGCATGACCACATCCGTAAACAACAGATCGATATTGGGGTGCTGCCGCAGCTTCTCGAGAGCCTGGGCACCGTTTTCCGCTTCGATCACACTGTAGCCGAGCTCTGTCAGACGCGCGACAGTGACGCGACGTACCCGCGCATCATCCTCCACCGCCAGAATGACCTCTGCGCCGCCTGGAAGCAGGGGTTTTTCCGGTGCAGGCGCCTCGGGATTGGAAGTCGCGTCGGTGGCATACTGGATTGCCGGCAAGAAGATGCGAACGCTCGTGCCTTGGCCTTCCTCGCTGTACAGCTGGATATGACCCCCCGATTGCTTAACGAACCCATAGACCATGCTGAGGCCCAACCCCGTGCCCGATCCAACACCCTTGGTGGTATAAAAAGGCTCGAAGGCGCGTTGCTTCACCTCGCTCGACATCCCCTCGCCGGTGTCCGTCACACTGATCAAGACATAGTCGCCGGTGCGCACATGCGCATACATTTGCGCATAGTCGACATCCAGCTTGACGCGCGAGATCTCGATCGACAGCCGACCGCCACGTGACATGGCATCGCGCGCGTTCAACGTCAGGTTCAGGATGGCATTTTGAAGCTGCGAAGCATCAACCAGCGCCTCGTTGGCAGCGCCAGTTACGACTGTGCGCAATTCGATCGTTTCGCCGACGGTGCGGCGAAGCAGGTCCGAAAAGCCGGAGACCAGCTGACCGACATCGACGATCTTCGGATTGAGCGGCTGCTTGCGGCCGAAAGCAAGAAGCTGTCCTGTCAGCTTCGCCCCGTCCTCGGCAGCACTCTGCGCCTCGTTCAACATGGTGAGGAGCCGCTCATCGGTGATCTTGTTCTCGATCATCTCCAGATTGCCGCTGATCACTGTCAGCAGGTTGTTGAAATCGTGGGCCAATCCTCCGGTGAGCTGACCGATCGCCTCCATCTTCTGCGACTGGCGGAGCTCTTCCTCGATCTTGTGACGGCTCGTCAGGTCGCGCACAAAGCCGGTGAAGATCCGTTTTCCGTTGATCCTGGCTTCCCCGACCGAAAGCTCCATCGGAAACACCGTGCCGTCTTTGCGCTGTCCCGTCACCACACGGCCATAGCCGATGATGCGCCGCTCACCCGTCGTCACGTAGCGTTCGAGGTAACCGTCATGCTTTTCGCGATCGGGTGACGGCATCAGCATCCGGACATTCTGCCCCTTCACCTCGTGTGCCGTGTAACCGAAAAGCTGCTCGGCCGCCGTGCTGAATGAGTTGATCTGGCCGGCTTCATCGATCACGATCATGGAGTCCGGCACCGTATCCAGGATCGAACGGAGATGAGCCTCCCGTTCGGCCAGATTGGTTTCGGCGATCTTCATGTTCGTCACGTCGTTGTTCATCTGAATGATCGTCGTGGCCGCTTGATCGGTACCTGCGCGCACCGCAACCCAGCGGCTCGCGATAAAGATCAGGTGGCCACGCTTGTGACGGTGGACGACTTCGCCTTCCCATATGCCGTCGGCGTGTACGCGGCTGCGAATCTCTTCGAGTGAGACCGGGAATTGCGTCTGGAGCAACTCGTGAAGGACCTTTCCGACAGCCTCGTCCCGCCTCCAGCCATAGAGCGCTTCACAGCCTTCGGTCCAGTGGATGACGACGCCGTCGCCTCGGTGCACGATCAGATTGGCATGATCGAGAAGTCGCAGGGCAGCGTCCAGATCGTCGGCTTCGGCTTGTGGGAACGAGGCCGCTTCATCCATTGCAAAGTCCATCTTTCTAGTGCCGATGCCGGTCCTCACCCGAGGCAAGAAACCCATGGCTGTCATTTTCCCATTCATCGCCGTCTCCGGCCAATTGCGCAAGCATGCCGCGCCGAAGAATTTTCACGGCGTGACGCCCTGAGGATAGCAAGACACCCTTGTTGGCCAGCTTGGTCATCGTGCGCGACACGGTCTCGATCGTCAGGCCGAGGTAATCGGCAATGTCCAGACGCGTCATTGGCAAAGCGACAACAGGTTCAAGAGCACCGGCCCTCAACGCTCTCTGCAACTCTTTCAGCAAGAAGCTGCACAGCCGTTCCTCCGCATTTTTCGTCGACAACAGGACCATCTGATCCTGAGCCGCTGCCATCTCGTCGGACATCTGGTTGAAGACCGCGGGGCGAATATCGGCAGAATTGGCAACTTCCGCCTCGAATGCCTTGCGCGACAGCCGCCGTATGGTGACGTTATCGATCGCTTCTGCGGTATAGATGTAATGGCTCTTGAAGGAGATGCCGAGGATATCGCCGGCATGCAGGAACCCGGTGATGACGCGCCTGCCATCGGGCAGAATGCGCAGGATCCGAAGCGTCCCCCCGACGACTTCAAAAATCGATTTTGCCAGGTCACCCTCAAAGAAAAGGATCTGGCCGGCTACATAATTTTCCACCGGCTGTCTTGCGAATAGCGAGTGCAGGATGGACGGCATGCCGGCCATCATTGCGACCGGCATAGCCGAACCGGATTTCGTGCGTTCGAGAAACATGACCCGCCTCCATTTGTCGATGGTGGCAGTTGACCCTACTGTCGTAACAGGCGAATGCTTCGGCTGTAACAATGGGAGCAATCGTGTAACAGTTCGTAACATGCAGCAGTCTATCGATCATGAACTCTGACATCAGCAACAGCGCACAGATCCTCGTGGTCGATGACGATGCCCGCATTCGCAACATGCTGGCCCGCTATTTCGAGGACGAAGGCTACATCGTCAGCGGCGCAGCGGACGGTCGAGAAATGCGGCTGAGCATGAAGCAGCGGGCATTCGACGCGATCTTTCTCGATCTCTCTCTTCCCGGCGGCCAGGACGGACTCGATCTGGCTCGAGAGATCAGGAGCCAATCGGACGTTCCGATCATGATGTTGACCGGCCGCGACGATGTCGTTGACCGTATCGTCGGCCTGGAGATCGGCGCCGACGACTATATCACCAAGCCTTTTCATCTGCGGGAGGTGCATGCGCGCCTCAAATCGATCCTGCGGCGGCGCAACGTACTTCCCGTCCCCCCCGGCGAAGTCCCAAACGAGCAAGTGTTGAAGTTCGAAGGCTGGTCTCTCAATCTGAGCCGGCGGGAGCTACGGGATACGCAAGGCCGGGACGTGGAACTGACGACGGGCGAGTTCGACATGCTCGCCGTGCTGGTCAAGAACGCTGGCCGGGTTCTGACCCGGGATCAGTTGATGGACCTGACGCGCGGACGACAGCTCGAGGCCTTCGACCGCGCCGTAGACGCGCAGATCGTTCGCCTGCGGCGCAAGATCGAGACGGATGCCAAGCACCCGCAACTGGTGAAATCCGTCCGCGGCGTCGGTTATGTCTTTACCGGTTCGGTCTCAAACACCTGAACTAGTGCAACACCCCACCAACAGGGTAGAGAAGCCATAGGGCGTCTTCCGGCGGCTCGTAGAGGACGCTGAGGTTGTTCAACGTTGCTGGCGCGCTTCGCCAAACCCTGACGATATGGCAACCTTCCTGCTCTGCAAGATGCTTGCTAAACTCGATCATCTCCCGGCTGACGTCGTTTTCGTCGATCAGGCTCACCGTCGCAAACACCGGAACATCCAGCAAGTCTCCCAAAAGGGGATGCTTGATGGAGGTCATGCGCATCATTCCACGGATGTAGCCATTATCGTCCTTTGCCGCCGCCCAGTGCCTTCGCTGCTGCTCGGTTGCCGTCAAGCTTTTCCAGCTATCCACATCGAGCGCCGGGACAACAACCTGCATCATGGCAAATGAACGCATCACGTCGTCTTCGGTCAGCGTCTGGATCTTATAACGGGATGTTGTCATCTTCGCTCTCAATGATGCCGTTCACCGACAACTCTGCAGTCTCCACGAGATCCCGCACCCGCACATCTGTGGGGCGCATGCAGGATGCGCAGACGGTCTGGTCGTTTCGTAAGAACCTAACGTGCCAGAAGCACCGGCAGATTTGTTTGTTCCAGCACGGATGCAGTGACACCGCCAAATATACGCTGTCGCATTCTGGAGTGACCATAAGCGCCCATGACGATCAGTTCGGCTTCAATATCCATCGCATGCTGCTGCAGTGTCGCCTGGACGCTGCGGCCTGCGCTCGTCAGTTGGTCGACAACGACATTCACGCCATGGCGTGCCAGATAGGTGGCAGCATCTGCACCCGGCTCCTCGCCGTTGGAGCCGTAAAGGGCGTCCGGATCGACGATCGTGACGTTTACCTGCTCTGCCGCAATCAGCAGATCGAGCGCCTCGCGAGCGGCCCTTGCAGCCTCCACCTTGGAATTCCACGCTAGCACGACCCGCTTCGGCTTCAGCGTCAGCTTGCCACCCTGGGGCAGGAGGATCAGCGGCCGGTGAGCATGGAAAACCACCGCATCAACCACTGTGCGCAGGAGATCCCGCACCCGCGCAACACCTTGGCCGATCATTACAACGTCACAGTAAAGTGCTCTCTGGAGAAGGGCCTCCTCCAGGAACGCGCGCTCTGCGTGTGCAACCTGCACCTCATAAGAAAGGTCCTCGGCACCACATCGCTGTGACACCTGCTGGTGAACCGCCTTGAGCACTTTCAGGTCCTCATCGCGCTGCTCCAACCAGCCGAGACCAACCGGGTAGTTGCCAATGGTGGGAGCAATCGCGATACCCGCCACCACCACCGTCAGGTGCGCGCCGATTTCGCAGGCTAGCTTGATAGCAGGTGAGATGTCGCCTTCCACATCATCGCTGCCGACGATCGCCAGGATTGTTTTGAACGCCATGTGCGTACTCCTCTTTGCTGACTGTCAGACTAAGCGTCTGGCTGCTCAACGCCATGATCTTGATCAAAATCGATAGCGATGACCGCCTCCTGGGGGCAGCCGCTTTCCAGCTGACGAGAAAGGGTGGCAACGCTGCTCCTCCTGACGTCGATGAACCAAAACCTCACGAGAGCTTCTCGCGACAGCGCAGCCCGCCTGGCATGCCGATCTCTCCGGCAAAACGACGAGACGGTTCTCCCTCAGCCGGCGCCTTTGCGCCCGAATGTAATCCGTTGCCGCGCGAGCAATCTCCCCCGGCCCCGTTCAGGGCATCGCGTTTTTCGCCTCGCGAAAAGTCGCGTCACCATGTTCATAGAGCTCCAGCACATCCGCGCGCTTGCAGAGCTCCGTGCCGTCGCTCATGACCGTCGCAGCACCGGCCGCAACGCCGAAGCGGAAAGCGTCTTCGAGTGGATAGTCCTGGGTCAGCGCCCAGACCATTCCACCGACGAAACTGTCACCGGCGCCCACCGTCGAGCCTACCGGAACATCGAAAGACGGAATCTTGGTTGCCCCTTGCGCGGTCACCAAGAGGGCTCCTTCCCGCGCCATGGACACACAAACAATCTCGACCGCGCCCTTTGCGATCAGTTCCTGTGAGGCGATCATCGCTCCCGCTTCGTCCAAATCACGGCCGACAATACCCTCCAACTCATCAAGGCTCGGCTTGATCATGAACAGGCCGCCGACCTCAAGGGCCTGCTTGAGAGCTTCGCCTGAGGCATCCAGAATGAAGCGGGTGTTCCTGTTGGCGAAGATGCGGGCAATATGCGCATAGGAGTCACCAGGAAGACCCCGCGGCAGGCTGCCACTGACGATGACATAGTCTGCCGTGGCCTCTTCCAGGAAGCGCAGTGCCTGTCCGTATTCCTGCGCACTCACCACCGGCCCCTCCGGAATGAAGCGATACTCCTGGCCGGTCTCCATCTCCTTCACCATGAAGGCGATACGGATCGCGCCCTCGATCGGAATCACGTGCAGGTTGACCGGCATCTGGCGAACAGCATCCAGGAAAACCGCACCCGTCGCCCCACCTGCCATCACCAAAAGCTCGGGCTGCTCACCGAGTTCTGCGAGAACCCGTGCTACATTGACGCCGCCGCCCCCGATATTCTGGCGCTGATTGCGGATCCGCACCTTTTTCGTCGGAGCGACATGATCCGTCTCGTTGGACAGATCGATTGAAGGGTTGAGGGCGACGCAGAGGATGGAAGTCATGTCTTCTCCGGTTGCAGTTGGCGATTGGATCACAGGCCATACTGGCGGATCGACCTTAGCCAGCACTGGTGACGTTGGCACCTCCAGCAAGATATGCATCCGCCTGAAGGTAGAAGAACCGCAGCGTCAGACAACCGCCCTGCACGCTGATCGTCCCAGAGGACGTGGCCGCTCCGCTACGTAGGCTCCTATCTAAGGTAGGCAGTGCGGCAGGCGTTTGACATAGCGCATTTCTGTCCCAGCAATTTCCGACGCTCTCGTTCAGCGATGGCATCAGATGCTGAGCGCCCCGCCGCGAACGCAGAGGCGCCTCGAAAGCAGCAACAAGGAGAACTGGTGCCGGGCCCATATCAAGCGCGGCAATCCTTCCCAACTATGTGGAGAAGCGTCTGCTGGCGAACGCAGGGCGGAGATAATTCTGTCTCATTCGGTGTTTATCGTAACAACAGATGGAGGTGACGCTAATGCCAAATGATCTCACAATGTCTGAAGCCCTGACCGACCCGCTTATCGGGCTAATGCTCGCCGCGGACGGACTTGACCGGGATCGCTTCGCCGATCTTCTCGGTCAGGCGGCCCACGAGCAGCTCGAGCAGAAGATGTCCCAGCTGCGCGAGGAACGTGCTGCCCATTTCTACCAAAGACTCTCCGCCTCCCAGGCGACGGAGCAGGTGTGCAGCCACGTTTGATTCGTGGCGATACTGCGCTGATCTTTCGAAGCGTGCTTATGTCGCCACTGCTCCGGCTAGAAAGTGGCGGAGGCCAACCGCTGGCTCAGTGCCTGCAGATCGGCAGCCTTGCGCGCCATCAGCGCATGCTCCCAGTTCAACGCCGTCTTGACGATGGTATCGAGATCATCGTGGCGTGGTACCCAGCCCAGTAGATCGCGCACCAGGGCGGAATTGGCCACCACGCTTGCCGCGTCCCCGGGCCGCCTTGGTGACTGGCTTACCCGCAAGTCGTTGCCGCTGACGCGCTTGACGGTTTCCAGCACGTCCAAGACCGAATAGCCCCGGCCATAGCCGCAGTTGGCAATCAATGGTGGGCCACCAGCCCTGAGATAACTCAGCGCCATCAGATGCGCATCTACCAGGTCGGAAACGTGAATATAGTCACGGATGCCTGTTCCGTCCGACGTGGGGTAGTCCGTTCCGTAGATCTCCACCCCAGGCCGCTGCCCCAGTGCTGCCTCGCATGCGATCTTGAGGAGATGGGTCGCACCATCGGTGGAGAGACCCGTTCTTCCGGCGGGATCGGCACCGGCAACATTGAAGTAACGAAGCGCGACGAAGCGGAAGTCATGCGCTGCCGCCGCATCCTTCAGCATCAGTTCCGACATCAGCTTTGACTGACCATAGGGGTTTTTCGGCACAGTTGGTGCCGTCTCCACCACCGGCGTGTCATCTGGCAGATCGCCGTAAACTGCAGCGGTGGATGAAAACACGAGGTGGCGGATACCTGCTTCGACGGCTGCGGCTGCCAGAAGCCGGGTGTTGCTTGTGTTGTTTTCATAATATTCGAGCGGATGCGTCACCGACTGGGGCACCACGATGGAGCCCGCAAAGTGCAGGATGGCGTCGATGTCGTTTTCGGCAAAGATCTGCGTCAGGAGATCGTGGTTGCCGACATTGCCGAGATAGAAGCGCGCGGCTGGCGGCACGGCCCAGCGAAAACCGGTCGACAACCGATCAAGGACGACGACATCCTCGCCGGCATCCAGCAGAGCCCAAGCCATATGGCTTCCGATATAACCGGCACCACCGGTGACAAGAACGGCCATTTCGTTACTCCCTGCCTTTGTGTACTGGCAGCGAGCGAAACACTTGTTCTCTTCATCAATGCTTACGCAGAACCTTGTCCGGCGGCTTTATTGCGCCGCAAGGAAAAGGAGTGCCTTCTAAAATCGGTCAAATTCTAGCGAGTTGGCGGCTTTGTCTCAAAGCGTGACGATATAGTCCGCCAGACGGCCTGCTGCTTCCCGGACCTGAGTGGGATTACGGAGAAAACAGGCGCGCAGGAATAATTCTCCCCCAGGACCGAATGCAGAGCCCGGTGCGAGCGCCACCTGAACCTTGTCGACGATGTCGAGCGCGGCGGCACGGCTGTCGGTGACACCGTCAACCTTCAGAAATGCGTAGAGGGCGCCCTCCGGCTTCAGCGTCTCGACACGGTTGGTCGCAATCAAAGTGTCGCAGAGGATGTCGCGAGAAATTCTTGCTCTCTCGATATTCTCCCGCACGAAATCATCCCCCTGATCAAGGGCAACGACGCAACCGCGTTGCAAGAACTGCGCAACGCCGGAATTGGAATATTGGACCAGGTTCTCGATCACCTGCCCGATTTCCGGCGGCGCCACCAGCCAGCCGACCCGCCATCCGGTCATCGACCAGTTCTTGGAGAAGGAGTTGGCGAAGATCACCCTGTCCCCGTCCTCCATCACGTCCATCAAGGATGGCGCGCGCGACTGCGCGCCGTAGTAGTACAGGGCGTAGATTTCATCCGCGACGATCCAGAGCCCGTGCCGGCGGGCGATATCCAGAATTGCGGTCAGGTCCTCTTTCGTCGCTGTCCAACCGGTAGGGTTCGAAGGAGTATTGATGAACAAGGCTCGTGTGCGAGGGGTAATCAGATCCTCGAGCTTTTCAAGATCAAGCGACCAGCCACCTTCGACGAAATCCAGTGCCAGCGGAACTGCCTTTGCGCCGCCAATTTCTACAGACGCCACGATGTTAGGCCAGGCGGGTGAGAGATAGATCAGTTCGTCGCCAGGGTTCGTCAGCGCCTGCACCGCGAGCATGATGGCATGCATGCCCGATCCGGTGACATAGAAGTGGTCGCTGGAAAGCTGGACCGAGAAATGCCGCGCGTAATAGCGAGAAAGAGCTTCCCGCAGTTCTGGTATGCCGCGCTGCCAGGTGTAGAAGGTTTCGCCGCCCAGCAGTGCAGTGCTTGCCGCTTCATTGATGAAGGCGGGCGATGGCAAATCCCCCTCGCCTGCCCAGAGCGGGATCAGGCCGTCGCGGCCACGCGCATAGGTGATGACCTCGACGATGCCACTTTCAGGAGCGGCAAGGGCACGAGGGCTGAGGCTGTTGAGTAGGGGCATGCAAATCACTCTCCGGCTGGAGCCTCTGTCATAGCCCACCAGCCGCACGGAATCCCATGAGTTTCATTGAGGATGACATTGATTTGCGTGATGTGACGGCTACCGCGTCTTCAGCAGATCCCGGATTTCTGTCAGCAACTGAACATCTGCTGGAGGCGGAGCCGGCGCGGCTTCAGCAGGCTTCTTATCCTCTGCGATACGAATGCGGTTCACGACTTTGACCATCCAGAAGATGATCCAGGCAAGGATCAGAAAATTGACGATGACGGTAATGAAACTGCCGTAGGCGAAGACGGCTCCCTGCTCCTTGGCTGCAGCAAGCGTTGGCGCGGTGACGGCCGAGGAGAGCGGGAGGAAATAGTCGGAGAAATCGATGCCTCCCATGAGTGCCCCAATGATCGGCGTGATGATGTCATTCACAAGCGAGTTGACGATCCCGGTGAAGGCACCGCCGATGATGATACCGACTGCCAGATCAATGACATTGCCCTTCGCAATGAAGGACCTGAACTCTGATACAACTGCCATATGTGCCCCCTTCTGAAGCGATGCGCTAAGACAAGATCAAGCTGGAGCCGCCTTCCGGTTTGTCCAGATCGCCCTTCTGCACCCATTGGACTTTAGGCCGAGACTGCCGCAATTTCCAATGCACTTCTTTTGTCCTATGGTCTTCGTCCATTGGCTTGAGGCGGGAGGAAACATGCTTCCAGGCTGGCTACTCTTCCTGTCGGCGTTCGGCTACATCCTGCTTCTGTTCGCTGTCGCCAGCTACGGCGACCGCAGAAGCCGCAGGTTTGGCGTGCCCGCCGGTGGGCGCCCCCTGGTCTACGCGCTCAGCCTTGCCATCTACTGCACGTCCTGGACCTATTTCGGCGGCGTCGGCCTTGCGTCTCAGCGAGGGCTTGAGTTCACCGGCATTTATATCGGACCAATTCTCGCCTTCACCATCGGGATGCCCTTCATCCGGCGTGTCGTCGAGCTGGCGAAAGCTGAAAAGCTTACCTCGGTTGCAGATTTCCTGGCAGCGCGCTACGGCAAGAATCCGGCCGTCGCGATGATCGTTGCCGTCATCTCGCTCATCGGAGCCATTCCCTACATCGCCCTTCAGCTGAAGGCCGTGTCGAGCTCGGTTGCCGCCACGGTCGACGCGTCAGCCTACGGGATCGGCAGCGGAAATCTCCATTTCATCGATTTGGCACTGATCGTTACCCTGCTGATGGCGTGCTTTGCGGTAATCTTCGGAACGCGGCACACCGATGCGACCGAGCATCAAGACGGGCTGATCCTCGCTGTCGCGATGGAATCGGTGGTGAAGCTGCTGGCCTTCGCAACAGTTGGCGTGGCCGTAATGTTCGTGCTGTTCGACGGCCCTTCCGACCTATGGGCGCGCGCTTCCGACAATCTGTTTGTAGCCTCCGCGATGTCCTACGAGACGCCACTCAGCCGCTGGCTGATGCTGATTGCTCTCTCCGCCTTCGCAATCATCATGCTGCCGCGGCAGTTCCACGTCACGGTGGTGGAAAATCGCACCGCCCGCGAGTTACGAATGGCAGCGTATCTGCTGCCGCTTTACCTGATCGCCATCAACATCTTCGTGATACCGGTTGCGATGGCCGGGCTCATCTCCTTCGGCGGCACCGGCAATGCCGATCTCTACGTGCTGCTCCTGCCGCTCGAGAACAAGATGCCGCTGATCTCGCTGATTGCCTTCATCGGGGGCTTTTCGGCAGCAACGGCGATGGTGATCGTCGCGTCGGTCGCCCTCTCCATCATGGTTTCGAATGACATCGTGATGCCGGTCCTGCTGCGTCGCAAGCTGATGCGGCGTTCGGTGCACCGCGCCGATTTCACCCAGACACTTTTGCGCGTTCGCCGCACCTCGATCATCGTCGTCTTGATGCTGGGATACGCCTACTACCGGGCTGCCAACAGCGAAACCGGGCTGGCGTCGATCGGCCTCCTTTCATTTGCCGCAATTGCCCAGATCGCGCCCAGCATGATTGGCGGCCTCGTTTGGCGACGCGCTAATGCCCGAGGAGCCATTCTCGGCATGACCTTCGGGTTCCTGGCTTGGGCCTATCTGCTGTTCGTGCCCAGCCTGGGAGGCCCGAACAATGCCTATCTGGCGGCTGCGGTTCTCCACTTCCTTTTCCCCGGTACGGACCTGTTCGGGTCAGAAGCGGACCCACTCGTCACGGCTACTCTGTTCAGCCTGATCCTCAATAGCCTTGCGTTTGTTCTTGGCTCGCTGTCACGGAACCCTAAGCCTCTGGAACGCATCCAGGCGGGCATCTTCGTCAAGCGGCGGCAACGTTCACAGTTTGCCACGCGCGGGTGGAAAACCCATGTCAGCGTCGGCGACCTGAAGACAACGATTGCCCGCTACCTCGGCGATGAGCGCATGGAGCGCTCCTTCGCCAAATATGCCCAAACTAGCGGACGTCCGCTGGAGGAGGATCAGCCGGCGGACATGGCGCTCATCCACTTTTCTGAACAGCTTCTGGGCAGTGCCATCGGCTCGTCGTCGGCCCGGCTCGTCCTGTCGCTCATCCTTCAAAAGGCGGAGAATGCAAATTCCGACACAGCCTGGCTTCTCGACCAGGCAAGCGAAGCGCTGCAGTACAACCAGGACATGCTGCAGACTGCCCTTTCACAGATGGACCAGGGTATCGCTGTGTTTGACAGTTCCTACTGCCTGACCATCTGGAATCGAAGGTTCAGAAGCCTTCTCGATCTGCCGGAACAGGTTGGGCAGGTCGGCTACCCCTTTGCCGACATCATCACGATCCTGGTGGAGCGGGGTGATGTGAAGCCGCAAGAACGCGCCGACGTGGTGCGGCAGTTCCAGACTCTCGACGCACCTTTCCCGCTGGTGCTCGGCAACGGAAAGCGCATCATTGAAGTTCGCTCCAATGCCATGCCCGACAAGGGGATCGTGGCCACCCTCACGGACATCACGGAGCGTGTCGCGGCAGACCGGGCCCTGAAACAGGCTAACGAGACGCTGGAGCAGCGGGTGGAAGAGCGGACGGCCGAGCTGACCCGGGTGAACCACGCGCTTGCAGAAGCGCGCGCATCTGCCGAAGAGGCCAACCTCGGCAAGACGCGCTTCTTTGCCGCCGCAGGACACGACATCCTGCAGCCGCTAAACGCGGCACGCCTTTATTCCTCTGCGCTGGTCGAAAGGCTTGGCAGCTCTGACAACCAATCGCTGGTGCGCAATATCGACTCCGCTCTGGAGTCCGTCGAGGCGATCCTAGGAGCAGTCCTTGATATTTCACGCCTCGACACAGGCGCCATGAAGCCAAGGATGGCCTCGGTTGCGCTTGACGACCTGCTGCGTCGGATGGAGACGGACTTCGCCCCTATGGCGCGCGAAAAGAACCTGAAATTTGTTGTGGTTCAGAGTTCGCTGCGCATCAAATCGGACGTGAACCTCCTCCGGAGGCTTGTCCAGAACCTCGTATCGAACGCGATCAAATACACGATCAACGGCAAGATCTTGATCGGTGCCAGACGTCGCGGCGACGAGGTGATCATTGAGGTGCTGGATTCAGGTATCGGTATTCCGCCGGCGAAGTTCCGCACGGTGTTCAAGGAATTCATCCGACTGGACGAAGGTGCGCGCACGGCCTCCGGCCTCGGTCTTGGGCTCTCGATTGTTGACCGTATCTCCAGGGTTCTCAACCATTCCGTCGAGCTTTCCTCCATCCAGGGCAAGGGTACAATCTTCCGGGTTCGAGTTCCGCGCGACCTCTCACCGCCACAGGCAGCACGACCAGCCGAACAGCCGGAGCGGCGGCGGCGATCGCATGCACTCAATGGGCTGAGAGTTTTGTGCATCGACAACGAGCTCAAGATCCTCGAGGGGATGAGCCTTCTCATCTCCGGTTGGGGCTGCACTGTTGGACGGGCAAGCTCACTTGAAGAGGTCGAGCGGCTCGTGCTCGGCACCGAGCCGCCACCGGAAGTCATCGTCGCGGATTATCACCTTGCGGACGGCAACGGAGTGGAAGCAATCTACAGGCTTCGGGAAGTCTATCAGGCTGAGATTCCCGCCCTTCTGCTGACCGCGGATCGCAGCCTGGAGGTGCGTGCTGCAGCGGAGCGACAGGATATCGCCGTGCAACACAAGCCGGTCCGTCCTGCCGCCCTGCGGGCGTATCTGACGCAGGTTGCCGGGATCAAGCGCATAGCGGCGGAATAGCCCGTCCCGTTCATCTAGCAGTCATCCGGCTCTTCTTAGGAAGTAGGCGCCAACCCGGCGAGCGGAACTGACTCGCTCGTCACCGCGTTTGTGGCGCAGAAATCCTGGCCCCCAGAGGCAAGACCGAACCGGGCGACCCAAGCGCATCGGCACGGCACAACGGAGACCGCGACCGATGAAACGGTTTGACCTTATCGATGGTATGCGAGGCTATTTCCTCGTTTTCATGCTGATCAACCACCTGATCTTCGCTGGCGGCTACTGGCTGGTCAAAGTCAACCACAATCAGCTTGCCTTCGTCGAAGACGCGCAGGGCTTCGTGTTTCTGTCCGGTCTGCTTATCGGCATGGTCTATGCCCGCAAGATGATGAAGAACGGGTATGCCGCAGGGCGTCAGGCGATCTATTCCAGGGCGTTCGAGCTTTACCGTTACGCAATGGGAATTGTGCTCGCAGTGATGGTCGCACAGATGTTCCTGCCGGATGCCTATAGCGTCTGGTACAACTGGCTGGGCTATACGACATTCGACGACCCGTTGCGCCTGGCCGCAATTGCGACCTTCCTGTTCCAGCCTACCTTCATGGATATCCTGCCGCAGTATATCGTCTACATGCTGTTTGCGCCGCTCTTGGTGAAGCTGGTTCTTGACGACAAGTGGCACTACGTGCTGGCGGGCTCGCTCGTCCTGTGGATGGCAGCCCAGCTTGGCCTGCAGCGCATCTTTACCGAGCCCATGAACCAGCTTGTTCTTGGTCCCGATGACCAGGGAATCCGTGCGAGCTTCAACCTGCTGGGCTGGCAGATCGTGTTCTATTCGGGCCTCGTGCTCGGTGCGATGACATCTGCCGGAAAGATCAACTGGAACCGCATCCTGACACCAGAGAACACCTTCATTCCGAAGATGGCGCTGATCGTCGTGCTGTTCTTCCTGCCGCTGCGGATCATGACGGCCAATGGCATGATGCCGGACTTCATGATCGGCAAATTCGCAGCCATGGAAGTGCGCGCCGATTTTGGTCCAGTCTATCTCTTGAACTTCATTGCCGTTGCTGCGCTCGTGACCTGGTTGATCGCAGCCGGCCCTAAGCATCCATCGAGCTTCGTGCGGAACGCGGCGGGCGTTTTCACCTGGATCTTCTCGCTGAAGTTCCTGCAGTTGATCGGCCGCCACTCGCTTTATGTCTATGTGTGGCACGTCGCGATTGTCTATGCCGTCTATTATTTCGACGGTCGCTCGCCCGAGCTTAGCCAGGTGACGAAGACCGCGATCGCCTTTGTCGGCATCGCGCTCCTCGCCATCCCCGCCATCTGGCGGGAACGTGAAAAACTCTTCGGCATCGCGCCGACCCCGGCACCGGTCATCAAGCAGCAGCAGAAGGTCGCTGGCCGCTAAATCTCCAGGCGCGGTGGCTCAGGTCACCGCGCCGATCTGCCACGGCACGAACTCGTTGTCGCCGTAGTCATAGGTCTCGCTCAGGGTCTTCTTTCCTGATGCAACAGCTATGATGTCCTCGAAAATCCTCTGCCCCGACTGCTCGATCGTCTCGTCGCCGGTGACGATCCCGCCGCAGTTGATGTCCATGTCCTCCTTCATGTGCTCGTACATTTCGGAGTTGGTGGCGATCTTGATGCAGGGCGACGGCTTGAATCCCGAAACGGAACCCCGGCCGGTCGTGAAACAGATGACATTGCAACCGCCGGCCACCTGGCCCGTCACGGCAACCGGATCGTAGCCCGGCGTATCCATGAACACGAAACCCTGCTCCGTCACCGTCTCGGCAAATTCATAGACGGCCTTCAGCGGCATGGAGCCACCCTTCGCGACGGCGCCGAGGGATTTTTCCAGAATGGTCGTCAGACCGCCCAGCTTGTTGCCGTGCGAGGGATTGTTATTGAGTTCATCCCCGTTGCGGGCGGTGTAGTCGCGCCACCAGTCGATCCGCTGCAACAGCTTGTTGGCAACGTCCGGGTTTATCGCACGCCGCGTCAGCAGGTGCTCGGCACCGTAGATCTCCGGCGTTTCCGACAGAACGGTCGTCCCGCCATTGCGCACGATGAGGTCGGAGGCATAGCCGAGCGCCGGGTTTGCAGAGATGCCCGAATAGCCATCCGATCCACCGCACTCCAGCGCGACCTTCAGCTTGGAAAGCGGCTGCGGCGTTCGCACCGCCGCGTTCACGCCCGGCAGCATTTCCTTGATGATCTCGATGGCCGCATCGATGGTCTTGCGGGTCCCGCCGTGCTGCTGGATGGTCATCGTCCGCAGCCGGTCGCCTTCCTCCATCTTGTAGTGTTCCAGGATCGGACCGATCTGATTGGTCTCACAGCCCAGCCCGATCATCAGGATGCCGCCGAAATTCGGGTGCTTGGCGTAGCCCTGGATGGTGCGGATGAGGACCCGGTAGCCTTCCGACTTGTTGTTGAGCGCGCAGCCACCGCCATGGGTCAGCGCCACGACGCCATCAATATTGTCAAATCCGTCGAGCCCGCCCATCCGGTTGAAGTAGTCGGCAATATAGCGGGAGACGGTGGCGGAACAGTTGACGGACGCGATGATGCCTATGTAGTTGCGGGTACCGGCCCCGCCGAATCCCCGGTCATATCCTAAGAAAGTGCGCCGCTCGGCTTCCGGCAGCATGCCTTTTTCTTCGATGTCGACGCTGAACTGGTGTTCGTGCTCGGACGGCAGCATCGCCAGATTGTGCAGGTGCACGTGGCTACCGGGCTCGATATCCTGTGTCGCAACGCCGATCACCTGGCCATATTTCTTCACCTCGGCGCCGGATGCAATGCGCCGGATGGCCACCTTGTGGCCGCGACCGATGAGTTCACGGGCAACAAGGTCGCCATATCCGACGAGATTGCCCGGCTGGACGGAGCGCCGGACTACACCGACGTCGTCTGCTGCGTTAAGAATGATGATCGGGGATACGATGGCGTCCATGGCTGCTTCCTCCCAGGAGGGTCTCCTGCGTTCTTCTAATATAGGTGTGACTAGCGCGGCTCGTTTTCCATCCAGCGGCGCTTCGATTCTTCCAGATGCGCATGCATCGTCGCCTGCGCCTGAAGCGGGTCGCGCGCCTCCAGTGCCGCATAAATCGCTTCGTGCTCGGAAAGCGCAAAGTTCCATGTCTGCGGCGTCTCGAAACGGGTCCGGATACGTGCAGACATCGGGCTATGGCGCTCGTCGAAAAGATCGCCCACGATCCTCGCGAGCACCGAATTCCCGCTCTGATCGGCAATCGTCAGGTGGAACATGCGGTCCTGATCCAAGGGCTTGCGCCCTTCCTCGATCTCGCTGCGCATGTCGTCCAGGGTCTGGCGTATCGACTTCAGCACCTCGGTCGTCATGCGAGCGGTTGCGAGCGTGATGACGGTGCTTTCGATTGCCGCCCGCGCCTGCATCAACTCCAGCGGGCTTTCGCCCATGGAGCCTGTCTGTCCAGGACGGCGTTCGGGCTCGACAGTGATATAGATGCCGGATCCCATGCGGATCTCGACGCTGCCCTCGATCTCGAGGGCGATCAGTGCTTCGCGAAGAGAGGGCCGCGATACGCCGAGTTGTTGCGCCAGATCCCGCTCCGCCGGCAGCCGGGCGCCGGGCGCGAAATGTCCGCCCTGGACCAGCGCCCGTATCTGATCGGCAATCTGCTGGTAGAGCCTGCGCGGCTCCGCCGCCTTTATGGGTCCGTTCATTTCCACCGGTCGCTTCAATCTGGCCTTACCATACGCGCCTGCTGGGTCGCGGGCAAGCACGATCAGACACAGGAAAGCCTATCCGCTGAACCATTTTCATCTCACTCTCTTCCCCAAAAGCCACAGTTTTGAAAAATTGGCTTGACCAGTTTTGCGCCGCGGGTTTAACCATTGCGGGTCGGCGGTTGGAGCTTGGCCGACAAGCAGGGAGGAGCCGCCGTGGAGAGTTCGGCCGATATGCAACCCAAACCAGCAGCATTCGCGGAGAGTGCGCCGCTGCTGCGCCTTGAGGGTATCACCAAGGAATTTCCCGGCGTCCTTGCTCTCTCCAATGTTCATTTCGACCTGCTCCCCGGTGAAGTTCACGCCGTCTGCGGGGAGAACGGCGCTGGCAAATCGACGCTGATGAAGATCATCAGCGGCGTCTACCAGCCGACGAGCGGCACAATCATCTACAAAGGCCAAGAGAGCCGGTTCGCGTCGCCTCTGCAGTCGGAAGCTGCCGGCATTGCTATCATCCACCAGGAGCTCAACCTCGTGCCGCACCTGTCGGTGGCCGAGAACATCTATCTCGCCCGTGAGCCGCGGCGAGGCTTCCTGGTCGACAGCAAGAAACTTCGCAGCGACGCGAAGCGCTGCCTGGATCGCCTCGGCGTCAACCTCGATCCGGATACGCTCGTACGCACGCTTTCGGTCGCGCAACGGCAGATGGTAGAAATCGCCAAGGCTCTGTCGCTCGATGCCGAAGTGCTGATCATGGACGAGCCAACGTCCTCCCTGACAGAGCAGGAAACGAGCCTGCTCTTCAATGTCATTCGGGACTTGAAGGCTTCGGGTGTCGGCATCGTCTACATCTCGCACCGTCTGGACGAGATGGCGGAGATCGTCGACCGGGTAACGGTGCTTCGCGACGGCCGCTACATCGCGACCGACGCGTTTGCCGATACGACCATCAATGACATCGTTGCGAAGATGGTCGGTCGTTCCCTGGAAGAGAAGTTTCCAGAGCGCAGATCGGTGCCCGCGCAGGACATCGTGCTCAGCGCGACCGGCCTCACGCGAGCCGGCGTTTTTACCGATGTCAGCTTTGCCCTCAGGCGTGGCGAAATCCTGGGCTTTTCCGGGCTAATGGGAGCGGGACGAACCGAGGTCGCTCGCGCCATCTTTGGAGCCGATCCGCTCGATGCTGGCACGATCACGTTGCACGGCGAGACATTGACCATCCGTTCCCCGCGTGACGCCATCGCTTCCGGGATTGCGTATCTGTCGGAAGACCGCAAGGCCCATGGCCTGGCGATCAAGATGCCGGTCGACGCCAACATGACCCTTGCCAACATGGCGGAAGTCTCGAACGGCATCGGCATGATCGATTTCGTCAAGCACAACGAGGTGGCGAGGCAGTATGTCGACCTTCTCGACATCCGCACGCCCTCGATCAAGCAGCCGGTGCGGCTCCTGTCGGGCGGCAATCAGCAGAAGATCATCATTGGCAAGTGGCTGTTCCGCAAGCCGAAGGTGATGTTCTTTGACGAGCCGACCCGCGGCATCGACGTCGGCGCGAAATTTGCGATCTACAAAATCATGGACGAACTGGCCGCCCAGGGTATCGGCGTGGTGCTTATCAGTTCGGAACTGCCCGAGATCCTTGGGATGACGGACCGCGTCGCCGTGTTTCACGGCGGGCGCATCACCGGTGTTTTGGAGACGCGGAACACCGATCAGGAAGAAATCATGCGATACGCCTCGGGCTATGGCCCGAAGGCGCACTGAGGGTAAGCGATGACGGACGTGAGCGAACCAAGAACCCGACGGCTGAGCGACCGGCAGAAGGACATCATCCAGAAGTTTGCTGCACTCGGCAGCCTCTTCGTCCTGATCGCCGTGTTCTCGGCGACGAGCAGCGCCTTCTTCACTGTCAACAACGGCATGACGATCGCGCTTCAGGTGACTTCGATCGCGCTTCTCGGCATCGGCGCTACCTGCGTGATCATCACCGGCGGCATTGACTTGTCCGTCGGCTCCGTGCTGGCCCTCGCCGGCGTCGTCGCAGCAATTGCTGTGAAGGAATGGGGGATGCCGGTTCCCATCGGCATGCTGATCGGCATCCTGACAGGCTCGCTGTGCGGCTGGATCAATGGGCTGCTGGTAACCAGGATGAAACTGCCCCCGTTCATCGCCACACTCGGAATGATGCTGATTGCCAGGGGCGTTGCGCTTCAGATCACCGGCGCCAGAGCCGTTTCAGGTCTTGGCGAGTCCTTTGGCGTGCTCGGCAACGGATCGCTGTTTCGCGTGGTCAACATCGGCGATGACGGTTTTCCCACCGTCGTTTTCCCGGGCATCCCCTACCCCGTCATCCTGATGGTGGTCATCGCGGTGGCCGTGTCGCTGATGCTGAACCGCTCGGTACTGGGGCGCCATATCTATGCAGTCGGATCAAATGCTGACGCGGCGCGGCTATCCGGCGTCAACGTCACCAGGGTCGTCAGCTTCACCTACGTACTTTCCGGCACGCTTGCCGGCCTGACCGGGTGCGTCTTGATGTCCCGGCTTGTCACCGCGCAGCCGAACGAGGGCGTCATGTACGAACTCGATGCCATTGCCAGCGCCGTTATCGGCGGCACCTCGCTCATCGGCGGCGTCGGCACGATTTCCGGAACCGCCATCGGTGCCTTCGTCATCGGCATCCTGCGCAACGGCCTTAACATGAACGGCGTCTCCGCCTTCACCCAGCAGATCATCATCGGCCTCGTCATTCTGGGCACCGTCTGGATCGACCAGTTGCGCAACCGCCGATGACGAACGGGTGCGGACCCTTATCCGCGAATGCATGAGGGAGTGAGGAGCTCCCGCAACCGGCCGGTCAGGCCAATTCTTTGGAGGAAGACATGAAGAAACTCGCTACTGCACTACTCGCATCCGCCATGAGCCTGGGGGCCTTTTCGGCCGCGCAGGCCGGTGAGATCGCTGTGATCGTCAAGACAGTCAACTCGACCTTCTGGCAGAACGTCCAGAAGGGCGCTGACGCCGCCATGAAGGATGTCTCGGAACACACGATGACCTTCCAGGGTCCGGCTGCGGAATCGGCAATCGCTGACCAGGTCAACATGGTCGAGAATGCGGTCAACCGCGGCGTTGCCGGCATCGTCCTTGCTCCGTCCGATCCGGACGCCCTGGTTCCTGCCGTAAAGAAGGCATGGGAAGCCCGCATCCCCGTCGTCATCGTTGACTCGATGCTCGCCGAAGGTGCGGAGCAGTACTACCAGTCCTTCCTGGCGACCGATAACAAGAAGGCCGGTGAACTCGCTGCACAGGCGCTGATCGACAAAGTCGGCACCGAGGGTAAGATCGCCGTCATGTCCTACGTGGCAGGCGCCGGCTCGGAAATCGGCCGCGTCGGTGGCTTCACCGACTATATCAAGGCGAACTCCAAGCTTGAGATTGTCGGCCCCTTCTATTCGCAGTCGCAGATGGCGACCGCGCTGAACCAGACGACGGACGTTCTGGCTGCAAACTCCGACCTCAAGGGCATGTTTGGTGCCAATGAACCAACCGCGATCGGCATGGGCCGCGCGCTGAAGCAGTCCGGCAAGGCTGGCCAGGTTGTCGCCGTCGGCTTCGACGGCAACCAGGACCTCCAGGAGTTCGTGAAGGACGGCACGCTGGCCGCAATCGCTGTTCAGGGCTCGTTCCAGATGGGCGAACTCGGCGTCCAGACAGTCACCAAGATCATCAACAAGGAGAAGGTCGAGAAGTTCGTCGATACCGGCGTCGTGGTTGTCACCAAGGACAATATCGACAAGCCGGAAGCGCAGAACGTCCTCTACTAAAATCCTCCCTGGCGCGCATCGCAAATGATGCGCGCCCTTTTCCAAGGAATGCCTTGATGAACGCCGCCGAAACTCGAAAACTTCCTCGCGCCGATGTGGATGTCACCCTGGTCGGCCTCGGCTGTGCCCAGATGGGCAACCTCTACCGCGTGACGAGCTACGAGGAATCCGCCGGTGCGTTCAAGGCGGCCTGGGATGCGGGCATCCGCTATTTCGATACCGCTCCCTTCTACGGCTACACCCGCTCGGAACGCCGGCTCGGCACCATGCTGACGGACATGCCGCGCGAGGCTTATGTGCTCAGCACCAAGGTCGGCCGCGTCATGACGCCGGACGAGACTGTGGGTGAGGAGGAGGATGGTTACGTCCGGCCCCTCCCCTTCCGACCGGTCTACGACTACAGCTATGACGGCATCATGCGATCCTTCGAGGCAAGCCAGCAACGCCTCGGCATCCTGAAGCCCGACATCCTCTATGTCCACGACATCGGCCGCATGACCCATGGGGACAAGCACGAACACTACTGGAGCCAGTTGACCGATGGCGGCGGATTCCGGGCGCTGGGCAAGCTGCGGGACGAAGGGTCCACCAAGGCCGTGGGTCTTGGCGTGAACGAGTGGGAGGTCATTCGCGACACCCTGGAAGTCTTCGACATCGACGTTTCGATGCTCGCCGGACGCTACACGCTCCTGGAACAGGAAAGCCTGCCGCTGATGGATGACTGCGCGCGCCGCGGCGTCGGCATCGTCGTTGCCGGCCCATTCAACTCGGGCATTCTTGCCGGCAACACGAAGTTCAACTACGCCGAAGCGCCCGCCGACGTGCTTGCCCGCGTCGATGCCCTC
The DNA here is from genome assembly GCA_964396135.1 of uncultured Neorhizobium sp. Classification (GTDB taxonomy): domain Bacteria; phylum Pseudomonadota; class Alphaproteobacteria; order Rhizobiales; family Rhizobiaceae; genus Neorhizobium. The sequence goes on from CAYNED010000012.1 coordinate 23,610, forward strand.
CGTACGGCCTGCGAGGAGGAGGGCGTAAGCCTGCAGGCGGCGGCTCTGCAGTTCCCGCTCCTCCACCCTGCGGCCGTCACCATCGTGTCCGGCGCTCGTACGGCCGAACAGATCAAATCCAACCTATCCTGGTTCTCGGAAAACATCCCCGCCAGCTTCTGGCAGCGGCTGCGCGAGCGCGGATTGATCGCGGAAGGCGTCCCGCTTCCGCGTGACGGAGCGTAACGCAATGCGGATCGATTCCCACCAGCATTTCTGGCGCCTCGCCGACCGGAAGGGACAATGGCCTCCCGCAGAACTGGCGGCGATCCACCGTGATTTCATGCCGGAAGACCTGCAACCGCTTCTGGCTGAAGCCGGCGTCGATGGCACGGTGCTGGTGCAGACCATGGAGAAGGAGGCGGACACCCAGTTCATGCTGGAGTTGGCTGATGCCAACGCCTTCATCCTCGGCGTTATCGGCTGGACGGACCTGAAATCGCCGGATGCACCCGCGGCCATTGCGCAACTGGCGCAGTACCCGAAGCTCAAGGGCTTCCGTCCAATGCTTCAGGATATCGCTGATGATCGCTGGATCGATGATCCTGCGCTGAAACCTGCCGTCTCCGCGATGATCGACCAGGGACTCGTGTTCGACGCATTGGTGCTGCCGAGGCACCTCGATGCGCTTCTCGACTTCGCCCGTCGGTCGACGCGGCTGCCGATCGTCATAGATCACTGTGCAAAGCCCTTGATCGCCGAGGGCAGGTTCGTCGATTGGTACGCGCGGATGAAGGCACTTGCCGAACTTCCCAATGTGCATTGCAAGCTGTCGGGCCTGCTGACCGAGGCTGGCGACCAGAAGCCGGCCGCCGTGCGGCCCTATGCCGAAACCGTCCTCGACCTCTTCGGGCCGGAACGTGTGCTCTGGGGCAGCGACTGGCCGGTGCTGCGGCTTGCCGGAGAATACCAGGCTTGGCTCACCCAGTGTCTCGACATCGTGCCGGGAGAGCACCACGAGGCCATTTTCGGTGGCAATGCGCACCGTTTCTACAATCTCGGCGGCAAGCGCCGCCAAACCTCATGACAGGCTGACAATGCTGACGATCATTTGCGATTCCCCCGGAACCCTTTCCGCCACCGAGCGGCCAAAGCCAACACGCGGCGAGGGAGAGGTTCTTGTAAGGCTGCGGCGTGTCGGCGTCTGCGGCACGGATCTGCACATCTTCACGGGAAACCAGCCCTATCTGTCCTACCCCCGGGTCATGGGCCACGAACTTTCAGGAATCGTCGAAGAGGTGCCGGTCGCCAGCCATCTCACGCCGGGCGACACTGTTTCGATCATTCCCTACATCTCGTGCGGTCACTGCAGTGCCTGCCGCAAGGGCAAGACAAACTGCTGCCGCAATATCGGCGTGCTTGGTGTCCACCGCGACGGCGGCATGACGGAGTATCTCAGCCTGCCGGAGCGCTTCGTGCTGAAGGCGGAGGGCTTGTCGGTCGATCAGGCAGCCATGGTGGAGTTTCTGGCGATCGGCGCGCATGCCGTTGCCCGTGCCGTCGTCCAGCCTGGCCAGAAGGTGCTCGTGGTTGGCGCCGGCCCGATCGGCATGGCCGTAGCGATCTTTGCACGCCTCGATGGTGCCGAAGTGACATTCCTCGACGGACGCTCCGACAGGCTGGATTTCGCAGCAAAGCATCTTGGCGCCTCACATACCGTACAACTCGGTGACGGTGACCAGCAGAACTTGTCCGAGATTACGAACGGCGATTTCTTCGATGCTGTGTTCGACGCAACCGGCAATCCCAAAGCGATGGAGCGCGGCTTCGGCTTCGTCGGCCATGGCGGGACCTATGTCTTCGTTTCGATCGTCTCGAGTGACATCAGCTTCTCCGACCCGGAATTCCACAAGCGTGAGACATCGCTGCTCGGCAGCCGCAACGCAACGGTCGAGGATTTCGAACGCGTGATGGAAGCTATGCGCGCAGGCGAGGTGCCGGAAGCGCTGATCACGCACCGCATGATGCTTGCGGAGGTTCCGGAGCGTTTTGCGGGACTGACCGACCCTGGCGCGGGCGTCGTCAAGGCCATGATCGAGATCTGAGGAGACGGGCATGCAGCGCATGGGGATGGTGATCGGCGTCAAGCCGGAGATGCTCGCGGAATACAAGCGCCTCCACGCGGCGGTCTGGCCTGAAGTGCTGGAACTGATCTCCCGCTGCAACATCCGCAACTACACGATCTTCCTGCGCGAGCCGGAGAACCTGCTGTTCGGCACCTGGGAATATCACGGCACTGATTTCGAGGCCGACATGGCAAAGATGGCAGCGGACCCGAAGAACCAGGAGTGGTGGTCCTTTACGATCCCCTGCCAGGACCCGCTGGAAAGCCGTAAGGAAGGGGAATGGTGGGCGATGATGGAAGAAGTCTTCCACCACGACTGACACCGTCGCTCAAGACATCCGAGGAATGACATGACAAAGAGCCTTGCAGGAAAAACCGTTCTCATCACCGCAGCTGGCCAGGGCATCGGCCGGGCCTCCGCCATTGCCTTCGCCGAAGCCGGCGCGATGGTGCACGCAACCGACATCAACGAACAGGCGCTTGCAGAGCTGCCCAAGCTCGAAAACCTGAAGACTTCGAGACTCGACGTTCTCGACGAAGCAGCCGTCAATGCCGCGGTAGACCAGATCGGCCGCGTCGACATTCTCTTCAACTGCGCGGGCGTCGTTCACGGCGGCTCGATCCTGGAGATGAAGGACAGCGACCTCGATTTCGCCTTCGACCTCAACGTCAAGGCGATGATCCGCACGATCCGCGCTGTGCTGCCGGGCATGCTGGAGCGCAAGGACGGATCGATCATCAACATGTCGTCGGTCGCCTCCAGCATCAAGGGTGTGCCGAACCGCTTCGCCTACGGCACCACCAAGGCTGCGGTGATCGGCCTGACCAAGCACGTGGCGGCCGACTACGTGACGCAGGGCATCCGCTGCAACTGCATCTGCCCCGGCACCGTCGAAAGCCCGTCGCTGCAGGACCGCATGCGCGCCCAAGGCGATTATGAAACTGCACGGGCCGCCTTCATCGCCCGCCAGCCCATGGGCCGCCTCGGCTCACCGGAAGAGATCGCCGATCTCGCCGTCTATATCGCCGGCGCCACCTATACATCCGGCCAGGCCTTCGCCATCGACGGCGGCTGGACCATCTGATCCTTCCCTTCCACCACAGAGACCGCCATGACCCGCATCACCGATCTTCGCGTCTTCGACCTGCGCTTTCCCACGTCCCAGAGCCTGGATGGTTCTGACGCGATGAACCCGGATCCCGATTATTCGGCAGCCTATGTCATCCTCGACACCGATGACGGGCTGGCAGGCCACGGCCTCACCTTCACCATCGGCCGCGGCAACGACATCTGCTGCATGGCAATCGAAGCGATGCGGCATCTCGTGGTTGGGCAGGATCTCGACGCTTTCCGCCAGAACCCAGGCAAGTTCTGGCGGCACCTGACGAGCGACAGCCAGCTCCGCTGGATCGGTCCAGACAAGGGCGCCATGCACCTTGCCACCGGTGCCGTCGTTAACGCGTTCTGGGATCTTCTCGCCAAGCAGCAGGGCAAGCCGGTCTGGCAGCTGGTTTCTGAGCTATCGGCGGAAGAAATCGCCGACATCGTCGACTTCCGCTACCTGACCGATGTGCTGACGCGCGACGAAGCCGTCGCCATCCTCAGACAAGCCGAAACCGGCAAGACGGAGCGCATCGCGACGCTGAAGCAGGAAGGCTATGCCTGCTACACGACGTCCGCCGGCTGGCTTGGCTATCCGGAGGAAAAGCTCCGCCGCCTCTGCCAGGAGGCGGTCGATGCCGGCTTCCACCACGTCAAGATGAAGGTCGGTCGCGACCTGGAGGACGACATCCGCCGCCTCACCATCGCCCGTGAGGTGATCGGCCCAGACCGCTACCTGATGATCGACGCCAATCAGGTCTGGGAGGTCGACCAGGCGATCGACTGGGTGAAGAAGCTTTCCTTCGCCAACCCGTTCTTTATCGAAGAGCCCACGAGCCCGGACGACGTGGCGGGCCATCGCAAGATCCGCCAAGCCATCGGGCCGGTGAAGGTCGCGACAGGCGAAATGTGCCAGAACCGTATCATGTTCAAGCAGTTCATCGCCGAGGGCGCCAT
>CAYNED010000013.1:0-27560 GCA_964396135.1 uncultured Neorhizobium sp.
TGCGGGAAAATACGACTTCGGCTTCGCCGTCGACTGGATGCGCAAGGACCTCGGCATCGGCCTGGCTGAAGCGCGACGCAACGGCGCCAAGCTTCCCGTCACTGCGCTGGTCGATCAGTTCTACGGCGACGTCCAGTCCATGGGCGGCAACCGCTGGGACACGTCCTCGCTGCTCTCGCGCCTGGACAAGTAGCGCTTGATCCTGCCTTTTCGGCTGATGAGATCGTTGCGCATCCGATGCGCAACGGCACCGTCATAGTAGCCACGAGGCGCTGCACCCGACACCTCGAGCGCGACTCGCATCACCATGCGGAAGCCTTGCGAGCTGACGGCCGAAAAGTCCTGTCGCGCCTGAACTTGCTCAGTCTTCGCCGGATTTCTGGTCAAGCAGCATATAATCAAGCGGCAGCTCGGTCGTGTACTTGATCTGCTCCATGGCGAAGGCAGACGACACGTCGCGGATCTCGATCCTGGCGATCAGTCGCTTGTAGAAGGCATCATAGGCAGCAATGTCCGGCACCACCACGCGCAACAGGTAATCAACGTCGCCGCTCATGCGGTAGAATTCGACCACTTCGGGGAAGTCGACCACCACTTCGGAGAAACGCTTCAGCCATTCGATCGAATGGCTTGCCGTCCGGATCGAGACGAAGACGGTGACCTTGGTGTTGACCTTGACCGGATCGAGAAGAGCCACCCGGCGGCGGATCACCCCCTCCTCCTCCATCCTCTGGATACGACGCCAGCACGGGGTCGTCGACAGACCAACCTTCTTTGCGAGGTCGGCCACCGCAAGCGTGGTGTCTTCCTGGAGGATACGGAGGATTTTGCGGTCGAGACGATCCATCACACGGTCCTTCGAAATGATTTTCTCCTGCATAGCCTCTTTTACCACGTCTGGACCGAGATTCGTCTCAGTGCGTCAATCTATCCACATGCTGCTTTAGCAGGGGCAAGACCTCCTCTTCGAACCAGGGGTTGCGCTTCAGCCAGCCCGTGTTGCGCCAGCTTGGATGCGGCAAAGGCAGAACATGCGGCCCCTGATTGCTGAAGAAATACTCCCGCCAGTTTCGGACGGTCTCGGTCATCCCCTTGCGCCGGCGCGCTCCCAGATGCCAGGCCTGCGCATACTGGCCGATTGCCAGCACCAGCTCGATCTGCGGCATTGAGTCCACCACCGTCTGGCGCCAAAGGGGAGCACATTCGCGACGCGGCGGCAAATCGCTGCCCTTGGCGTCGTAGCCGGGAAAGCAGAACCCCATTGGCACGATGGCGAAGCGGTCCCGGTCGTAAAACGCTTCACGATCAACGCCAAGCCAATCCCGCAGACGATCGCCCGATGCGTCGTTGAAAGGGAGCCCGCTCTGGTGCACGCGCAGCCCCGGCGCCTGGCCCGCAATCAGGATCCTTGCCTTGCCGGAAAGAACAGCAACGGGACGTGGCTCATGCGGCAGACGATCCTCGATGCCGCGTGCAGGCACGTCGCGACAGATCCGGCAGGCAGCGATGGTGGCGCGCAGATCGTCGAGCACATCCTCTGGCGCCGGGATCGCATCTGCGGACTTCACCTTCATCACTTGCCGAACAACCCTTTCAGCCAAGCAAGAATTCCTTCCGCAGCGGCCGGGTCATCCATGATCCCGTGCCTAACTCTCCAATCACGCGGCCTCTCGAAGGAGCCGGCCCACAGCCCCTGGCTTGCCTGGCGCGCCTCGCCTTCTTCCGAGCTGTAGTCTCCTGACGCGACGGCCAAGCCAATGCGCACCATCTGCGCATTGATGTCCAGCGCGCCGTCACGGCAACGGACGAGAAGCCGGTCATACCGGTCCCGGCTCGAACCGCTGCACACCGCTGAGGCGGCCGAAGTAAGGCGTTCGAGGGCCGCTTGCGCTTCTGACCCGCAAGCCCAGTCAACGCCGCTCGTGTCCTGGCAGACCTGCCGAACCTCCGGCGCATCCAGCCCTTCAAGCCGCAGCCGCTCGGCACCCACCGCGAGCGTATCGCCATCAATCGCAACGAAAGGCCCGTCAATCCGAACCGACGCCGCATCGTCCAGCTTGGCAGCGATCAACGCGCCAAGAAAGACGAAGGCAAGCAAGAGGCCCGAGCCGCGCAATTTCCGCAAAATTGATGTCACGATCCCGCCTTAATCAACAACAGAAGCTTCAAGGAAATGGCAAACAAATCCTTGCCCGGCAGCATCTTCTTAAGGTTTCGCCACTAGGCTCACAACCATTAGGGACATCGATCCAGTGGTTATGAGTAACGGCGTCAGTACCTCGACCGATAAGAACATCGTCGACCTGTCTCGAAGCAACCGCAACCGGGCTGTTTCGAAGACGGTGCGCGCGACGCGCGAACGCCTTCAGTCCACCGGACGCAGCACCATCGTCTTCGACCGGGACGCGCTGGCGCTCCATGTCAATGCCGTCCTGCAGAGCGCGCTTGTCACGCCACTGTTCGTGGCAGTCGTCACCGCAATCGGGCTTTATCTCAACCCTGCAGCCAATCTTCTCGGCTGGGCGCTGCTGGCACTCAGTGTTCACGCACTCAACGTGCTCCTTGCACGGCGCATAAGCCGGATCGAAATTGCCGCACTCGAGGCAACCCGCTGGCGCCGCCGCCTGCTGGCAGTGCAAGTGCTGGCGGGCGGCTGCTGGGCACTGTTTTCGCTGCAGGCTTGCCATAGCTGCTCCGGCGACAGCTTCTATTTCTACAAGGCCGCCGTCCTACTGGTCGCGATCTCCATCGGTGCCATGAACGGCGTGATGCTGCGCCAGGGCGTGCTCTTCGGTTTCCTGCCGCTCATTCTCACGCTGCTGATCTCGGCTGTGCTGTCGCGTCACATGCTCGACATCGGGCTTGCCGGCATGTCGGCCATCGCCGTGGTCTTCTTTCACTACATCGCCGATCGGCAGTATCGCTCGAACCTGACACTGATGTCCTACCAATCCGAGAAGGACGATCTGATTGCAGAGCTCGAAGTGGCCAAATCCATGTCGGACGAGGCGCGCCGGCGGGCAGAAGAAGCCAATCTGGCCAAGTCTCGGTTCCTGGCCTCGATGTCGCATGAACTGCGCACTCCGCTCAACGCCATCCTCGGCTTTTCTGAGGTCATGAATGCGGAAGTGCTGGGGCCGATGGCCAACCCGACTTACCAAGAATATGCCGGCGACATTCATCGATCCGGGCAGCACCTCCTCGATCTGATCAACGAGATCCTCGACCTTTCGCGCATCGAGGCGGGTCGCTACGAACTCAACGAGGATGCGCTGTCGCTCCTGGAGATCGCCGAGGACTGCATCGGCATGGTGCAGCTACGCGCCAGCGGCAAGAGCATCACCATCCACCAGCAGTTCGAGCCGACCCTGCCGCAGATCTGGGCCGACGAGAAGGCGATCCGGCAGGTCGTCCTCAACCTCCTGTCCAATGCCGTGAAGTTCACGCCCCAGGGCGGAGAGATCACGGTGAAGGTGGGATGGACGGCGGGTGGCGGCCAGTATGTCGCAATCAAGGACAATGGACCCGGCATCCCGGAGGAAGAAATCCCGATCGTGCTGTCGGCCTTTGGCCAGGGATCCATCGCCATCAAGAGCGCCGAGCAGGGCACGGGGCTTGGCTTGCCTATCGTTCAGGCAATCCTGGCGAAACATGATGGACAATTCGTGCTTCGCTCCAAGCTGCGCGAAGGCACGGAAGCAATCGCCATCCTGCCCTCGACCCGCATCCTGCAAAGCGTTCCGGCCATCGAGGACGCGGCTCCGGTGGTACGCCGCCGCCGGACGTTTGCGTAAACAGCCGAGGTTGGAACAGCGCGGCGTTTACCGGATGAGGGTGTCGTAGACGCACCACAGCACGAACAGCCCGTTCGCGCACAACAGGCAGAACACGGCAAACGAGCCAAGATCTTTGGCATGACGACCAACCGTCGAGATTTCCGGAGAGACCCTGTCCACAAGCTCTTCGATTGCCGTGTTCAGCGCCTCTACGGCGAAAAGAACCAGCATCAGCACCACGAAGACGAGATATTGGAAGAGGTCCGCGCCGATCAGGACGAACAGAAGGAGCCCCAGGCCGAAGGCAACAGCCTCGGTCCGGAAAGCCTCCTCTTGCCAGCAGCGGATCATGCCCTGCATCGAGTAGCGCGTGGCGGCCACAACGCGCCGAGGCCCGCTCGCCTTCTTGATACCACTTTCGCGAGGCGCTTTCTCCATGCTCAATTTCCCGCGCTCACGCCGGCCTGCTCGAAGGTTGCCATGCCGGAATGGCATGCAGCGGCGGCCTTGACGATCCCGGCGGCAAGTGCTGCACCCGTGCCCTCCCCAAGACGCATGCCAAGTGCCAGGAGGGGCGTCTTGCCAAGTTTTTCGAGCGCCTTCATGTGGCCTGGCTCCGCCGAAACATGGCCGATCAGGCAGTGGTCAAGCGCCGCCGGATTGGCAGCCTTGAGGATGGAGGCCGCTGCCGTCACCACGTAACCGTCGAGCAGCACCGGGATCTTCTCCACGCGCGCCGCAAGGATTGCGCCAGCGATTGCCGCAATCTCGCGCCCGCCCAGTCGCCGCAGCACTTCCAGAGGGTCCTTCAGGTGGTCCTTGTGGAATGCCACCGCCGTCTTCACCGCCTGGATCTTGCGCTCCAGAAGCTCACCATGGGAGCCGGTGCCAGGTCCCACCCAGTCCTCGGCTTCACCGCCATAGAGGGCCAGGTTGATGGCGGCGGCGATCGTCGTGTTACCGATCCCCATCTCGCCGATGCACAGCAAGTCCGTCCCGCCTGCGATCGCTTCCATGCCGAAGGCCATGGTCGCGGCGCAATCGCGCTCTGACAGTGCCGGTTCGCAGGTGATGTCGCCGCTCGGGTAATCCAGCGCAAGATCGAAGATCTTCAGGCCCAGATCATGGGTTACGCAAATCTGGTTGATCGCAGCACCGCCGGCCGCGAAATTTTCGACCATCTGCTGTGTCACCGATGACGGAAATGGGGTGATCCCGTGCTTCGCCACGCCGTGATTGCCGGCAAAGATTGCCACCAGCGGTCGCGTCACGGCCGGAGGACGTCCGGTCCAGGCTGCAAGCCACATGGCAATCTCTTCCAGGCGTCCGAGCGATCCCGGCGGCTTCGTCAGCTGTGCATCGCGCTCTCGTGCTGCGACCAGCGCGCGCGAGTCTGGACCAGGCAGGTTCTGCAGAAGTGTGCGGAAATCGTCGAAAGGCAGGCCGCTCATGCTCATGGGCATCTTCTTTCTTATCGGCAGCCGGCGCTTGTCTTTACCGGCAAATCAAGATCATCTGCTGCTCTCTTAGTCGCGCCTTGAAGGAGGGACAACTGCCAAACGTGACGGAATTCTTAGGCGATCTGGCCCGTTCACTCGGTTTCCTGAGCCGGATGCCGATCCCGGCCCGCTTTTTCGAAGGTCACGATGGCTCGATCAGCCGCGCGGTGCGCGCCTTTCCACTCGCTGGCCTCGTGCTTGCCGTGCCAGCGGCCTTGCTGCTCTGGCTGTTCCTTGAATGGGAGGCAGAACCGCTGCTTGCCGTGCTTGTCGCGCTTGCGGCCATGACGCTCCTCTCCGGCGCGCTGCACGAGGACGGCCTGGCCGACGCTGCCGACGGCCTTGGTGGGGGGCGCGACAAGGAGCAGGCGCTCTCCATCATGAAGGATAGTCGCACCGGCAGTTATGGCGTAATCGCTTTGATCCTTTCCTATGGCTTGCGGGCAACCGCCCTTGCGTCGCTTGCCGCAACCTCGCCTGCTCTGTCGGCGCTGGCGCTGTTATCGGGTGCCGCCGTCAGCCGGGGATTGATGGTTGCCCATTGGCACGCGCTGCCGCCAGCGCGCGCCGGTGGCATCGCGGCGGGCGCTGGTAAACCGGATGCCAAGGCGCGGACAATCGCAGTGACAAGCGGCGCCCTCGCCTGCCTGGTGCTCCTCGTCGCGGTGGTCCATTTCATCTCGATCTTCGCCGCGATCGCACTTTCAGGGATCTCCGTCTTTGGCTTCACCCGCTATGTCCGATGGCGGCTGGGTGGCCATACCGGAGACACCATCGGCGCCTCGCAACAGGCTGGCGAAATCGTGTTTCTGGTCGCCCTTGCGCTCATCGTTTGAACCGCCGATATGTCAGCCATGATCTCGCCTTGCGTTCTCCTCTGCGCCATCGACGACAAGACTGGTTACTGCTTCGGTTGCGGGCGCACCCGTGGCGAGATCGCCGGCTGGATGGACTTCACCGATAAGGAACGGTTGGCGGTGATGGAAATCCTGCCCGCCCGCTTGGAAACGGTCGAACGCAAACCACGGCGCGAAACGAAGCGTCAGCGCCTGGCACGGGAGCGCGTCACATCATGAACGGACTGACCTTCGTTCTGCTGGTGCTTGGCGCCGGTCTCGCTCTCCTCGTCTTCAATCACGACAGTGGCCAGACCTTCGGCATGGCCAATGAGGACTTCGGGCGCATGATCTACCTCCTGCCGATCGCCGGGCTCCTTTCTGTGGGGGTGCTCGCTGGCCGACGCGGAAACATGAGCCAGATCCTGAGCTACATCGCCATCTGGCTGGTGATCATCATGGCGCTGGTGGCCGCCTATCTCTACCGCACGGATTTACAAGGTGTCGGTGCTCGACTGTCGGCAGGCCTGATGCCCGGCAGCGCGGTGGAGGTGACCACGACCAACGGCAATAGCGAGGTGATTATCCATCGCGGGATGGGCGGGCATTTCCAGGCGCCGGCAAACGTCAACGGTCAAGCGGTCTCCATGCTCGTCGATACGGGCGCCAGCGCCGTTGTCCTTTCCTTCGCGGATGCAGAACGGATCGGCCTGGAACCACAGAACCTCGCCTATACGATTACCGTGCAGACAGCCAATGGCCGTGCCGTGGCCGCCCCGGTCCGCATCGAGGAAATGTCCATCGGGCCGATCGTCCGCCGAAACGTCCGCGCCATGGTGACGGAGGAAGGCCGCCTCGAACAAAGCCTGCTCGGCATGACCTTCCTGTCGACCCTGTCTTCGCTGCAGATCCAGACCGACGAACTGCGTCTTATGGATTAGCTGCCGGCCATTCATCCTTGGTCGTGTCAGTGCCGGTCTTCAAGCGCTCACGCGCGAAACCCATGTAGCGCGCCCGCAATTCCTGCATCTCGATCTTGCCGTCGATCCATTCCTCGACATGAACAAGGAATTGCGGATCGCGCTCGAAGCTGGCGCCCCGCGCCTCCAGCCGCGTCATCACCCGTTCCACGATGCCTCGTCGGATCCCTGCGGTCATTGGTCGGCTCCCGGTATCATGACCATCGATAGGCATGCTGCTGCTGATCTCACCCGGCACGTTTTCGCGTGCCGGTGCATGTGGAAGTCAGTCGCAGGACGAGTGTCTCCCGACTGACCTTGGGCATGGGAGGACTGTCTCCGGACCTGTTGGAGACGAATGAATCACCCTGCTCAGAAAGCGAATGTTAGCAGACGGAAATCAAGCCGTCGCGCAAGAACCTCTGCTCGTACCATTCGTCCGCTATCGTACTAGCTGCGCAGACGGTAGCCTGTGCGGAAGATCCAGGCGACCAGGGTCAGGCACAGCACGAGGAACAATCCAATCATGCCAAGGCTGATCATCGGGTTCACGTCGGCAATCTCGTAGAAGCTCCAGCGGAAGCCGCTGACGAGGTAGAGCACGGGATTGAAATGGCTGACGGCTTGCCAGAAGGGCGGCAGCATGTCGATCGAGTAAAAGCTGCCGCCAAGGAAGGTCAGTGGCGGCACGACGAGCATCGGCATGATGTTGAGCTGCTCAAAATTCTTCGCCCAGATGCCGATGATGAAGCCCGCCAGGCTGAAGGTAATGGCGGTCAGCACCAGAAAGACCAGCATTATGACCGGGTGGGCGATGGAGATGTCCACGAAGAATGAAGCCGTCGCCAGGATGATCACGCCGATGATCAGCCCCTTGCTTGCCGCCGCGCCCACATATCCGAGCAGGATCTCGCTCATGGCGATCGGCGCCGAGAGGATCTCGTAGATCGTCCCGGTGAACTTGGGAAAATAGATGCCGATAGAGCCGTTGGCGATGCACTGCGTCAGGAGCGACAGCATGATGAGGCCCGGCGTGATGAAGGCGCCATAGGAGATGCCTTCGATCTGCTCGATCCGCGAGCCGATCGCGGTCCCGAATACGATGAAGTAGAGCGATGTCGTCAGCACGGGCGACACCACGCTCTGCAGCAGCGTGCGCCGCATCCGCGCCATCTCGAACAGGTAGATGGATTTGACCGCTTCGAAATTCATGCTCTCTGTCCCACCAGTTCGACGAAAATGTCCTCGAGCGAGCTTTGCCGCGTCGAGAGGTCCCGGTATTCAATGCCGTGGGCGGCAAGCGTCCCAAGCAGCGTCGCGATTCGGCCCTGCTCCGTCTCGCCTTGATATTCGTAGATCAGCGCCCCGCCGTTTTCCGCCAGCGATACGCTGTAGGAGCCAAGTGCTTCTGGCAGCGCCTCGATCGGTTCGCTCAGCTCAAGCCGCAGTTCCTTGCGTCCAAGCTTCTTCATCAGGGCGGTCTTCGCTTCCACCAGCAAAAGCTCTCCACCATTGATCACGCCGACGCGGTCGGCGATCTCTTCGGCCTCCTCGATGTAGTGCGTGGTCAAGATGATGGTGACGCCGTTCTCGCGCAGCCGCTCGACGACCTGCCACATCTCGCGGCGGAGATTGACATCGACGCCGGCCGTCGGCTCGTCCAGAAAGAGGATGCGCGGCTCGTAGGACAGCGCCTTGGCGATCAGCACGCGCCGCTTCATGCCGCCCGAAAGCTCGCGGAGCATGTTGTCGCGCTTTTCCCACAGCGACAGGTCCTTGAGGATCTGCTCGATCAACGCCGGATTGGCTTTCTTGCCGTGTACGCCGCGGGAGAAGGTCACCGTGTTCCAAACCGTCTCGAACTGGTCCGTCGTCAGTTCCTGCGGCACCAGACCGATCATCGCGCGCGTCTGGCGGAAGTCCTTCACCACGTCGTGCCCGCCGACGAGGACCTGGCCGCCGCTCGGATTGATCAGCCCGCAGACGATCGAGATCAGGGTCGTCTTGCCGGCTCCGTTGGGGCCGAGCAGCGCAAGGATCTCGCCCTCCTCGATCTCGAGGTCGACGCCCTTGAGCGCCTCAAAGCCGTTGCCGTAGGTTTTCTTGAGGTTGCGGATGGAAACAATGGGCGCCATGGGAAAGGATCTCGGAAGGAGTCGGAGCTGAAGTGGCGCGGAATATAGGTGCGACAGCCCTCGAGACCATAGCGGTAATCAAAACACTGTGTTTTGGCCCCGCTCGAAAAGGCTTAGGCGAATACCGTCAGGAAGAACTGCAGCGACACCGTGATCAGGAACAGCCCAAAGCCGATCTCCAGCTGTCGCTTGGTCATTGCATGGGCCAGCCGTGCGCCCAATGGCGCGACGGAAAGCGTGATCGGGATCAGCAACACCACGGCGAGCCAGTTGATGTATCCGGTCGAAAACGGCGGCAGACCCGGCTCGCCCCAGCCGGCGAGCAGATAGCCGAGAAGCCCCGGCAGCGAAATCAACACACCAACGCCCGCTGAGGTTGCCACGGCTTGGTGGATGGAGCGCCCGTAAAGGGTCATGAACGTGTTGTTGAGAACACCGCCGCCGATCCCCATCAGGCCGGAAAGTACGCCAATCGCCATCCCGACAGCGAATTTGATCGGATTGCCCGGCAGGTCCGTCCCCAGCTGCCAGCTGGCGCGATTGAAGATCATCCGCAAGGCCAGCCCCAGCGCGATCAGCGCGAAGATCAGTTGCAGCTCCCTGCTCGAGGCCACCGCCGCAATGCCCGCGGCAAGCAGCGTGCCCAGCGGCACGGCAACGATCCAGCCCTTCAGCAATTTGGTATCCACCGCTCCGCGTTGGCGATGCGCCATGAAGGAGCGGATCGAGGTGGGAACGATGATGGCAAGGGACGTACCGAGCGCCAGATGCATGCGCACCTCCTCCGGCACATGGAGAATGCCGAAGACATGGAAGAAGATCGGGACCAGGATCGCGCCCCCGCCGATGCCGAACATGCCTGCAAGAACGCCAGCCAGCACGCCAGCTCCAACCAGCGCGATGACATAGGGGATGATTTCAACGAAGGGAGGCATGGCGGACCGGGCATGGGAAAAGGGAGGGCAGGCAAGGAAGCTCTGTCTTCTCGCACCAAACCACTTGTCGGACAAGTAAGCTCCCGGTTGTGGCTAGCGCGGAACCGCGCTTTATCTTCCACCGTTTTACTCGCGCTACCCGCGTCCGCAAAGCGTCCATGCGCTCGGAGAAACCAATGTTCAAGCTCGACCCTGTGCCGAAGGTGATCACGTTCGACTGCTATGGTACGCTTGTGCAGTGGCACGAAGTGCTTCTTCGAGAGATCGCCAAAACGCTAGCCGAGTGCGGACATGACACTGAAGCCGCGCCCGCCATTCTTGAAAGCTTCTCTGTCCTGTCGCGGAGCCTCACCGCAGAGAGGTCGCACCGGGCTTACAAGGACATCCTGCGCCTCGGCTTCGAGCGTGCCTTTGCAGAACACGGACTGATCCCCGGCGCTGACCATGTCGAACGGATTGCCATGTCCCCCATGACAATGGACCCGCATCCCGAGGTTCCGCCTGTTCTGCGTCAACTGCAGCAGCGCTACCAGCTTGCGATCTTCACGAACTCGGACGACGACCTGATTGCCCCGACGGTTGCGCGCCTCGGCGTGCCCTTCGACTATGTCGTCACCGCCGAACAAGCCCGGGCCTACAAGCCGTCTCGCGCACTTTTCGAATACGGCTATCGCACAATGGGCGTCGTGCCGGAGGAGACCGTGCATGTGGCCATGGGCATGTATACGGACATGAAGGCGCGTCACGAGCTTGATCTGCGCGCGATCTGGGTGAACCGGCGTGGCGAAACCGGCAACCCCGCCTGGCTGCCTTACGCCGAGGTCCCGGATCTCAAGGGAGCGGCGGAATTGCTCCTGCCGCCATGATGCCAGCCACGATAGGCGGACGAGCCTAGTCGCAGAACTTCGAGCCGGACTTGCGCGACCGCAGGTCGAAGTGGAAGTGGTTCCAGTGCTCCTTGTTGCTCCCCGGTCCCAACACGGTATGAAAGTACTTGCAGCTGTCGTCGCGCACCGTGTTCAGAAGGCCCTTTTCGCGAAAGGCAAAGAAGCCCTTTTTGCGCACGTCGATCTTCTTGCCGTTCTTCAGCACGAACTTGCCGAGGTCAATTGCATTGCCGCGAGCATGCTCCGACATCGGGTTGCGCTTCTGGCGGCTGTTGTTCATCCGCCGGCAGGAATAGCCGCCCATGGATTGG
The DNA here is from genome assembly GCA_964396135.1 of uncultured Neorhizobium sp. GTDB lineage: Bacteria > Pseudomonadota > Alphaproteobacteria > Rhizobiales > Rhizobiaceae > Neorhizobium. The sequence continues at coordinate 11,339 of CAYNED010000013.1, forward strand.
ATGGTCTTCACACCGGACAGATACCGATAGCGCGACGATGGAGCGAGTTCGTACTTTACCCACTTTGCCAACGCCAATGTCGTCTGGCAGTTGAGCTTTGTCGCCGGCTGCAGGTTGATCCCGCCGGAAAACCCGCTGAGCAGGACCGGGTATTCGATGCCGCAGCTCGGCCCATCGGCGATACGCTGGATGTCACGGAAGTCGACGCCGAGACGGCGCAGATCCGCGCGGCAGCTGACCTCCGACTGCGGCATCACCGCGCGCCGACGGATCGGCTCCCGTTCGGCCGCGGGATTGCCGGGGGCAAGCATCGCCAACTGTTGCGGCTCCTCCGGCGGCAGGCGCGTTGGCGCCACCACCGGCGTCTGGTCGCCCCATACCGGCTGGCTCGCTCCGCGGTTCTGAAGCCCCGTGGCTTGCCGCTTTGGCGGTATGGTGATGAGCTGGTCGTTTTGCGCGGGCGACAGCGACCCGAGCGCCGTCGGATTGTCGGTGCCGATGCCCGCCACAACCGGCTGGCTGGTTGCGCCTTCAGCGATCATCTGGTCCTGCTCCTGTGCAAGACCGATGACCGGTTCGCCGGCGCCGGCTTCGGAGAAACCAAACTGCGCGTCCATGCTGACGCCGCCGTCGGGAACCCGCAGCACGTTTTGCTGCGACTGAACTTGCATCGCCTGATCGCTGTCGATCATCGGCAGTGACTGCGACTGCACCTGAAAGGGCGGCTGTTGAGCGCTGGTCGTGGGGTAGCCCTCGAGCTGCCCGCCTGCGCTTGCCTGAGACAGGCTCCCCGGCGGAGCCTGGTAGGGCTGCTGCGAAACGCGCGGCTCCGTTAGTGGCCCAATCGCGCTGACGCGGGTTTCACTGTCGATGCCGGCGGGCGGCACCAGCCCTTCGGCGGAGCAGCTCACCAGCATCGTCGTGATCATCAGCGAAGCCAGGGCCCGCCGCGAAAGGGAAGCATACGCCATACCAATTGCCGCTCTCGGTGCCGAAATGGCACATGCGGCAATCATGCTGGATTGAGGTAAATGAAGACTTTCTGAAAGATGACGATATCATGGTTTCTCCGGCGGACAGGCCCCTGGTCCCGTTAACCTCCGGACGCTCCCAGCCGCTCCATCTTTTCCAGCCACTGCTCGCCTTTGAACCCGTGGGTGGACTGTCTCCATTTTCGCAGCATCAAAAAAGCCCGCCGACACAGCTGCCGGCGGGCTTGGCTTTTCATCAAGTAGCGGTGCTTCAGGCGGCGCGAACGGTACCTGTAGGGTGATAACCCGCAGAGGCGCCCTGCCCTTCCATCCGGAATGCAGACAACAGGTGCTGCAGTTGCAGGCTCTGGTCAGCAAGCGTCTGGCTGGCAGCCGTGGTTTCTTCCACCATGGCTGCGTTCTGCTGCGTCATCTGGTCCATCTGGTTGACGGAGGCATTGATCTCCTGCAGGGCCGTCGCCTGTTCGCGGGAGGCCGTCGCGATGGTCTCGACATGGCTGTTGACCCGCTCGACCAGTTGCGCGATCTCCACCAGTGCATCACCCGTGGAGCGGACAAGCGAGACGCCGCTTTCCACTTCGCGGGCCGAATTGCTGATCAAGGTCTTTATTTCCTTGGCAGCATTTGCAGACCGCTGCGCCAGTTCGCGCACTTCCTGGGCAACAACCGCAAAGCCGCGTCCCGCCTCTCCTGCCCGTGCCGCCTCGACGCCGGCATTGAGGGCCAAGAGGTTGGTCTGGAACGCGATCTCATCGATCACCGAAATGATCTGGTTGATGCGGCTGGACGAATCCTCGATCCGCCCCATGGCGTCGACAGCGCTGCGGACGATCTCGCCCGAGCGTCCCGCGCTCTCCTTGGTTTCCGCCACCATGGTTCTTGCCTCGTCCGCCCGGGCGGATGCCGTCTTCACCGTAGCCGTAATCTCGTCGAGAGCGGCAGCCGTTTCTTCAAGTGAAGCCGCCTGCTGTTCTGTCCGGCGCGAAAGGTTGGCGGTCGCGCCGCTGATATCGGAAGCACTGTCGCGAACGACATGGCTGGTCTCGGTGATCGACGCGATCGTCTGGCGCAGCGACGTCACCGCTTGGTTGAAGTCGTCGCGCAAGGTGGCATATTCGCCGCCAAGCTCGGACACCTGAGCGGAGAGATCGCCCTGTGCGAGCGCAGAAAGCGCTCGTCCCAGTTCACTCATGGCATGAGCCTGACGCTCTGATGCCGATGCCAATGCCCTCTCGTTGGCCGAGCGTTCTTCGAAGATCGCTCTCTGCTGCGAACTTTCGCGCTCCTGCAGCGCCACCCGCTCCTCCACCGCGTCCCGCAGGACAACAAGCGCGCGGGCCATCTTGCCCATCTCGTTGCGCTGTTCGGTATGCGGCACGGTCACGTTCGCCTCTCCCTCAGCGATCTGTTCCAGCACGGCCTTGACGTTGCCGAGCGGTCCCGTAACGCTGCGGATGACGAAGAAAGCGCCCGCCAGCAATGCGGCTGCACCGGCAGCGAACATCGTCCCGTAATTGATCATATTCTCGCGGAACATGGCGTGCAGGTCGTCGGCATAGACGCCGGTTCCGACAACCCAGCCCCAGGGCTCGAAGCCGATAACGTGAGAATACTTTTCGACCGGCTCTTCCAGACCGGGCTTCGGCCAGTAATAGTCGACGAAGCCTTGGCCGCCTGCCTTCACGGTGTTGACCATTTCGACGAACAGGTGCTTGCCGTTCGGATCCTTGTTCTGCGACAGGTCTGTCCCATCAAGTGCAGGCTTGAACGGGTGCATCACCATGTAGGGACGCATGTCGTTGATCCAGAAATAGCCGCTGCCCCCATCGTAGCGGAGATCGCCGATCGCCTTCATGGCCTCAGCCTGCGCCTGCTCGCGGGTCAGGGCGCCAGAGGTTTCCATGGCGTGGAACTTCTGCAGGATGCTCACTGCGATGTCGTCCATATAGGCCAACCCGCCCTTGCGCTCCTGCTCCGACGACGCATAGGTCTGGAACAGACTGAACGTCATCGCGCCGGCCAGGATGACCAGAGCGAAGGCGATCAGGACATACATTCTTGCGGAAATGGTCAACCGCTGCATTTTAATTTCCCCCCTTGTGTAACGAAGTGTGACAATTTCTAGCCCATGAAAGTTACTGGGTGGTGAAAGGGGGCTCCCTCGACCTTCGCGCGAGTTAGCCTCTACTAAAGTCCAACACCAACACTCAAAGGACCTGCCGCCTTAGTTCAGGCTGGCGTCGATCATGGGAATCGGTTCTTGTGGGCGTCTCGAAAGGACTGCCCATGCCCGATACGGATCGCCCCACCGGTGAGTTGACACTGCGCACTCTTGCCATGCCGACCGACGCCAATCCTGCCGGCGACATCTTCGGCGGGTGGGTGATGTCGCAGATGGACCTTGCCAGCGGCATCCGGGCCGCCGAGCGCGCCCGCGGTCGCGTCGTCACCGCGGCCGTCAAGGAAATGGCCTTCCAACTGCCTGTGAAAGTCGGCGACACGCTCAACGTCTATACGCAAGTCACGCGCGTCGGACGCAGCTCGATCACGCTTCAGGTGGAAGCCTGGGCGCAACGGGCCCGCCACCGCGTGCTGGAGAAGGTCACCGCCGGTACATTCATCATGGTGGCGCTTGACGAAAGCGGTCAGCCGACGGCCGTGCCACCAGAAGAAGAGTAACGTTCTTCAAAGGCAAGACTTCACGTTAAAGCTAAATTAGACGCATAGGGATACAACTTACGGAGGCGCTGAGGTGGCGCTGGTGGAGAGCATATGGCCGGTATCCTGTCGAAAGATGTCGATACAATCGCTGCGGAAGTCCGGAGCGCCCAGGCCCTGTCTGTCCTTTCCCCGCTCAGCATCACTTTGTGGGCAAACAACTTCATCGCGCTGACGACCGTCGCCATCCTCTGGCTGAACAAACCCGCCAGCGATGTCCTCTATTGGCTTGCTGCTGTCATTGTCCTGAACATGACGCGCCTCATCCTGGCATCGTCGCTCCGCCGCAGAAACCTGGCTCAACGCGATGGACAGCTCACCCTACAGATCCTGACTGCCGCGGCCTTTATCAGCGGCTGCCTGTGGGGCGTCACGCCTTTCCTTGAGCCGGTTCGCGAAAGTTACGCGGCGCACGCTTATGTCATTTTCATCATTGCCGGGATCTGTGCTGGCGCAGTTATCCAGAGCCCGGCCTACTCCCCGGTATCGGTGGCCTTTGGTGCGCCCCAAATGATTGCTGCCATCGGGTCTCTGCTGTGGGACTCTTCCGGAACCGAGCTGGTCGTGGCCGTGGATGTCGCGCTTTTGATGGTGATGATGTTCCGCAGCACCCGGATCAGCCAGGCGAACTTCATCGCCAGCCAAAGCGAGCGTATCCATGCTGTTTCACTCGCATCCTCGTTGGCCACGGCCAACAGTGCGATCCAGACGTCCAACGACGAACTCGAACGCCTGGCGAACCGCGATCCCCTGACGGGGCTCGGCAACCGCAGTGCGTTCAACGCCGGGCTGGGCCGTGTCCTGGTTGAATCTGCGGCGCGGGATGAGCCGGCGGCACTGCTGATCATCGATCTCGACCGCTTCAAGTCGATCAACGACACCATGGGCCATTCTGCCGGAGATGCCGTGCTCATCGCATTCGCCGCCCGGCTGAGCGCGGCAGTTGATCCGTCGGATCTTGTGGTGCGCCTCGGTGGCGACGAGTTTGCAATCATCGTGCAGGGCTTCGACGCGCTTGCGCGCGCAGAACGGCTGGCGGCCGCCATCCTTTCCGTCAGTGCTGAGCCTGTTCTGATTTCCGGCCGGTCCGTGGTCACCGGTTCCAGTCTCGGCCTTGCGCTGTTTCCCGAACACGCGGACACACCGGAAGCCCTGTTTCGCTGCGCCGATATCGCGCTCTATGCCGCCAAGGAAGAAGGTCGTCGCCGTGTCTGCGTCTTCAATCCTTGCATCCGGCGCCGGCTCGACCGTCAGAAGCGCGTCGAGATGGCACTGGAAGACGCCATAGACACCGGCGAAATCGAGGTTCACTTCCAGCCTCAGGTGGACCTCTCCGATGGCTCCTTCATCGGCTGCGAAGCTCTTATTCGCTGGACCCACCCAGAGCTCGGACAAATCCAGCCGCCGGAGATCGTGGCGGCGTCAAAGGCAATACACGCATCCGAGAAGCTGACGCGCCACGTGGCGACGGCTGCCGCCGATCTTGTCCGCCGGATGCCGGCTCTCGGCCTCCCCGACCTTGCGGTTGCGATCAACGTCTCGCCCAGCGACTTCACCTCCTACTCGGTCTCTGCCCTGCTGGAGGAGGTTGTTGCTGCGGCCGGTATCGACCCCTGCCAGCTTGAGATCGAGATCACCGAAGAGACCACCCTGGACACGGTCGCGGCCGGTGCCGAACTGGCTCGGCTGGAACAGGCTCGCTTCCGTCTTGCCGTCGATGATTTCGGCGCTGGCCACTCCTCTTTGGCCTATCTCGTCGGCCTCAAGGTCGACCGGTTGAAGATCGACCGCAGCTTTATCCACGGCATCGCGACGAGCCGCGAAAACCAGGCACTGGTAGCAGCGCTGATCGGTATGGGTCGGGCGCTTTCCATGGATATCGTCGTGGAGGGTGTTGAAACCGCCGCCGACGCCGAGGTGCTGCGCCTTCTCGGCTGCCGCTATGCACAGGGCTATCTTTATGGGCGCCCGATGCCGCGCGCGGCGCTGGAGCAGTGGATCAGCTTCTATCGCCCTAGTGTGCTGCAACCCGCGCTCACCGGCTGAGCGTCAGCGCGCTTCGTCCGCAGTTGATGCCGAAGCGGATGCAGCCTCCATTGCCTGCGCCAGCACCCTGAATATTGAGGGGTTTTCGCTGCATTGTGCGACGTTGAATCGCATAAAGGATCGCGCCGACTGCGAGATGCTGAACACGTTTCCGGGCGCCAGCACCACCTCCTGTTTCAGCGCTTGCCGCGCCACCTCTGCGGCATCCAAACCCTGCGGCAACTGACACCAAAGGAACATGCCGTCGCGCGGCTCGATCCATGGGTGGATGCCGAGAGCCGCCAGGTTGACTACGGCCTCGGCGCGCGCCCGCGAAAGCCGGTCGCGCAGCCCGGTCATGTGCCGCCGGTAGCTGCCGTCGCGCAAGACTGCCTGCACCAGTTCGGCCGACACCGGATTGCCCCCGAATGTCGTGGCGATCTTCAGGTCGACGAGCCGCTCGATCCACTCAGCCCGCGCCGCGATATAGCCGCAACGCGCTGCCGCCGTCAGGGTCTTGGAAAAGCTGCCGATCTGGATGACGCGGTCCAGCCCGTCGAGTGCGGCAAGCCGCGGCGCTGGCTCGCTGCAAAAGTCACCGAAGATGTCGTCCTCCACGATGGTCAGCCCCGTCTGCTGCGACATCGAAAGCAGCCGGTGCGCGATGGAGAGCGACATGGTCGCCCCGGTCGGATTGTGAAGCCCGCAATTGGTGATGTAGAGCCGCGGTCGGTGCTCGCCAAGCGCTGCCTGGAAGGCCTCCAGGTCCGGACCGCCACGCGTGAACGGCACCCCGATGATCTTCACCCGATGCGCCCGCAAGAGCGCCAGGAAATTGAAATAGCAGGGGTCGTCGACCAGCACCGTGTCGCCCGGCTCGACGAGCAGGCGGCACAGCATGTCGATGGCCTGCGTGCCGCTTTCCGTCAGAAGGATCTGCTCCGCTGGTGCTACTATGCCCTGCTCGCCAAGCCGCTGCGACAGGAATTGGCGCAACAGCGGGTGGCCCAGCGGCGCACCGTATTCCGTCAAGCTGGCTGGATCAGCGCGGGAAAGCTGGCGAACCGCCCGACGCAGTTCCGCCTCCGGCAGCCACGAAGACGGCAGCCATCCACAGCCGGGCTTGAATACATCCCGCCCCGCCTCCAGCGACTGTCGCGACACCCAGAACGGATCGACCGCCCGCTCCAGCCGCGGCCCGATCTCGGCCAGAGCCAGCGGCTGCGGCGCTCGGGTAACATAAAAGCCGGAGCCGGGCCGCGATCGGATCACCCCTTCCGCCACCAGGCGCTCATAGGCCTCGACCACGGTAGACGCGGAAACCTCCATCGTCTTTGCGAAGCTGCGGATGGATGGAAGCTTTGCCCCCGGCAGAAGCGCGCGCGCCGAAATCCGCTGGCGGATCGCCGCTACCACTCGCGCCGTCTGCCCGACGGCATGGGTTGAAGAATAGTCCATCTGTACGGTTCTCTGCTCCACTACAGTTTGTGGTGATTGTACTGCAGTGTTTCTGGCGTGGCCACTGTTCCTAGCCTAGCCTCCCCGCCGATTTGTTGGAAAAGGTACATGATGGACAAGGTGACGAGCGGGTGGCTCAACGGATTTCTCGGCGTATTGATCTTCAGCGGCTCCCTGCCGGCGACGCGGGCGGCGGTTGCTGATTTTCACCCCCTGTTTTTGACGGGTGCGCGCGCCGTGATCGCAGCGCTGCTCGCTATTCTTCTGCTGGCCGCGTTTCGCCAGAAGTGTCCGCTTCGGTCGGATTTTCTGCCGCTCGTGATCGTGGCGCTCGGCGTGGTCGTCGGTTTTCCGCTTCTCACCGCACTGGCGCTCGAGCATGTCACGGCGGCGCATTCCATTGTCTTCGTTGGCCTTCTGCCGCTGGCAACGGCGCTCTTTGGCGTGTTGCGTGGGGCGGAGCGTCCCAAACCCGCCTTCTGGCTGTTCTCCTGCCTCGGCAGCGCCTTGGTCGCCGGGTTCGCCCTCCACGGCGGGATGGCAATGTCACCAGTTGGTGATGCCTTGATGCTGGCGGCGATCCTCGTCTGCGGACTGGGATATGCGGAAGGCGCGCGGCTGTCACGGCGGCTGGGCGGCTGGCAGGTGATCTGCTGGGCGCTCGTGGTTTCGCTACCCGCCATGGCCTTCCTGATGCTGACGACCTTTCCGGCAACGCTTTCCGGCACCGGACAGGGCGCCTGGCTCGGGCTTGCCTACGTCTCCGTCTTCAGCATGCTCATTGGCTTCGTTTTCTGGTACAGGGGTCTCGCGCTCGGTGGCATTGCCGGCGTCGGTCAGCTGCAGCTGCTGCAGCCCTTCTTCGGCCTGGCGCTCGCCGCCACGCTCCTCGGCGAGACCGTCAGCCCCTCGATGATTGCTGTCACGGTGGCGGTGATCCTGTGCGTGGCCGGCGCCAAGCGGTTTGCCCGCTGAATTGGCCGCATTGCTTACCCGAGCCACCGCCGCGCCATGCGGATCAGCCGCCTCACCTTCGGCGTATAGGGCGGGAAAAGCATGGGCACCGCCGACCAATGCTCCCGCAGGATCGGCTTGTCGTGGCTGAAGGCCTGGAACCCGAAGTGGCCGTGCGCCGCGCCGAGACCGGAATTGTTGACGCCACCGAAGGGAAGCCCGCTGTGGCTATAATGCATGGTGGTCAGGTTGATGCCGACGCCGCCCGAGGAGGTGCGCGCGACGAATTGTTCGGCGAAAGCAGGATCCTTGTCGAACACGTAGAGCGCCAGTGGCTTCGGCCGGCTGTTGATGCGCTCGATCACCGCGTCGAGGTCGTCATAGGGCATCAGCGGCAAGACCGGCCCGAAGATCTCTTCCTCGTCGATACGCATCTGCGGCGTGATTGCCTCGATCAGCGTCGGTGAAAGGTAAGTCCCATCGGCCTGCCCCCCGAGCGTCACCCGCGCGCCTTTTTCAACCGCTTCCTCCAGAAGGCTGCGCAGCCGGCTCGTGTGCTGGCTGTTGACGATGCGAGCATAGTCGCGGCTTTCATGGGGCTGGTCGCCATAGGCGCGGCGGATCGTCTTGCGGAGTGCTGCAGAGAATGCGGCTTCGACGCTGCGGTGGACGAAGACGTGGTCGGGCGCGATACATGTCTGCCCGGCATTGACGAACTTGCCGAAGGCAATCCATCGCGCCGCTTTTTCCACATCTGCCCCAGGCCCGACGATCGTCGGGGACTTGCCACCGAGCTCCAGCGTCACGGAAGACAGGTGCCTGGCCGCCGCCGCCATGACAATCTTGCCGACCTGAGGGCTGCCGGTGAAGAAGATATGATCGAACGGCTGATCCAGCAGCTGCTGCGATACATCCTTGCCGCCCTGCACCACCGCCACGAGATCGGGGGGAAAGGTCTCCTCGATGATATCTGCAATCACCTGCGAGGTGGCGGGCGTCATTTCCGAAGGCTTCAGCACGACGCTGTTACCCGCAGCAAGGGCCGAAACCAAGGGACCAAGCGCAAGGTTGAACGGGTAGTTCCACGGCGCAATGATCAGGCAGACACCACGCGGCTCCGGCCGAATGCGCGCCGAGGTACCGAAAGTCGCAAGCGTCGGGGCAACGCGGCGCTCCCGCATCCAGCCCTTCAGGTGGCGTATGGTGTGGCGGATCTCCTGCAGCACCGGCAGGATCTCGGTCAGGATCACCTCCGGCTCCGGCTTTCCGAAATCCTGGTGGAGCGCTGCCACCACGTCGCGCTCGCGCCGTTCGATCGTCTGCCTCAGATGTGCCAGCGCGTCGCGCCGCTCGTTCAGCCCGAATGCCTGCCGCCGCGCAGCCGCTGCCGCGATTTTTTGCCGGGCAAAGACCGCCTCAATGCCACCATGTTCTACCATATGCCGCTCCCCGTTGCGGCGGGGACTGTAGCCGCGTCGACACTGCGACATCAACCGCGCCAAAAGCTGGATACACTGGCCAGACATCGCTCGCTTTGCTTCAGGCGATTTCTGGCGATTAACCCGGATGTAACCACCTTGCTTGCCCGTGTTTTAACGCTCGCTGTTTTACCTATGGGAGAAATAGCAGGCAGGTCTTCTCCATGGTCAATCAGGCGCATTCACAGTGGCTTCTCAGGGTGGTCGGTCCGGGATTGGCCTCGCTTACGATATGCGGACTTCTTTTCCTCGCCCTGAACTGGGCCGCGGGAAAAACCGATGAGGTGGCCGTCGCACGCCAAAAGGACCTCGTCACCCTCACCGTCTCAAAACTACGCACGGCGGTTGCTCACGATCAGGAAAGCGCCACCGTATGGGATGACGCGGTGCGCAATGCCAGGGCTCGCAACATCGAGTGGCTCGATATCAATGCCGGAGCATGGATGAATAGCTATTTCAGCCATGATGCGGCCATCGTCCTGACCGCGGATCGCAAGCCGCTTTATCACTTCATCGCGGCTTCCGAAAATGGTGCCTCGGCCTCTGAGCTGCGCGATGCCTATCTTCCCCTGGCAGAGGCGCTGCAGAAGCGTCTGGCCGCCGGCGATACCGAAGGAACGAGCGACAAGGTGCTGTCCATCGGCGAGGCCGATCTGACCTTTGTCGGCGCGCGGCCCGCCATCGTCAGCGTCAAGCCGATTGTATCGGACACGGGCGAAATCGAGCAGGAGCCGGGTCAGGAGAACCTCCATGTGGCCGTGCGCTACCTTGATGGCAACCTGTCCGCCGAAATCGCACGCGAATATGAGTTCGCCGACCTTCAGTTCACCACCGCTCGCCCTGTCGATCCGGACCGGTCTTTCGTGCCGCTGACCTCACGGGCCGGCGCGCTGATCGGCTTCTTCCACTGGCAACCATTCCGCCCTGGTCATCATGTGGCACAGGCGACCGTCCCGGCCCTGCTGCTCGCTCTGGTCGCAATCTTTTCCGCTTCTAGCCTTGCCGGCGGAGCGATCTGGCGGCGGACCTCCCGACTTGCCGCGAGCCGAGAGGAACTGAGGCATCAGGCTTCGCACGACGCCCTGACGGGCCTCGCTAACCGGGCGCACTTCAACGAGGAGCTCGCGCAGCGTCTCGCCGGCGCCGGCAACGATGAAAAGTACAGCGTCCTCTTCGTCGATCTCGACCGCTTCAAATCCGTCAACGACAGTTTCGGCCATCCCGCTGGCGACAAGCTGATCACGATGGTTGCCGAGAGGATGAAGACCCTGCTTCCCGCCGCCCTTGTTGCCCGCATCGGCGGCGACGAGTTCACCGTCTTGCTTGAGAGAGAAGATGCCGGGCGTACGGAGGAGATTGCGGACAGCATCGTCAAGTCGCTGCGCGAGCCGTTCGACATTGATGGAACGCATGCCGTGATCGGCGCAAGCGTCGGAGCCGCCACCGCTACCGGCGCAGGCGACCCGATCGAGTTGACCCGCCAGGCCGATATCGCGCTCTACCACGCCAAGGCTGCCGGTCGGAACACCTATGCGCTCTTCGGCGGCCACATGGATGAACTGCTGCGCGAACGTCGTGGTCTGGAAGCAGACCTGAGGATGGCAGTGGAAACCGGCACCCAGATCGAGACATTCTTCCAGCCAGTCTTTTCGCTTGCTGATGGCGGCTTTTCATCGCTCGAAGCGCTGGCTCGCTGGAAACACCCGACCCGCGGGTACATCCCGCCCGATCACTTCATTCCGCTGGCGGAGGAAATCGGCCTGATCCACGAGATCGGCGCCATCGTGCTGCAGGACGCCTGCGACCTGATGGGGGACGTTCCCGGAATCCACATGGCCATCAATGCCTCGGTTCTGGAACTCTGCTCGCCGGGCTACCCCTTGCGGGTCCTCAGCACGCTCGCCAAGCACAACATCAACCCAGCACGCCTGGAAATCGAGATGACGGAAAGTCTCGCGGCAGCCGAAGACGGTCAGTTGGAACGCAACATCAAGTCGCTGCGCAATGCCGGCATTGATTTTGCCATCGACGATTTCGGCACGGGCTATTCCTCGTTCTCGCGCGTCCAGAGCATCGACGTAGACCGCATCAAGATCGACCGCTCCTTCGTCAACGAGATGCACAAGCAAGACAGCAAGGCCCTGGTGGCTGCGATGATCAACATGGCGCGCGCCAAGGGCCTGAAGATCACCGCGGAAGGCGTCGAGACACAGCAGCAAAGCGACGCTCTCAAGACGCTCGGCTGCGACGACCTGCAGGGCTACCTCTTGTCGGAAGCCCTCCCCCGTGATGCGATCCGGGACCTTCTGCTTGAGCGCGACCGCACGGCGAAAGGCTGAAGCGGTCCCGCCGTCGACCTCACAGCCGCCAGCGAGGCCGCTTCCCGTCCCGGACGGCGACGTGGACGAGGACAGTCGTGGTCAACAGGATGCTTGATACCAGCGCAGCGATCGAAAGCAGGCCGCCATTGGTGATCTCGGCCTTCGCCTTGAAGCCGGCGTTCCTCCCGACCATCAGCGACACCTCCGCCCTTTGCCGTTGGGCCAGAAAAGCGCGCGGCAAAGGCGCCGAAGACCGATCGTCCTCCAGCGGCTGGTCTTCGGCGCCTTCCGGAGCGGTGATCTGCTGATGCGCAGCCGCGGCGGACCTGTGACGGTGCGCCTCTCGCTCCAGTTCCGCTTCGGTGGTGTCGCGACCGACACTCCCGCCCCTGTCCGCTGCGCCCTTTAGATCAGTTACCGTCATGCTCGAACTCCAGTCTTGCTGATCTTGCAAACGGCACTCTTTCGCGGTGGTTCCCGCGTGGCACGCCTGTCATCCGTTGACGCCGCGCGTGCCGGTACCCACATCCATCGCCCATGGCCAAGACCAAAAAGAATGATCCCCCGGCGCTGATCCAGACTTGGACCTTGCCCTCCGCAGCGACCTTTGGATCCCTTATCCGTGCCAAGGGTATCTTGCTGGAGATCCGCGCCGGCCTGCCGGTGCCGTTGCGCAAATCGCTTGATTACACCGTGGCGGAGCTGACGCTGTCGATGGCGGAAGGATGGGAAGAGGAATTCCGCCATGTCTCGGCCATCGTCTCCCGGGCGCTCGACGGCATCGAGAACCTTCCCATCATCCCGCGCGAGATCGAGGATATCCTGTCGATCTCCACCACCGAGCGCCACCGCTGGCGGGAAGACGGTCGGCTCCAAAGCGCCGGCACGCGCACCGTCAAACTCCGCGGCCGTGCGCGCCAGATCACGTTCCACGTCTTCGACCCGAAGTTCGTCAAGGACCTGCTCGACCATGGCACGGTGGAAGAATGGCGCGAGCACGACAAGGCCGCGGCGGCTGAAAATCGACGTCGCGCCGCCTGGAAGGCGAAGCTCACCCGGACCTTGAAGAGTGGCAAAGCCGCGACGGGCGCCGCGGGGCACGAGGAAGACGACGCACCGCCGCTGGCCGGCTGGGATGACTTCGGCCTCGACGGCCTCCTGCGCTGATCGGTCTCCCGGTATGGCATGGCGCAAAAACATGCTAAGCGCCCCGCCAATCGACACCAAAAGGAGTTTGACGGTGACAGAACTGACCGTGGCCGAAGCAACCGACCGCATCTACCAATCGCTGGCAGCCGACAATGCCGATCTCGACGCCCACATCGCCACGCTGAAGGCCGCCTTGGCGCGCGAAGGCCAGAAGGAAGCCGTCTTCGACCCGGCCAAACTTGTTCAGAACAACCGCTCCGGCCGCAAGCTGATGCAGGCCTATTTCCGCCAGCGCGGCGTCACGGTTAAGTTCACCGCCGCCTAATGCAGGCAGATACGGTCAGGCACTCGGCCTGACCGATTGTCCCCCTGTCACGCCCCGGTGACACGCCAGATGACGTCACCGACATCATCGGCCATCAGCACCGCGCCGTCGGCTGCCAGCGCCACGCCGACCGGCCGCCCGTAGGAATGCTTCTCGTCGGGCGACAGGAAACCGGTGAGGATGTCGCGCGGCATGCCGACTGGCTTGCCGTTCTCGAAGGCGACGAAGGCGAGCTTGTAGCCGGAAAGCTTGGAGCGGTTCCACGAGCCGTGCTGGCCGATCGCCATGCCGGCCGGGAAGCCCGGCAGCGTTCCCTCCGGCAGCCAGCAGAGCCCGAGCGAAGCCGTATGGCCGCCGAGCGCATAGTCCGGCTGCAGGGCCGAGGCGACCTTTGCGGCATCCTGCGGCACCCGGTCGTCCACCACCCGGTCCCAGTAGCAGAAGGGCCAGCCGTAGAAGCCGCCGTCGACGACCGAGGTCAGGTAATCCGGCGGCGTCTCGTCGCCCAGCCCGTCGCGCTCGTTGACCACCGTCCAGAGCATGTCCCGCGACGGCTCCCAGGCCATGCCGACCGGGTTGCGCAAGCCGCCTGCAAAGATCCGCGACTGCCCGGAGACGATGTCGTATTCGTGGATGCAGGCGCGGTTTTCCTCCACCGCCATGCCGTGCTCGGCGATGTTGCTGAGCGAACCCACCGCCACGTAAAGCTTGGTGCCGTCCTTGCTGGCGATCAGGTTGCGCGTCCAGTGGCCGCCCGGAACGAGGTCCATCAGCTTGCGGCCCGGCTGGGTGATCTTCGTTGCGCCCGGCTCGTAAGGATAGGCGAGCAGCGCGTCGCTTGCCCCGACATAGAGCGTGTCGCCGACCAGCGCGATGCCGAAGGGCTGGCGCACGTTCTCGAGATAGGCGTGGCTTTCCTCCGCCACGCCGTCACCGTCGGCATCGCGCAGCAGCGTCACCCGGTTGGGGCTGTCGCCGGCTGCCCGCGCGCGCTTCATCGTCGCCGTCATGGCGTGGTCGAAGAGGCTGCCGGGCTTGTCCGGCTCGCTCATGGATTCGGCCACCAGCACGTCGCCGTTCGGCAGCACATGCATGTTGCGTGGATGCACGAGCCCGCGCGCAAAGGCATTGACCTTCAGCCCCGGTGCTGCGGTCGGCTTGTGGTCGCCCTCCCAGCCCTTGGCCGTCGGCATTTTCAGGGTCGGCAGCTTGCCTTGTGGCTTCGCCTCCGGAATGGCCGGCGTTGTGCCATAGACCGGCGCGCGCGCTCCATCGCGCGAATGACGCACAGCAACGGTGACATCGCCCACAAGGGCAACAAGACGGGCTAACAGGGAAGGCTCGGCCATGATACGCCTCAAACAAACAAGAGAACAAGGGAAAGCCGGAAGCTAGAGTTTTTGCACCGGGAGCACCAGAGGCGGACCCGGATATTTCACAGGCTTGCCGCGTTGACCGAAGCCCGGCAGGAGGCGACACTCCACCATCACCACCAAGGGAGGCAGACATGGAAGAACCGGGCCGCTGGCGTCCTATGCGAACGGCGCCGAAGGACGGCAGCCGCATCCTCGTCACCATCCGCCCCTCCGAACAGGGAGCGGGCGCCGTCGACCTCGTCTTCTGGGCGAGCGCCGATGCCCATGGGGGTGACGCCTGGCGCTCCTCCGATTCGGCGCCCGGCCGGGTCATCGAATATGCTGAACCGGAACTCAAATGCTGGATGCCCCTGCCCGCCGTCGAGCCTTCCACCGCTGACGAACCGCCTTCCCGCCCCGCCGCCTGGGCCGGCGAGGACGAGGCGGAACTGGATGGCTCGGGCATCTGAGCCACCCGCCAATGCCTCGCCCCGCTCTCAGACCTCGTCGCGCAAGGCCCGGGTGATGAAATCCTCCGGGTCGCTGGTGAAATCCTGGTAGAGCCGGAAGTGCCGCGTCTGGCGAAGCTCCGTTTCCATGAGGCCTCCGCGGGTGATCTCCAGAAGCCGGGCACCGGGCACCGCCATCAGGATGGGCGAATGCGTCGCCATGATGATCTGGGCGCTGGCTGACGTCTGGATCTGGTGGAGAAGGCGCAGGAGTTCCAGCTGGCGTTTTGGCGACAGCGCGCTTTCCGGCTCGTCGAGAAAATAAATGCCCTGCCGGCTCATGCGCTCCTCGAAGAAGCGCACGAAGCCCTCGCCATGGCTCCAGGACAGAAAATCCGGCGGTGCCGCATTGGCGTCGCGGGCAGCTTCGTCGAGAAAGCGGGCGACCGAAAAGAAGGATTCGGCCCGAAAGAACCAGCCCGCCGTCACCTTGGGCAGCCAGCTCGCCCGCAGAGCAGAGGCCAGCAGCGCGCCGCTCCGGTCCACCGCGCGGGAGTGGTCCAAGGGCCTGTAGCCCTTGCCGCCGCCCGCCTCGTCATAGCCGCAGAGTGCGGCCACCGCCTCGATCAGCGTCGATTTCCCCGTCCCGTTCTCCCCCACGATGATCGTCACGGGGGTTACGAAATCGAGGGAAAAATCCCCGTCGAGCCAGGGAAGGTTGAACGGATAGTCCCGGCCGAGGCTTGCATCCTCGCGCACCGAAAGGCGCTTCAGATAGGGCGCCGGCAGGTTGGTCGATCTGTTCTTTCGCATCGCAGCCATGGCACCGCCAATCTCTAGAGCCGTTGATGACAGGAGCATTACGGCCGATCAAGGGCCGACGCCCCGAGGGGGGCGAGGATGGTGGGGTTGGCAGGTTGGCGCGTCTGCCGCTTCGGACCTTGCTGCACAATCCGTTCAGGATCGGGAGATTCCCAGCCCTCGCACCAGCGGGCTCA
>CAYNED010000014.1:0-25730 GCA_964396135.1 uncultured Neorhizobium sp.
AAGCTCGATGACCCCTTCGACCGAATGTGAGGCGACCCGTGCCGTCTTGTTGAACAGCTCCCAGCGACGGAAGTCTTCCTCGATATAAGCTGCAAGTTCCTCCAAAAAGGTATCGATGCCGATCTCCAGCACCAGGTCCATCATGTTCTCGACGCTGACGAAGGGCACGAGGTTGAGGCTTTCGGAGGACATCAGAAGCTCCTGGTCGGTCGGTCGAGGACCTTGCGGCCCATCAGGCTGGCAGTGAGATCTACGAGCAGCGTTGCTGTACGTCCCCGCTCGTCGAGAAACGGGTTGAGCTCCACGAGATCCAGACTCGAGACGAGGCTACTGTCATGCAGCATCTCCATCACCAGATGCGCTTCGCGGAAGGTGGCGCCGCCCGGCACGGTAGTTCCAACGGCGGGTGCGACAGTCGGATCGAGGAAATCCACGTCGAGGCTCACATGCAACAGCCCGTCGGCTTCAGCAACACGCTCAAGAAAGGCACGTAGCAATGCCGCCACGCCATGCTCGTCGATCGACCGCATGTCATGGATGGTGATGTCTGTGTTCGCAAGCGTGGTGCGTTCAGCAGGATCGACGCTGCGGATGCCGATCATGCAGACATTGGCGGAATCAACAGGTGCCGCAAGCGGTGGAAAATAGCCTTCGAAACCATCCTGCCCGGTGAAATAGGCAACCGGCACCCCATGCAGATTGCCGCTGTCGGTCGAATTCAACGAATGCAGATCCGTATGGGCGTCCAGCCACAAGACGAAGAGGGGCCGCTGGCGCTCCGCAGCGCGCCGTGCGACGCCGGCAACTGTCCCAGCGGAGAGCGCGTGATCGCCGCCGAGGAAAATCGGCATGCTATCGCCGCTTTCGCGGTAGGCCACCTCCGCCAGCATCGCCGTCCATGCTGCGATCTCAGGAAGATGATGGATTGCCTGATTTTGATGGCTCACAGGATTTAGAGATGGGAGCTGAAGATTACCAAGATCGGTCACCTCGTGACCAAGTTCCGCCAAAGCTGCGGCGAGCCCTGCGACACGAAGGGCACTGGGCCCCATCTCACAGCCGAGGCGCGACGCTCCTTCCTGAAGCGGGACACCGATCAACCTGCACTGCATCTTCAGTCTCCTTTGCCCGCAGACAATCACAGGCGAACGGCAAGATGAACAACGCAATTTGTTAAGCTGAGAACCCTACGTTACCAATCTGGAAGACAAAGGTTTCATTTTGCTATGAAGACTCTCGACGAGAGGCTGATCACCCTCCTCCGGCACAATGCAAGGCGCAGCATTTCGGATCTGGCGAACGAACTTGGCACGTCGCGCGCCACGGTACGCAGCCGTATCGACAAACTCGAGCGGAACGGCAGTATCATTGGCTACACGGTGATCCTGCGCGCGGACGCGGTTGACTCGACAGTCCGCGGTATCATGATGATTGAAATCGAAGGCCGCGTGACTGACCGCGTCATCGCGGTGCTCGGTGCTCTTCCAGAAGTCTCGTCGATCCACACCACCAATGGTCGTTGGGACCTGATCCTCGAACTGGGATCGCCGACATTAACTGACTTCGATGCCGTGCTGAGGCGGATTCGCCTCGTTCCCGGAATCACCGCCAGTGAAACAAGCCTGCTGCTTGCCACCCCACGCAGTACCCGAGCCCGTCTCGCTTAAAGGATGCGAGGGCGTCAGTCCTTGAGCTCGGGAAACATTTGGTGCAACTCATTACTAGTCTGGCATATGACTTCATCGGCATGAAGCGTCACCGCCACATTGTCGGCAACGTTCAGCGTTTCTTCGAAATGGACCGGAACGGTCTCCCCATTGTGGCGCAACAATGTCGCCTCGTGGCGGAACCCGTGCTTTAACAGCCAGTCCCTGGGAGCCGTCAGACTAAGCACCACGCGGATTTCACCATTGTCTTCCTTGGTCGCCTTGAGCTTGTAGGAAGCGGGTGCGCGGTGATCGCCAAGTTGGATCTCACCCGGGTGGCTGGCTTGCGCGAGATGTTCGCTCATGCTCTCGTACTCCTTGTTATCACGGGGTTGCCGGACAACCCTTTGCTCAACGAGTTGGTTCCGGGCAAAGCCTGAACCGGATCCGCTTAGCGAATAAAACGCCGCTTGGTTGGCGAGGATGGAAGCAATGAGTGACCGGGATTTATTGGCAAGCTTGTTTAAAGCCGCAGTTGCCAAAGCCGATCCGCTGAACGGCATCCGGGCTCATCTGCCGAAGCCACCGGCAAAAGGCCGAACCATAGTGGTTGGCGCCGGCAAGGGCGCAGCACAGATGGCCGCCGCTTTGGAGGAGCTCTGGCCGCAGCCGCTTTCTGGAGTAGTCGTGACGCGCTATGGATACGGCTGCGAAACGCGCTCTATCCGAGTGCTGGAAGCTGCGCATCCCGTACCCGACGAAGCTGGTCTCCGCGCAGCAGCGGAACTGATGCGGGCGGTGGGTGATTTGACGGCGGATGATCTCGTGATCGCGTTAATCTGCGGTGGCGGGTCAGCATTGTTACCTGCCCCCCCTGAAGGCTTCACTCTGGCAGACGAAGTGGCCCTGAGCGAGTTGCTGCTCGCATCTGGCGCACCCATCTCGGTGATGAACACGATCCGCAAACACTTCTCCACCATCAAGGGGGGCCGTCTTGCCGCCGCCACCCGCGCTCGCATCGCCACTTTGATCGTTTCAGACATACCAGGGGACAATCCAGCCTTCGTCGCCTCCGGACCGACGATATCCGACCCCACAAATCGCCAGGATGCGCTGAACCTGATTTCACAATACCGGATAAGATTGCCGGAGGCGGTTCTCTCTCACCTGCACTCCGCCGCAGCGGACGCACCGCGTCCGGAAGATGCGCGCTTCGCCGGCAATGAACACCACATCATTGCCTCCGCGGCCCTGTCGCTTGAGGCAGCGGCCAGTATTGCCGGGGATCATGGCCTTCAGGCGGTGATACTGTCGGACTCAATCGAGGGCGAGGCGCGCGACGTGGCGCTCGTCCATGCAGCCCTCGCCCGGGAAATCGTGCTGAGAAACCGCCCCTTCCGGCGCCCGGCACTTCTCCTTTCGGGCGGCGAAACGACCGTCACACTGCGCGGCGAGGCAGGTCGCGGCGGCCGCAACGGCGAGTTTGCCTTAGCACTCGCTCTGGCGACCGACGGCCTTCCCATCACGGCGCTTGCGGCGGATACGGATGGAATCGACGGTTCGCAACAGAATGCCGGCGCCTTTGTCGACGGCAATACCGTCAAGCGCCTTCGCGCAGCAGGTCTGGATGGCCGAAGCCTGCTCTCCGCCAATGACAGCTTTTCCGGGTTCGAGCGCATTGGCGATCTTTTCGTTACCGGGCCGACCGGCACCAATGTCAACGACTTCCGCGCAATCCTGATCCGCTAGTCACGTCTCCTTCAGCTTCTGGCGCTCATTGCGGCGAAACTGGCCTGGCGTTTGACCTGTGCGCCGTCTAAAGCAACGGGAGAAATAGGCGGCATCGGAAAAGCCGAGGCCATCAGCGATCCCCTGTACGGTCCCCGGCGTGAACACCAGTGCCCGCCGAGCCTCTTCGATGACGCGCGACATGATCAGGTCGTGCACCGTCATTCCCGTTGTCGCCCGCACGATCCGGTTGAGATGCGTCGGCGACAGGTTGAGAAGCCGTGCATATTCGGCCGCCGGAAGCTGGGCCCGGAAGTGCAGGTTGATCAGGTCGTTCAGCATCTCGACGCGAGCTTGACGGGGGTCCCCGGGGGCATCCGAGGGAGCAGCTTCGGCCCCTGACCTGCCAATCAGCATCAAGACGGTCGTCAGATAGGCTTCAAGGAGTTCATTGCGGCCCCTGCGCGATCCCTCGCACTCCTCGGATACTCGCCGGATGATGGCGTCGATAAAGGCACCATCACCTCCCGCAACGGCCACTGCCTGCGGACTTGCAAGCCAGTGGGCGGGTTGGTTTTTCACCCCGCTCGTCAGGCGCAGTTGATCGGCGACAATAGTGACGACGAAGCCCTCGACGTCTCGCGAAAAGCGATAGCCGTGGACGGCACCCGGCGGCATCAGGACCACGCAAGGCACCTTCAGCGCCACCGTCTGATCTTCCAAGAGAGCGTCCCCTGCCCCGTTGTGAATGTACAGGATCTGAAAGAAGCTTTCGTGGCGGTGCAACCCGATCTCCCACTGGTAGGCACTGCTGCGGGCGGCAATTGTTTCGCAGTGTACCCAGAAACTGGTGCGTTCAGCCTGCCGCTCTCCATAGAGATCGTATGTCGGAACTGAACTCACCGCTCTTCACCCTCCGGAATGAATGTTTCTTTTGTCCTATAACTGAGCAGGAAAGTCCATTTCGCCAGTTCTGGCCGGCATTAGCATAGCGCAAGTTTTGGGAGGAACTCATGCGCACCCAGGTCGCCATTATCGGCTCCGGGCCCTCGGGCCTGCTTCTGGGCCAGTTGCTTAACAATGCCGGCATCGACAACGTCATTATCGACCGAGTGAGCAAGGATTACATCCTCGGGCGGGTCCGCGCCGGCGTCCTCGAAGACGGCATGGTCGGGCTTCTGGACCTGGCCGACGCCGGCCAGCGCATGCATGCGGAAGGCATACCCCATGAAGGTGTATCTCTTGCTTTCGACGGACGCGACCACAGGATCGACCTCTTCGCTCTGAGCGGAAAACACGTCATGGTCTATGGTCAAACGGAAGTCACTCGTGACCTGATGGACAAGCGCGAGGCAACAGGCGGTTTGTCCATTTATGAAGCCACGGATGTCTGTCCTCACGATTTCGATGGCGACCAGCCATATGTGACTTATCAGAAGGGCGGGATGACGCACCGCGTAGACTGCGACATCATCGCTGGCTGCGACGGCTACCACGGCATCAGCCGCAAGTCCGTCCCGGATAAGGCAATTCGTACCTTTGAGAAGGTATACCCATTTGGGTGGCTCGGGATCCTGGCGGACGTACCACCGGTGAGCCACGAACTGGTCTACGCCAATCATCCGAGAGGCTTTGCGCTCTGTTCGATGCGATCCCAAACCCGCAGCCGTTACTACATCCAGTGCTCCCTTGATGAGAAGGTCGAGGACTGGAGCGACGATCGTTTCTACGACGAGCTGCGCCGCCGCCTGCCACGCGAGCATGCCGAGGCAATGATCATTGGCCCGTCCTTTGAGAAGTCGATCGCACCTTTACGGTCATTCGTCGCCGAGCCGATGCGGTTTGGCAGGTTGTTTCTCGTTGGAGACGCCGCTCATATCGTACCGCCAACCGGTGCCAAAGGCCTGAACTTGGCCGCTAGCGACGTCTATTACCTCTTCGAAGGGCTGCAGGAATTCTTCGGCGAGAAGTCGAGCGCGGGTATCGACGCGTATTCAATGAGGGCACTGAAACGCGTCTGGAAGGCGGAACGGTTTTCTTGGTCGATGACCATGATGCTTCACCGTTTTCCGGACACGGGCGAGTTCGGCCAGAAGATCCAGGAAGCCGAACTCGACTATCTTGTACACTCAAACGCGGCGTCGACGGCTTTGGCAGAGAACTATGTCGGCCTTCCGTACTGAACCCTAGGGCTCAGTATAACCCACGGGACGGATCCGAACCTGTCTCCCCTCAGGATTTTGCGCAAACAGGAAGCCGCCCCTGGTGCTTGATCGGCCGGGTATATAGTCGAAAACCGCCCGCGCAACTTCCGCCGGTCGATCTCCCTCCATCAGCTCTCCATAGACTTCAACAGCTGCAGCCGTCGACGTCCCGTCGTTGAACATCTGGAACTCCACCAGATAGCCACTCTTCCCCGGTCGGATCGCGGAAATTTCGCTGCGGAACTCCGGCGCCGTCTTCGGTTGCCAGATTGCTTGGGCCGCAATCCAGCCAATCATCGAAAGGACAATGAGCGTCGAGAGAATGCCCGTTGCCCACTCCAGCCAATGCGGAGCTGCGGCCTCTATGTGACTGCTTTTGGAAGAGACCGTCATTTATCTTTCCTACAGGATAAGCCGAGCAGCTGCGGCTCCAATGGCGCCGGGGAAACTCAAGACAATGGCGGACATCAGGATCTGGATCGAGGCCGCCTCGTCAAGTCTTCCGAAGGTCCACAGGACATAGAGGCTGATACTGACCGCGACAACATATCCGGGTACTGTGTACCTTACAAAGGCGTGCCAGGGCGGCACGCCTTTGCTGACCTGATGGGCACCCCGAAAGGCGACGGCGTAGACAAAGCCGTGCATAATCAAGATCGAAAGCACTACCGCGGCTATCGCGTGCCAGGCCGTCATCTTGTAGGAAATCAGGATGATTTCTTCCGTCGGCGCTACATTGAGGCTGAGAAACAAAGCTCCAATCGCCATCAAGAAGAGTTCGCGCCCATAGCTGGTCGTGAGCTCGCCCTTCTCTTCGTCATCCTCCTGCGCATTTTCCTCTTGCTGACCTCCCAACTGAGAGCGTCCCAACAGTGCGCCAATGCTGGCCGGTACCGATTGAATGGCGATCATACCCAGAATGTCAGAGGGCGGCATTCCGACTTTCACGATGCCAAGCAGGACCAGAACACTGGCACTCATGACGATTGCGAGGGCGTAGGCCGTCATCGCATCTCGAAAAGCCTGCAACCAGGTAAAGGTCTCTTCGAACCCGATTCTATGAGCCAGGACAACAAGTAGCGGGATGTTGGCCAGGAGCAGGATAACAAGCCTGTAGCGCTCCATGTAGAAACCGATAAACCACAGTTCCATCGTCATCAGCATTGGCAGGCCGAAGATCAGCGCCCCGGCCGCCCCGCGAGCAAGTCCGAGGAGAAAGCGCCTTGGATTATCATTGCCGCCTGCGGTTTTCTGCTGGCCGGACCCGGCTTTCTTGCTTTGCCTCGCCAAATACTTCGCACTCCTCAAGCCTGCTTGTTGGCATGACACCTTCGTATGCGGTCCTGCTCAGCCAAGGCAAGTGCCGCCAGCTGGTCTGGCGCGGACTTGATAAGTACAGATGCAGACAGGATGGAAATAGCGGCTCCACGCTCGGTGTCCAGCGACGAACGCCTGGGCCGGGGGCGGTTAGATCGGTGCTCGGACCCAGGCCAGCGCCTTTTTGGAATATGTTTCGATAGCTGCTCGTCCACGTCCTGTGCTCTTTCGATGATGCTGCTGGCAGTGTGGCGTTCCGTCAGCCATTGTTTACGCTACGCAATTCCTCTCCCGCCACCCGCTGCAGAGATTGCACGCGCTTCGGTGTGAATTGACGCTACTGGATTTTGGTCTAGAACATGATGGAACGGGAACACTGCGGGGGGAACCATGCATAAACGGTCGGTCACGTCCCGTCTGTTGCTTCTGACAATCCTCGCGCTGATGCCGGCGCTTTTGGTGCTGACCTATAACCTGTTTAGCGCCCGCCAGACCGCCTATCGCGAGATCCACAACAGTGCCCTGATCACCGGTCATCTCGCATCACTGGAGATGCGGCGCATCGTTTCGTCGATCCGCAGCACCCTTGACGTACTAAGCACTGTGCCGATCCTGAGGACAGGTCCGGGCAGGCCGTGCAGCGAGTATGTCAGAGTGGTCGACGACAAGCTCGATATGCTGGAAAACATCACCGTGCTATCGGCTGCGGGTGAACTTCTCTGCACCTCGAAGCCCTTCGCCACATCCAGCCAGTTCGCCGACCGCTCCTATTATCAGGAGGCGCTGGCCTCGCAAAATTTCGTCGTCGGCACGTATATCCTGGACCGCATCACAGGCGATCCGACTTTGCCTATGGCACTTCCCGTGCTGGATCAGGGCGAAGTCCGTCAGATCATCGTTGCGTATTTGGACCTGAGTTGGCTGGGCACGCGGGTACGCGAACGCGAATATTCAAGCGGCGGCAACTCCTTGACGGTTGCCGATCGTAACGGCGTCATCCTCGCTCGAGAGCCCTTTCCAGAGCGGTTTGTCGGAACTGCTATTCCCGAGGATTATCAGTATCTTGTTCGGGAGGAGAGACCGGGCACGGTTGAGCTGACAAGCCAGGACGGTACAAAACGTATTGTCGGTTACTATCCCGACCGTGAGAGCTTCTACGTCAGCGCCGGATACTCCGTGGAAGGAGGGCTGCAGCAAGTCGGCCAGGTGACACGTTTCGGGCTTGCGGTCATTGCCCTTGCAATCGTCGGTCCCTTCTTTGCGGTGTGGTGGGCTGGACACGCGCTGATCAGGCGTCCCGCCCATGAAATCGTCCAGTCGATCGACGCGTGGCGCCAAGGGGATGAAAGCGTCCGCACCGGCATGGATGGAGACGGCGCCTTTGGCATTATAGGTTCTGCCGTTGATGCCTTCATGGACGAGCTTGCCCTGCGTCGAGAACAGCAGCTTAAGGATGACCGCATGCGGCAGATGCTGATCCGTGAGATGGACCACCGGATCAAGAATATCCTCAGCATGGTCCAGGCGGTGGCCCGGCAGACATTCCGTTCGTCGGATTCGGTTTCGGAAATCTCCGAGGCTTTCTTCCGAAGGCTTAACGCCATGGCGGGCGCTCATCAGCTTCTCACCAAGAATTGGCAGAGCGCATCTCTGAAAGCGACGGTTGAAACAGCGGTAGCTCCCTTCGAAGATCCCAGCGTCCATCGCTTCAGCATTGAAGGCGATGACTTCGAGGCACCGTCTTCGATCGCGCTTTCTCTCTCCATGGCGCTTCATGAACTATGCACGAACGCTGCCAAATATGGGGCCCTTTCCACTGAGGGCGGTCGTGTCGAGATCCGGTGGACGTGCGCAGATGACCCAGAGGGGGACTTCGTTCTCACCTGGAAGGAAAGCGGTGGCCCGCACGTCGAACCTCCGAAGCGAGAAGGCTTCGGGACGATAATGATCGAGCGCGTTCTTTCCCACCAGCTTCAGGCGAAGGTGACGGTCGACTACAAGCCAACCGGCCTGAATTGCCGGATCGACGCCCCAATGGCGACCATGCTCCCTGCTTCTGATGACCGCTCAGAAGAAGTCTTCCCCAAGGCCGTTTCCGACAACTGAGCTGCCACAGAGCTGCAATCCACGGGCGGTCAGCGGTCGAGAAAGTTCTGCCATTGCCGCTCCCCAACCATGCAATCGGCCTGTGTGGCCGCAACTTTGCGGATGGCCGGTGCCGGCATATGACCGCTGACCTCAAGCACCAGCTTGCGCCGGACAGCCGTCGCGAAATCTTCCATCCGGTGAACAGGAAGCACAAATGAACCTGGCCCCCCGATGACGCAATCAGCGTAGTAGTCGTCGAGCATCAATGGGCCGCCCGATGGGCGCACCATGATCGAAAGACCGTTGATGATGATCCCGGCTTCAACCGCTCTGTCACGAACCACATCAACTGGTTGACCAACATTGTTAGGTCCGTCGCCGGATATGTCGATGACCTGTCTCATGCCCTGTAGGTTATTTGACACAAGCATGGTTGCGCCCTCGACAATCGCGGCGGAGATCGATGTCCGCCGTTGCGTTGAGACAGGGCGAGCCTCCACCTTTCGCGCAAACGCTTCGGCGTCGTCAGCGGTCTCGATAACCTCCCAATCGATGACGGAGGCCTTGTCCACCACCCCCGCCCACTCGAAGTAGGCAATGGCGATCTTGCCGGTCAATCCGCCGCGCACTGCATTGATAAAATCAGGATGCCGAAGAGCGGCGGCATAGCCCTCGCGCTGGATGCGCACCTCCTCGTAATCCATCGAGCGGGACACATCGACCGCCAGCACCAGTTCCACATCCACTTGGCCGGCAGACGACTGCACAATGATCGACTGCACCGGCGACAAGCTGATCATCAGGGCAAGAAATGCAAGCATGGCACCTCGCAAAGCTGGTAGTAGATCCTAGCACAGCGAGGGTATTTGGGAGGCAGACGACGGCTGATTGGCTTCACTTCTCAGTGAGCCGGTTAAACGCTGGCCGCTATTTCTTCAGGATCACCCAAAGAGCATGGATGATTCCAGGCAGCCAGCCCATCAGCGTCAGCAATATGTTCAGCCAGAAGTGAAGTCCCAGCCCCACCTGCAAAAACACTCCGAGCGGCGGCAGCAGGAAGGCCAGCAGAATGCGAATGATATCCAAAGTCATGTCCTCCGTTCGATGATGCACCACAACGCTCCAGATCGCCTCAAGTTCAACCCTCCGAATGCAGGCGGAACGCAAGGGTTTGCGTTGTCGTTGTGGTGAAAAGCCAAAGGAGCCCATGCATGCGCAACGAGAAACTGTCCGAGATCTCCGCTGCAATGCGCGAGATCGATATCACCATGCTTTCTACGCGCGCCGAAAAAGGCGCGATTGCCGCACGTCCGATGAGCAACAATCGTGACGTCGACTACGACGGCAACTCCTACTATTTCACGTGGAAAGACGCCCGCATGGTCGAAGAAATCGAGCGGGATCCCAACGTCTCTTTGTCGTTCCAGGGGAACAACAAGTTCATGATCGCAGTCGAAGGCAAGGCGGAACTTGTGGAAGACAAGTCGGCTTTTGAGGACCACTGGAACCCTGATCTCGACAAGTGGTTCGAGAATGGCATCGAGACTCCGGGTATCGTCATGATCAAGGTCGACGCCAAGCGGATTCACTTCTGGAACGGGATGGAGGACGGCGAGATCGTTCTGTCTTGACGACTTCACCAGAGAAAGCATGGGCAGCACAGTCAGGGGCGGATAGATGATCATACGTTCGGGAAGCTGCATGTGCGGCAGTGTCAGATATAAGGTCAACGGCCCGCCGCTGAGAGTGGGTCTCTGTCACTGTGCCGACTGCCGAAAGGAAAGCGGTTCTGCCTTTGTCACCTTCGCAGTTTGGCCTGCCCACGCATTCGAGAGCGCCGGAGAATTTGCAACGTTCAACGGGCGTGGTTTCTGCCCGACCTGTGGCTCACGGCTGTTCAACCCTTCCGAGGGGGAGGTGGAGATCCGTGTTGGATCGCTAGATATGGCTCCCACTGACCTCGAACCCAGCTACGAACTTTGGGTAAAACGCCGGGAGACCTGGTTGCATCCGGTGGACGGGCTGATGCAGTACGAGGAAGATCGTCCATGAATGATGATGCCGTGGACCGCGCTCGCGCAATCGCGCAGCAGGCCCACGATGGGCAAACCAAGAAGTCGGGCGGTCTTGTTTTTGACCATGTCACACGCGTTGCATCCAATGTGGATGGGCGCGAAGAGATGGTCGTCGCGTGGCTCCATGACGTGGTGGAAAAAGCGCCGGGTTGGACACTGGAAAGGCTTCGGCAGGAAGGATTTGACGACCAGATCCTCCGCGCAGTCGACGCTCTGACGAAACGGCCGGGTGAAGATCACGCGGCCCTGGTGCACCGCGCGTCGACTGACAAGCTCGCTCGTGCTGTAAAGCTTGCCGATCTTGCTGACAATCTTGCAGAGGCGGAACGGTCGGGCCGTGATGGCGGCAAGTATCGGGCGGGGCTTGTTGCGCTGCAGAAGCGATAGGTACCGGAACCTTGTATCCCCTGGCCCGTTCGTGATCCACGAAAGTTACGGCGACCACGAGGGACAATCATGCAACTTCAAGCACGTGTAGCATTGGTGACCGGCGCAGGTTCCGGGATCGGCAAAGCAACTGCCGTAACATTGGCTCGTGAAGGCGCGAAGGTTGGTGTCCTCGGTCATACCCGAAGCGAAATCGACGCGACGGTATCGGAGATAGAAGCCGATGGCGGAACTGCTATCGCGCTTGAAGCCGATGTTGCCGACGAGGATGCTATGCGCGCAGCCATCGCCCAACTCGTGCAAGCCTATGGTCGTCTTGATATCGTCGTCGTCAATGCAGGCATCAATGGCGTGTGGGCCCCGATCGACCATCTGAAACCGGAGGAGTGGGATCAGACGATCCGGGTCAACCTGCGCGGAACCTACATGACGCTCTACCTCACGGTGCCGCACATGAAGGAGCATGGAGGAGGCTCGATCATTGTCGTGTCCTCCATCAACGGCAATCGTACATTCACCTCTCCCGGTGCCACCGCCTATTCCGCCACAAAGGCGGCCCAGGTCGCGATGGTGCAGCAGCTGGCTCTGGAACTCGGCCGACACAAGATCCGCATCAATGCAGTGTGCCCAGGGAAGATCGATACTGCGATCCACGACAACACGAAGCTACGTGAAGAAGATGAGACGGCGGTTCCAGTCGAGTGGCCGGAGGGAGACATACCTTTGACGGAAGGCGCTCCTGGTTCTTCGATGGATGTCGCTGACGTGATCCTTTTTCTGGCCTCTCATCGCGCTCGCCATGTCACCGGTGTCCCGATCTATGTCGATGGCGCCCAGAGCCTTCTAAGATAACGGTTGCTGCTGACGTGGCAATGCGTTCCAGGAGCGATCGTCCTTTCCAGCCTCGCAGGTGGAAGAGATCAGGCCTGCAAAAATGAGCCCCTCCGGGTCCTCTTGAGGAGCTCACGATTTGGCGTCGTTTGAAGGGGCTATCAGCGATCTTGCTGATAACCTTGGTTCGTCGTGTTGATCTTGCTGTTCCCCTGCTGGCCTTGCTTATCAAAGTTCTTCTGGCCTGGGTCGACGTCTCGCGCTCCGGACGAACTTGCCGTCGCAGGTTCTCCAGGCCCCTTGTGGCTAAGGTTTTCTTCAGGGACGGGCGGAAGCTTGCTGTTCATCTGAACCTCCTTGCTGTGGACCACGTACCTAGCTAACAGCCACAGCGCACCGATGTTCCCCGTGCCGGGAACCGCGTTTCCGATCCTGCGTTCGTCCTCGACAATCCCGAGATGGAGGAACGTGATGAGCCAGCCCGCGCCGCAGCCGCTAGCGATGCCCCAGATCGGGCGCAAGTGGTGGCATACTGCAACCGTTTACCAGATCTACCCCCGCAGCTTCTGCGACAGCAATGGTGATGGCATCGGTGACCTGCCCGGGATCATTTCAAAACTCGATTACCTGCAGAGCCTGGGGATCTCGGTCATTTGGCTGTCGCCAATTTTCACCTCTCCGATGGACGACAATGGCTACGACATCTCCGACTACCAGGGGATCTCCCCGGAATTCGGAACCCTCGCAGATTTTGACCGGCTGGTCTCCGACGCCCGCAAGCGCGGCATCGGCATCCTGCTGGATCTCGTGGTGAACCATACCTCCGACGAGCATCCGTGGTTTCAGGAAGCGCGGCGGTCCCGCGATAACCCCTTCCGGGACTTTTACATCTGGCGTGACCCTTCTCCAGAAGGGGGGCCGCCAAATTCGCTCACCTCTTCCTTCGGGGGACCAGCCTGGACGCTCGATCCGCAGACAGGCCAATACTATCTGCATCTGTTTTCACGCCGCCAGCCGGACCTCAACTGGGAAAATCCGCAGGTGCGGGCGGAAATCTACGGGATGATGAATTGGTGGCTCGACCGGGGCATCGCCGGCTTTCGAATGGATGTGATCGAT
Organism: uncultured Neorhizobium sp.; assembly: GCA_964396135.1. Taxonomy (GTDB): domain Bacteria; phylum Pseudomonadota; class Alphaproteobacteria; order Rhizobiales; family Rhizobiaceae; genus Neorhizobium. The sequence goes on from CAYNED010000014.1 coordinate 13,396, forward strand.
CTGATCGGGAAGCAGGTCGATGCCGGCATCACCAGCGATGGCCCGCATCTGCACGACTACCTCCAGGAAATGAACCGAGAGACCTTTGGCAGCCGTGACGTCATGACAGTCGGTGAGACGTGGAGCGCCACCCCCAACTCAGCGCTCCTCTATTCTGCCCACGATCGGGACGAGCTCTCGATGGTCTTTCAGTTCGAGCACGTGACCCAGGGCTGGCATGAGGTGTATGGAAAGTGGCAACCAAACCCTGTTGACCTGCTGGCTCTGAAGGCGGCTTTCGGTAAGTGGCAACTTGCGCTTGCGGAAGATGGTTGGAATTCGTTGTTCTGGGGCAATCATGACTTGCCGCGGGCTGTTTCCCGCTATGGCAACACCGCCGGCTTTCACGTCGAATCCGCCAAGATGCTGGCGACGGTTCTCCACCTAATGAAGGGCACGCCCTTCGTCTACCAGGGCGAGGAGCTCGGAATGACGAACGTGCCCTTCACCACGATCGACCAATACAAGGACATCGAAACACTCAATATGCACCGCCTGCACGTCGAGGCTGGCCTTTCTCCAGACGAGTTCATCCTAGGAGCCAATGAAAGCGGTCGCGATAATGCACGCACCCCTATGCAGTGGAGTGCCGAGCCCAACGCCGGCTTCACCACCGGCTCGCCATGGATCGAGGTGAACCCTAATTATCAGGCTCTCAATGCCGAGCTTCAGGTCACTGATGATCGTTCGATATGGAATCATTACCGAAGGCTGATTGAGTTGCGAAAGCAGCACGAGGTGATTGTCTATGGTGATTATCAGTCCTGGCTGGACCAGCACCCGAATGTCTTTATCTACAGCCGCACCTGGCAGCAGGATCAAGTCATCGTCGTCGCGAACTTCCAGCAGGAAGAAATCACGGTAACGATGCCGGATGAGCTTCAGCGTCGAGGCCAGTGCCTGATCAGCAATTATTCAGAGGTCGGCGCTATCGGCGAGAATCTTTCGTTGAGGCCTTATGAAGCTTTCGCTCTGCTCTGCCATCTCCAGAAGGCGTAGAGACACCCACGGATTTGGCGGTGACATCCGCCATGATTTCTGTAAACATACTTCTCGACAGGGGCGTCCGCTACGCGGGCTGAGATGTACCCTTTGAACCTGAACCAGATCATGCTGGCGGAGGGAGTCGTCAAGGACCTCATACTGCGTCCTTAGCTGCTCCGCCAAAGGAGGCAGCTATCACGACTCTTTCTCCTTCCTGTGGCGCACTTCTGAGCGCCATGCGCCAGAAAAATCCGCTGGTGCAGTGCATCACAAACGACGTCGCGATGAGCATCTCTGCCAATGTGCTGCTGGCTGCCGGCGCCTCGCCCGCCATGGTAAGCGCCGAAGAGGAAGCGGGCGAATTCGCCCGGATTGCCGGTGCAGTTACCATCAACATCGGTACCCTTTGGGCAGGTGGCGTCGCAGGCATGCGAGAAGCGGCAACTGCCGCAAGGGCATGCGGCACACCTTGGGTGCTCGATCCTGTTGCCCACTACGCCACCGCCTTTCGTCGAGATACTGTCCGCATCTTGACGGATCTGAAACCGGCGATCGTTCGGGGGAATGCGTCTGAAATCATGGCGCTCGCCGGCGAGAAAGCCGCGGGGCGAGGTGTCGACAGCGGTGACCCCTCAGTTTCCGCGCAGGCAGCCGCGCTATCTCTCGCCCGCCGACATTCTTGTGTTGTTGCGGTCACGGGCGAGATCGACTTCGTAACGGACGGCAACCGCTCTCTCGCCATCGAAGGTGGCTCTCCAGTGATGCCGAAGGTAACGGCGTTAGGATGCGCACTTACCTGCCTTGTCGGCGCCTTTGCGGCAACGGTTCCTGAACAGCCTTTCGAGGCAACCGCCGCGGCGCTCGCACTGTTTGCTGTTTGCGGGGAAGAGGTCGGATCTAAGGCTACGGGACCTGGATCATTTCAACCATTATTTCTGGACGCGCTTGCTTCGGTCAGCAGCGACCACCTCGATGCCAAAATTCGGATGGAGTTCCTATGAAGGATTTTGACCTGTCCCTTTACCTGGTGCTCGATCCCCTGCTCTGCCGGGATCTCGGGATGGTTCAAACCGTGAAACTGGCCGTTGAAGGAGGGGTAACGGTGGTGCAGTTGCGCGACAAGGCAGCAGGCACCGCCGCGCTGATCAAGACCGGCCTTGAGCTTAAGGACGCTCTGGCAGGCACTGGCGTGCCTCTCATTGTTAATGACGACGTGGAAGCGGCAATTGCGATCGACGCTGCTGGTGTCCATGTTGGTCAAGGCGATCTGCAGGTTGCGGAGGCGCGCCGAAAGATTCCCGCCGGCATGATCCTTGGTCTCTCCGTTGAGACTGTCGATCTGGCGCAGGCTGTTGATGCTTCCCTCGTTGAATACGTCGGCGTCGGCCCGGTCTTTGCAACCGGAACGAAACCGGACCACAAGGCGCCTATCGGCTTTGAAGGTCTTGAGCGCATCGTTGCTGCCGCGCCGGTACCGGCAGTCGCGATCGGTGGCTTGAAGGCTGGGCATGCAGCACGGACGCTGGCCGCAGGCGCACAGGGCATGGCCGTGGTTTCTGCCATCTGCGGCACGCCTGACCCACGGGCCGCAGCACGCGCACTTGCCGAGGAGATCAAGGAGGCGCGCCGATGATTGCAAACATTCTCACCATCGCCGGTTCCGATCCGTCTGGCGGCGCCGGCATCCAGGCCGACCTTAAGACCTTCGCCGCCCGTGGCACCTATGGAATGGCGGCACTCACCGCGCTTACGGCCCAGAACACTCAGGGAGTGACCGGCGTTCATTTGCTTCCAGCAGCTTTTGTTGCCGATCAGATCAAAGCGGTTTTCACGGACGTTCGGGTCGATGCGGTCAAGATCGGAATGATCGCAACTGCCGAAATCGCCGAAGCTATTGCCGACGCGCTGACGCCATACCCCCATGTTCCCGTAGTGCTGGATCCTGTGATGGTCGCCAAGGGCGGCGCGTCGCTTCTCGCCGAGGATGCAGTCGAAGCTCTTGTCCTTCGGCTACTGCCGATTGCTACGCTCATCACGCCAAACCTGCCAGAAGCAGCGGCCCTACTTGGTGACGCTGAAGCGCGCGACCGCAAGTCCATGGCCTCGCAAGCCAAACGACTGATGAAACTAGGACCGCGTGCGGTGCTGGTAAAAGGTGGGCACCTGAAGGGTCCGGAGAGCCCTGATGTGTTCGTTGATGCTGCGTCCGTTACCTGGCTCGAAGGAGGACGAAGCGAGACCCGAAACACCCACGGCACTGGCTGCACTTTGGCAAGTGCAATCGCTGCCGAACTCGGAAAAGGTCTGGGGCCACTGGAGGCGGTGCAGGTAGGCAAGGGGTTTGTGTCCGCTGCCATCGCTCGTTCCGGCGAACTGAGCGTGGGCAGCGGCCACGGCCCCGTCCACCATTTTCATGAGTCTTGGTAAGGCGTTCAGGCTTAAAACGCGTGGTGCCCTAGCTCGCTATAAGCCTCAGCTGGTCCAAGGCCTGCGCGATTTCATCATTTGCAAAAGGCTTCTTGAGCAGCACGGCGCCGTCCACCGCTCCGTCGTCTGGAATACGGTCTCTGCCGGTGGCGAATATGACACCGATACTGGGCGAGATTTCTCGTGCCTGGCGCGCAAACTCTCCGCCTGTCAGGCCCGGAAGTCCAAGATCAGTCATCAGCACGTCGAAGACGCCGGTTTTCAAAACCGTCAACGCTTCTTCGGCATTCCCGGCCTCTTCGACTTTATGCCCCAGATCACTCAGCATATCTGCCGTGCTCATCCGGATCAGGAAGTCGTCTTCAACGAGCAGGATTCGGTAGCTAGGCATGGGTGAAGTTTCCGTATTGGGTGGAGATGCAGGGCTGGTGGCAAAGGTTGCCCGGGTCCGGTTGCGTTGCTGCTGGTTGTTGAGAACCTGACGTATCTTCCGGGCCAATGCCTCACGGGTATAGGGCTTGGAAAGCAGATCGACGTCGGCGTCCAGCCGGCCATTGTGAACGATCGAATCTCGCGTATAGCCTGAGGTGAACAGTACCGCCATGTCCGGCAAGCGGGCCTGCGCATATCGCGCAAGCTCGGTGCTTGTCACGGGTCCCGGCATGACAACATCGGTGAACAGAAGATCTATCAAGATGCCGCTTTCCACGACATTGAGCGCACCGGCCGCATCTTTTGCCTTCAGCACACGATAACCCAGATCCCCGAGCATCTCCACCACGGTCGCCCGTACCTGCTCGTCGTCCTCCGCCACGAGAATGGTTTCAGTTCCACCGCTGATCGGGCCGTGCTCGATGTCAACAACAGCGTCCTCTTGCTGGTCAACCCGCGGAAAATACAGCTTGATGGTGGTGCCTCGCCCGACTTCACTGTCTATCTTGATATGCCCGCCTGACTGCTTGACGAAACCATAGACCATGGAGAGGCCAAGTCCCGTTCCCTTGCCGACGGGTTTGGTGGAGAAGAACGGTTCGAAAACCTGTCCCAGCACCTCCGGCGCCATACCCGATCCGGTATCGGTGACTGTCAGCAGGACATAGCTTCCTGCCACAACATCCGGCTCATGCTTGGCATGATCCTCATCAAGCACAGCATTGCTGGAATCGATCGTCAGTTTACCGCCATTCTCCATGGCGTCGCGTGAGTTGATCGCCAGATTGAGCAGCGCATTCTCGATCTGTGCCGGGTCGAGAAAGGTGTTTCCTAGCGCCGGATCGGTCACCGTCTCAATGATGATGTCTTCGCCCAGTGTGCGTCGCAGCAGCTCCTCTAGCCCCGTCACAAGTCTCCCCACATTGACGACTTTGGGCTCCAGTGGCTGTCGACGCCCAAACGCCAGCAGTTGGCTTGCAAGCTTGCTCCCCCTCTGCACGCCGGAAAGAGCATTTTCGACGCGACGACGAGCTTTCTCATTGCCGCCCACGTCGCGCGCAAGGAGTTGCAGGTTTCCGGAGATTACTTGCAGCAAGTTATTGAAGTCGTGGGCGACGCCTCCGGTCAGCTGGCCAAGCGATTCCATTTTCTGGCTCTGCCGCAACGCCTCCTCTGTCTTCAGTCGCTCAGCTATCTCTTCCGCGACCTTCTGCTCGAGACGAGCATTCAGTTCCTGTAGTGCCTGCTCTGCCCGCCGTCGCTCCGTCAACTCTTTCTGAGCCGATTGAAACAAGCGGGCATTGTCCAGCGCAATCGCGACCTGGCCGGCTGCGCCCACGATCAGTTGCTCATGGTCCTCCTCGAATCGGTCTGGCTCGGGGTGACCGAAGAAGAGCCCGCCTATGACCTCTCCCGATCGCGAAACAACCGGCACTGCCAGATAGCTCCGGACGGGGAGATGTCCGTTCGGCATACCCTTGTAAGGCTCGAAGCTGCCGTACTTGGGATCGGCGGTAATATCTCCCGACCGGATCACTCCATCGCCATCAAAGGTATGGGAAAAAATTGCGGTTCTGCGAGGCATCGGAAAACCATCGAACGCTGCGCGCTCCACGCCCGACAGGGCGTAAAGCATGTATCTTGCGCCCGCATCGTCCAACACGTTGTAGAAGAAAGCGCCAAAGGCCGCGCCGGTCAGTTCCACCCCGGCATCCGTCGTCAGCTGGACTACTTTTTCAAGATCCAGTTCCGCAGCAAGTTCAGCTCCAAGCCGGTTTAGCACCTCAAGATGACGTGTCTCCCGCCGCAGGGCCAGCTCTGCCCGCTTTTGGTCTGTCACGTCATTTCCCTGCACGAAGATGCCAGCCGTACGTCCGTCTTCCTCCACAAGTGGCTGGAATACGAAATCGACGAACCGCTCCTCAGGCGAAGAGCCAGGTCTTCGCGCCAGCGCAACCTTCGCGCCACGCCCGATGTGTCGCAAGCCCGTGTCCCGGACATGATCGAGGATCCGGACAAAACCTTGATCAATGATCTCGGGCAAGGCTTCACGAATTGGTTTGCCGAGGATGTCACGGTTGCCGACAAGTGCCAGATAGGCGGAATTGGCATCCTGGAAGACGTGATCGGGACCAGCCATCATGGCCATGAAGCCAGGCGCCTGTTCAAACATCTTGCGCAGCCGCTCGCGCTCTCCTCGCAGCTGCCGTTCTGCCCGGACCTTGCCGGTAGTTTCGACCACGACAGCCATGACACCGACCGGACGTCCAGCCTCGTCCATGATCGGGGAATAGTCGAGGTTCATCCAGACCTGCTCTGGTTCACCACGACGGTGAAGCGTCAGTTCCTGGTCGGAATAGGCAAGCGTTTGCCCGGCGAGCCCCGACTTCATCACATGGTCGTTGAAGTCAGCTACCTCGGGCCAACCCTCACGGACCTTGGACCCAAGGAGCTGAGGATGACGCCCTCCGGCAAAGACAGAATAGGCGTCATTGTAGATCATCACCCCATCATCGTTCCACAGCGTGACGATTGGCACCGGTGATTGCAGGATCAAGGAGACCACTGCTTTCGTTCCTTGCGACCACTGGCCGATCGGGCCGAGCGAGGTGACACTCCAATCAAAGACGGAGATCAAACGCGCGAGTTCGCCATCATGCGAGAGAAAGGCAGTTTCAGACGCGTCTACCGTCATTCATGGGTTCCGGCGGGCACAAGAACTGGTCCACCCGTCGCACCGCGAGACGGCTGGCAAAGGCTTATTTGTGCTGCTAATTAAGTCAAAGCAGCGGAAAAGCCAGAGCCAAGGCAGGATTATCCATTCGCCGCTGTCAGCGGAGCATGCCGCCTGTCGTGCGCGCCCGCTCGTGCCACGAAAGCGCTTCCTCCAGAAGATGCGGAGTATGCCCGCCGCGCAGGCATGCACGACTGAAGTAGTCCGCGAGTTCCGCCCGGAAATCCGGATGTGCGCAATGATTGATGATCTCGAGTGCGCGCTCACGTGGTGCCAGTTCACGCAGGTCGGCAAGGCCGTTTTCCGTCACAATGATATCGACGTCGTGTTCATTATGGTCGACATGTGGGACCATGGGCACAACCGACGAAATCTTACCTTGCTTCGCGAGCGACTTCGTGACGAAAATCGAGAGATAGGCATTGCGGGCGAAATCGCCGGATCCGCCGATCCCGTTCATCATATGCGTGCCGTTGACGTGGGTGGAATTGACGTTGCCATAGATGTCGACTTCCAAAGCCGTGTTGATGCCGATAACGCCCAAACGCCGGATGACTTCCGGATGATTGCTGATTTCCTGGGGTCGGAGCACGATATGCTCCTTGTATTTGTCGAAGTTGCCGAAAACCCTTTCTGCACAAGCAGTAGAAAGCGTGATCGAAGATCCGGAGGCAAAAGCGAGCTTGCCGGCATCGAAGAGGTCGAACGTGCTGTCCTGCAGCACCTCGCTATACATCCGAAGATGATGGAAGGGACCGGTCGCCAGCCCGCTCAGAACGGAGTTGGCGATCGTGCCAATCCCGGCCTGAAGCGGGTGCAAGGTCAGGTCTAGCCGCCCTTTCGCGATCTCGCTCTCAAAGAACCGGATAAGATGGGTGGCAATTGCATCAGTGTCTGCGTCGGGGACCTCGATGCTGGAAGCGCTGTCTTTCTCATCCGTAACCACGATGGCGACAATCTTGTCCGGATCGATCGGCACATAAGGAAATCCGACACGGCTTTCACATGTCACAACGGGGATCGGAACCCGCGACGGGCGCCGCCCGGGAAAGTAGATATCATGCAACCCCTCCAGTTCCGCCGGCTGGCTGAGATTGATTTCAACGATGATCTTCTTCGCAAGGACCGCGAAACTTGCGGAGTTGCCAACCGATGTTGATGGAACGATCGCACCATCCTCGGTGATCGCCGCGGCTTCAACGATTGCATAGTCGATTGGCCCCAACTGGTTGGACCGTAGATGCTCGACAGTCTCGGAGAGGTGCTGGTCGATGAACATCACCTCGCCGCGGTTGATTGCTGCCCGCAGCGTCCTGTCCGCCTGAAATGGCATACGGCGAGCAAGGATTTTCGCCTCTGTCAGCATCCGATCGACGTCGTGCCCCAGGGATGCGCCAGTGATGAGCGTGATCTTGAACGGATCCGTTTTTGCGCGTTCAGCCATGGCAATGGGAACGGCCTTGGCATCGCCAGCCTTCGTGAACCCGCTCATCCCGATGATCATGCCATCCTTGATCAATGCGGCAGCGGCATCCGCCGTGGTGATCTTTTCGAGGAGAGCGGGGCGGCGGATACGGTCTTCGATCATCTCAGTCAGTCTCTTTGCAATGCGAAAGTAATTCTGCAGCCAGCGGCAGGAGCGTCCAATTGTCGGCGAGGGAACGGAGCCCGCAAACCATCGCAGATAGCTGGCGGTTGTGGCATATGCACGGCATGAAGTAACGACATATCAGGCTTCAACTCCTGAACGCGCCGCTTCCTTCACCGTCCTTTGCTCATATCACGCTAGGACGGGGCATCTCGCAGATCATTGATCAACGTCAACCGAGCTGGCGCAGCGTCACGGAAAACGAATAGGGCTAGCCGGACGCCAGGGTCTTCTCCACCCCCAGATGCTGGGCGAGAGCCTTTTCATCGGCAAGCAAATCCTGGCTGGATCCCTGATAAACAATCGAGCCTCGATCCAGCATGACAGCCTCGTCCGCCAGCGGAAGCACCTTTCGCGCCTTCTGCTCGATGATGATCGCTGACATGCCTTCACCTTTGACGATCTGCTGCAGTGCGGCCAAAAGCTCATCGACGATGATGGGCGCAAGCCCCTCCAGCGGCTCATCAAGAAGCAGGAGCTTTGGGTTGACCATCAAAGCGCGGGCGACTGCCAGCATTTGCTGCTCCCCGCCCGAAAGCTGGCTGCCTAGATTGCGTCGCCGCTCCTTGAGGCGCGGGAACATCGTATATGCCCGCTCCGTCGTCCAGATGCCCGGCCGGGCAATCGCAGTCAAGTTCTCCTCGACCGTCAGCGACTTGAAGATGTTGCGTTCCTGCGGAACCCAACCGATACCGGCAGCCGCGCGGCGATCAGCCCTGAGATGAGTAATCTCGCGGCCTAGCAGGTGGATTGTGCCGCTGTGATAGGTGGTCAGTCCCGCCAGCGTATCCACCAGCGTCGTCTTGCCTGTGCCATTGCGCCCGAGCAACGCAAGGGTCTGCCCCTCCTCAAGAACCAGATCGATGCCGGCAAGTACGGCAGCCTCGCCATAACCGGCAATCAGCTTGTGCGTCTCAAGCAGCGGCGTCATGCGGCTTCTCCGAGATAGACGGCCTTGACGCGCGGATCCACCGAAATCTCAGCCACCGTTCCTTCCGCAAAGATCGCTCCCGCCACCAGAACCGAAATGCGATCAGCAAAGGAAAAGACGAGTTCCATGTCGTGCTCGATCAAGACGACCGTGACGTCTGACGGCAGAGCGGAAACAATTGAGAGCACTTCATGGCGCTCGTCCTCCGGAACCCCCGCGGCAGGCTCATCAAGCAGCAACACACGGGGCTTCGATGCGAAGGCAAGTGCGATCTCAAGCAGGCGTTGCTTCCCATAAGGTAGCTGGTTGGTGCGTTCCCCCATCACCCCAGCCAAGCCGAAGCGCGACAACAGCGTTGCCGCTTCGGCAATCAGCCTGTCATGACCCGTAACCGACGACCAGAGGCTTCCACCCGCCCCTTCCCGCTCCAGCATCGCAAGCGTCACCGTCTCCAGCGGAGAATAATCGGCAAACAGCTGGTTGATCTGGAACGTGCGCGTCAGCCCCTTCTTGACCCGCAGATGCGAGGGCAGACGCGTGATGTCTTCACCCGCGAGAAAAACCTCCCCTGAGGTGGGCGGAAGGACGCCCGTCAGGAGGTTGATGAGCGTGGTCTTGCCTGCGCCGTTTGGTCCGATCAGCGCATGGCGCGCGCCGTGGCCGATCTTCAAGGAAACATTGTTCGTCGCCATGAAGGCGCCGAAGCGCCGATTCAGATTCCGCGTTTCCAGCACCACGGTCATCGTTCTTTTTCCCTCGAGATTGCAAGCCGCTGCGGCAGATACTCGATCCAACGCGCTAACCTGTCGCGTCCGACGAGCACCAGGATAACCAGCAGAAGGCCGATCCAGAACATCCAGTATTGGGGGGTGACGACCGAAAGCCAGTCCTTCAGCAATGTGAAGACAATGGCGCCCACGATCCCTCCATAGAGGTATCCTGTCCCGCCAATGACCAGGATCAGCAAGACGTCAGCCGAGCGATGGAAGGCCAGGACGTCCGGGGATACGAAGGACGTGGTCTGCGTCAACAAGGCTCCGGCAAAGCCTGCCATAACGGCGGCAACCGTATAGGTGATGACAAGCCGTCGGCGAGTTGGAACACCTATCAACGCGGCCCTGGTCGGGTTGCTCTTGATTGCCTTCAGCGACAAGCCGAAGGGTGAGAACGCGATGCGTCGCGCAACCATGGTCGAGGCAAAGAGTACGGCAAGACAATAAATGTAGCCGTTACGCCCCCACAGGTCGAAAGGAAACAGGCCGAGGATCGGGTCCAGGGTGAAACCGCTCAGCCCGTCCGCTCCTCCGGTCAACCAAGCCGTCTGATTGGCGACCTCCGCAAGCATCAAGGCGATGCCGAGTGTCGTCATCAACCGCGTCAAATCTGTTCCGCGCAGGATCAGGAAACTTGTTACGTATCCAAGCAGACCGGCAGCCAGCCCGGCAACCAGAAGGCCGATGACCGGTTCCGCCATGAAGTGTCGGGCAAACAATCCCGCGGCATAAGCGCCGACACCAAAGAAGGCCGTATGGCCTAGCGATACAATGCCCGCGAAGCCGAGCACCAGGTCGAGAGAAACTGCAAACAAAGCAAGGATCGCGATTTCCGTCAGGATCAACATCTTGGAGGGCAGTAGAAATACGGCTGCCAACGCAGCGATCCAGATGATGATTTCAAAGAAGCGGATCGCGCTTCGCCTCCCCATCAGGCGGCGCGCGTGCGACTGCTGCTCCTCCTGCACTTCAACGGCAGGTTGGACGTTCTGATGTGCCGGCGCGTTCATCGTCCGCCTCGTGCGAAAAGCCCGGAAGGCCGCAGGATCAGCATGATGATCATTAATCCGTAGATGACGAAGGGCCCAATAGCAGGGACGTAGTATTTCCCGGCCACGTCTGCGACGCCGAGGAGCAGGGCCGCCAGAAATGGCCCGCTCACTGTGGAGGTGCCTCCGACAGCAACCACGATCAGGAAGTAGATCATGAACTTGAGAGGGAAATTCGGGTCAAGACCAAGGATTTCGGCTCCCATCGCGCCGCCGAGGCCTGCAAGTCCCGAACCAAATGCGAAAGTGAGCGCGAAGACGACCGAGACATTGATCCCCAGCCCCATCGCGACGCGGCGATCATCCACTGCCGCACGCAACCGGCTGCCGAAGCGAGTCTTTGCCAGGATCAGTTGAAGCGCGACGGCCAGGAAGGCGCAGATCACAATCGTGAAGAGGCGGTAACGCCCGATGCCCACACCCAGAACTTCGGCACGCCCCGAAAGCTCCCGCGGGAGCTGGATCAGTTGTTGCTGACCGCCCATGATGTAGTCAGCTGCTGCCACGGACATGAAGACGAGCCCCACCGAAAACAAAACCTGATCGAGGTGGCTCGCCTGATAGAGGCGGCGATAAAGCGTCCGCTCCAGAATACCTCCGAGAGCTGCACTGACCAGAAAGGCAGCTGGGAGGCACCAGTAGAAGGAGATGCCGTAACGGTTCATCATCACCACGGTCACGTAACCGCCGGTCATTGCAAATGCGCCATGGGCCAGATTGATGAAGTTCATCAATCCCAACGTGATCGTCAATCCGCAAGCGAGAATGAAGAGAAGCATGCCATAGGCGATGCCGTCGAAAAGAATGGTCAGCATTGGCCCTCACCGGTGAGGCGGCCGGATTAGCCGGCCGCCATTGTCTGATCACTTCGGCGTATTGGGATCGCGGATCTTTTCGTATTTTGTGAACTCGACATTGTAGAGCTCGCCGTCGACCTCCTTGACCTCGCGGATATAGATGTCCTGCACGATATCGCGGGTGTCAGGATCGATCATGATCGGTCCCCGCGGGCTGGTCCACTCCATCCCCTTCATGGCTTCGATCAATTTGGTGCCATCTGTATCGCCACCGGTTTTCTCCAGTGCAGCGTAAGCCAGATGCATGGCATCATAGCCGCCAACAGACATGAAATTGGGGCGCATATTGTTGTTATCCTTGCGCACCTGCTCCACGAATGCCTTGTTTTCGGGGCTGTCGTGGTTGGCCGAATAGAAATGCCCGGTGATCACGCCCTTCGCAGCTTCACCGATACCGTTCAAAAGATCATCGTCGGTGACGTCGCCGGTCGCGATCAGCTTGATCCCGGCATCGGCAAGCC
>CAYNED010000015.1:0-25376 GCA_964396135.1 uncultured Neorhizobium sp.
GCTATTCCGGCTTGGTGCCGAACATCTTCTTCAGCATGGCGGCCATCGGGCCGCTTTCCGGCAGTTTCTTCGGCTGGAGCGTGTTGCTGCGCGCCTGCCGGATATGCGACTGCTCGGCTGGTGTTTTGGCTTTCGGCTTTTGCTCGTCCGGCTTGTCGCCGATGGCTAGCGCGAGCTTGTTGAGGAGCTGCGAATCCTCTCCCCGGACCAGCATCGGCGCATTGTCGGCGAGCGTCTCCAGAAGTGGTTTCAGCCAATCCTGGTCCGCCTTTGCGAAGTCACCGAGGACATAGCCATGCACCAGTTCCTTGGCGCCCGGATGACCGATCCCCAGTCGAAGACGCCGGTACTCCTTGCCGCAATGAGCATCAAGAGACTTTACGCCATTGTGCCCACCATGGCCGCCACCAATCTTCAGGCGGGCTTTGCCAGGCGCGAGATCAAGCTCGTCATAGATCGCGATGACATGTTCCGGGCCCAGCTTGTAGAAGCGCATCGCTTCACCGACGGCCTCGCCCGAGAGGTTCATGAAGGTCTGCGGCTTCATCAGCAGGACCTTTTCGCCTGCAATCTCTCCCTCGGAGATCTCCGCCTTGAATTTCTTGGACCACGGCCCAAATGCGGCTCGCCGCTGGAGCGCGTCCGCTGCCATGAAGCCGATATTGTGGCGGTTGCCCGCATACTTGCTTCCGGGATTTCCCAGCCCAGCGATGATCAGCATATCGTCTCTATCTGTTCGTCAGGTATCTCATGATCTCCCACCGGTAACGGGCAGGGCGCTCAAACCGTTGCGCTTCTGCTGCCAGAAGAACCCGGGGAAGATAACAAAAAACCCGCCACGAGGGCGGGTTTTCTGTGAAAGAGCAACCGCTCCTTATTCAGAAGCCGGAGCTTCTTCCGTCTGTTCTTCTTCGACGCCAGCTGCCGGGGCAATGATCGTCGCGATGGTGAAGTCACGGTCGGTGATGACCGGCTTCACACCCTTCGGCAGGGTGACGCTGGAGATGTGGATGCTGTCGCCAATCTTGAAGCCCGTAAGGTCCACGGTGATGGAGTCCGGGATGGCGTTTGCGGGGCAGTTGAACTCGACCGTGTGGCGAACGACGTTCAGAACGCCGCCGATTTTCACGCCCGACTTTTCTTCGTTGATGAAGTGCACCGGCACATCGACGGTCACGGCGGTATCGGCCGAAACGCGAAGGAAATCGACATGCATCGTGAAATCGCGAACCGGATCACGCTGGTAGTCCTTCGGCAGGACCTGGATCTTCTTCCCGTCGACATCGATCGTGGCGATCGTCGTCATGAAGCCACCGGCGTGGATGCGCTTGGTTACTTCATTGGTCGAGAGTGCGATTGCGAGGGGGGCCTGCTTGTCACCATAGATCACAGCAGGAATCAAACCGTTGCGGCGAAGTTCACGGGCGGACCCCTTACCAACCCGTTCGCGCGCCTCGGCCTTGAGCTCATAAGATGTCTGGCTCATGGCATATCCTTTCGAGGTTATTGGAGAGCCTTGCGACGCAGTTGCTGGGTCGGAAGACCGGAGGACACCTCGCGATGTGCTCCATCCGCGTTGCCTCCAAGGGTGTCTACGCGGACTGGCGGCCTATAATACAAGCGCACTGCAATATCAAGCTTGGATGAGCCGATGTGGTTAGGTGTGCCTAGCGTGGCTCGCCTCCTGGCGGATAGGCGGTCTTCTGTTCGAACCGGAATTTGTGGCCGCACTGACAGCGAACAATGTATCTACGTGGATCCGACGAGGAGAACTCGTCCGAGAAGCCGGCGGGCATCTCGTCAATGCGGAAGTCGCGGTTGTTTCCTCGACGATCGTCGCTTTCTGAAACCTCTGCAAATCCGGAATGGCCGCATTGAGAACATTCCAGCTTTCTTGAGTAGCGGTCGCGCGCGGCCATGAAAACTCCGTATCAACTTTCTGGACGCGCAGAACTAGCTCCGGTTTCACAGGATGCAAGGCAAAAGAAAGGGCGCCGCTTCACGATCAGCGGCGCCCCTCAAATATCCGGCCAGTTATGGAAGTATCAGGCGGCGCGGCGGCTTGCGTTCATCCCGCCATCTCCAACGGAGAAATGACTGATCTGCTCGTTCAGCACCTCGGCCTCGTTTGCGAGAGAATGAGCCGAGGCGGAGGTTTCTTCCACCATGGCAGCGTTCTGCTGCGTCACCTGATCAAGCCCGCTGACCGCGGAATTGATCTCACCCAGGCGGGCGGACTGCTCGCGCGAGGAGGTAACGATGGCACCGATATGCTCGTTGATTGACTGGATGTTGCCCTGGATGTGCTCCAGGCTCTCGCCGGTCTTCAAAACGAGCGCAACACCGTTCTCGACGTCTGCGGCCGAGGCCGTGATCAACTGACCGATGTCGCGGGCAGCGGTCGCCGACTTTTGTGCCAGTTCCCGAACCTCCTGAGCAACCACTGCAAAGCCCTTGCCGGCCTCGCCCGCGCGTGCCGCCTCGACACCCGCATTTAGGGCAAGGAGGTTGGTCTGGAAGGCAATCTGGTCAATCACGTCGATGATCTGACGGATCTTGGAGGAGGAGCTTTCGATACGCTCCATCGCCTGAATCGCATTCTGCACGACATTGGTAGACGTGTGGGCACCTTTCAGCGTATCGGCCGCCACATCGACCGCCGTTTCGCACCGGGTGAGAGCGCCGTTCACCGAGCCGGTCATCTCGGCAAGTGCGGCTGCGGCCTCTTCCAGAGCCGCGGCCTGACGTTCGGTGCGACGGGACAGATCGTCAGAGGCCGCCTTGAGTTCGCCGGAGCCTCCACGGATCGTGGTGACGCTGTTGCCGATCGCGGCGATCGTTGCCTGCAGACCTTCGACCGAATTGTTGAAGTCATGCCGCAGGTGATCGAGCGACGGTGCGAAGGCTTTCACGATGCGCTGGTCGAGTTCGCCGCGCGAAAGAGCAGCAAGGCCGGTGGCCAGAGCTGAAACGGCCTCCTGGATCTCGCGAGCGCTGGCCGCTTTTTCCGCTTCACGCTGCTGGCGCTCCTCGTCGATCTCCTCAGAGCGGCGATGGGCATCCTCCTCCATGCGCTCCTTGTCCAGCGCGCCTTGGCGGAAGGACTCCAGCGCACGTGCCATGACGCCAACCTCGTCGCCTCGCTTGGTATGGTCGACGACGATCGTCTTGTCGCCGTCGTTCAGGCGGTTCATCAGCTTCGCCAGTTCCGTCAGCGGACGGGTGAGGCGGGCAGCGATATAGGTGCCAACGACGCCCATGACGGCGAGGACCGCCAGCGTCGCCAGAATGGCCCAGAGAGCAAGGTGGCGAGCAGAGGCGAGCACCTGCTCCTGTGTCTGTCCCATCGTCAGCAGGTGTTTCTCGCCAAATAACGAGACCGGTTGGAATGCGAAGAAAAGCGGGTGATCGCCGACGGTCGCAAAGGCCGAGCCGGACGACTGTGCTTCTGCTGCCTGCGCCAGCTCCGTGGGCACCTCGTGCGACTTTCCGTCGACAAAGGAACCGCTGCGGTAGGCGCCCTTGCCATCAAGGAGAAGTGCTTCGTCGATCGATTTTCCGAATTCATCCGGCGTGACAGCGCGCCTCAGCTCGTTGGCCGAAATGCGGAAGATGACTGTTCCCTTGGTAACTGTCTTGCCCCAGGAGGCGACAGCAAGCTGCTTACCGATCAGGGCCGAAGGCGTGCCGCCATCGAGGTCATAGGGTGCGAAAGGAGACGTCTCAACCGCCTCTGGCGAGCCCGCTGAGATCCGCGCAGCCAGTTCGCCGATCGCTGGAATGGCGGAGGCAGGCTGAAGCAGTTCAGGGCCCTTGGTAACGGAGTAGACAATCGTGCCGTTGATATCTGTAACGTAGATGTCGCTTACGCCGACGTTTTTCCAAGCGCTGGCGATTGTCCCATGAACGGAGCTGTGGTGGATAGCATAGAGCAGCTTGAGGCCCGCACCGTCGAACCCTGCTCTTTCCTCAGCAGATTTGTCAGCTTTCTGATATTCCGCCTTGATGCTCGCGCCTTCGCTCGGGATGATGTTGGTCATCGTCTCAACGGCCTGACCGATCGCAGTGTTCTGCGCCAGATCAGCAAGGGACTGTGAGATGCGGCCTTCATAGGCCGTCAGACCCTTGGCTTGATTGCCTGCAACCGATTCAAGCCGAAGCTTGCTCGCCTCGATCAATCCGTCCTTGCCGATCTGATAGCTCAACAGCCCGACTGACAGGCAGGACACGAAGGTGGCGCCAACCACCAAGCCTGCAAATTTCGCCTTGATTGACAACGATCTGCCGGTGCCGGCAGTATTCGATGACCCTAACATGGTGTGATATCCCCCACACATACAACAATGGTGGGGAATCCTTGTCAGCAAATCATTGCGGCAGTCTTAATACCGGACTCTCGTATACTGCCGTCGGAACAGGCTCAGTCGAAGAGGCTGGACACCGACTCCTCAAGAGCGGTCCGATTGATCGCCTCGCCGAAAAGTCCCGCGGTCGTGACGACGCGGATATTTGGCGCTGACTGCACCGCCGTTGTAGGCTGGATTGTATCTGTGATGACCAGTTCGCGAAGCTTGGAGGAGGCGATACGGGCAACCGCTCCACCTGATAGCACACCGTGGGTAATATAGGCGGTGACACTTGTAGCGCCATTGTTCAAAAGCGCCTCGGCTGCATTGCAGAGCGTACCTCCCGAGTCGACGATATCGTCGACAAGCAGACAATCCCGTCCGGCAACTTCGCCGATCACGTTCATGACTTCGGATTCGCCGGCGCGTTCGCGACGCTTGTCGACAATGGCCAGTGGACAATCGATACGCTTTGCCAGCGAGCGGGCGCGTACGACACCGCCGACGTCCGGGGAGACAACCATGACGTTCTTCACGTCGTAGTTCTCTTTGACGTCGCGGGCGAGGATCGGACCGGCGAAAAGATTATCTGTCGGGATGTCGAAGAAGCCCTGGATCTGGCCAGCGTGAAGATCGAGTGTCAGGACACGGTCTGCACCGGCTTCGGTAATTAGGTTTGCCACCAGCTTTGCAGAGATGGGGGTACGGGGACCGGCCTTTCGGTCCTGGCGCGCATAACCGAAATAAGGAAGCACTGCCGTGATGCGCTTGGCGGAGGAGCGCCGGAAGGCGTCCACCATGATCAGCAGTTCCATCAGGTGGTCATTTGCCGGAAAAGATGTCGACTGGATTACGAAAACGTCCTCGCCGCGGACATTCTCTTGGATCTCTACGAAGATTTCCTGGTCTGCGAAGCGTCTGACGCTGGCTTTTCCGAGGGGAACATTGAGATAGTTGCAGATCGCATCGGCAAGCTGCCGGTTCGAATTGCCTGCGAAAACCTTCATTTCGGTCCGCCCGTTGTCACGCTGATGGCGCCTTTTACCGTTGCAAGTTTCGAATGCAAGAGCGTTTCAGGTGCGGCAGCATTTTTTATGAACAAACTGTGACCTGGCAACTTCAGCCAGACTGAGCCTGCTTCCAGGCAACATACTCGTTGATCGTCTTGGTCGCGATCGTTTCCATGGTTGACGGCGGGACGGCTGCCCAGGGATCCTTGGCTGCTGCAGATACCTGGACCTGTCCCTGCATGCGATGGATCCGTGTGCCGCTGTTGTCCAGAATATCCCAGACATAGACCACGGTGACGGCGCCACTGTCACCGAAGGCTGAGAAATAGCCTTTGAGGATATGATCGGCGGTGGCATCGCCGGAGGGGCGGATCGCAAGTCCGGCTGCGCGCGACTGCGCACCCAGTTGCTTGGAAAGCGGCGTTACCGCCTGCACCGGAGCCCCGATAATGGGTAGAAAACGGATCGTTCCCGCCGCAGTGGAGGGGGGCGCAGCCATTGCCATCTCCGCTTCGGATAGAGGCGGTGACGACGTTGCAGCTGACGGCAAAGGCTCGGAGAAGATGGGGCCGGAGGTGGGGGGGGTGGCGGCTTCCACCGCCGGTGCCGGGGCCGCAAGCGTGTTTTGGGGGGGGCGTAAATGGCGCGGCTGTTCGGGAACTCGAGCACTGGAATAACTAGGCTGATTGTCGTCTCCCGCAAGCCGGTCAGCCTCGGCTTGTGTAACAGGGCTCGAATCGCCAAGTCCGCCGCCGACATCTACTTGCGGTGTCAGGGCATCGGTGGTGTTGCAGGCAGAGAGGAGCGCGGCCAGTGCGGCGGCACACAGTGCCGTTGCCGATCTTCTCATGTCCCACCTCCGTCAGCCCGTCCGCCGGAGAGACCTTAAGTGCCGTCATTCGGTAGTGTCAATTATCGGTTCTGGCGACACGTCACGCTGCAATGAGGTCGAGCCCATGGCGGGAGAGAGGCTGCGGCGCGTCGTCCGTCGTGAGGTAGGTGTGGCCGAGCGTCATGGCTGTACCGGTTTCGGAGTCCATGATGATCATGTGCACGAAGAGGCTCATGTCGGGTAAAATCTCCTGCGGATTGCCGAGGTGGAACATCTGGTGCTCCATCCAGGATGGGGAGAAACGCGCTCCCAGCGAGTAACCGCAGGCGTTCAGTCGGTGGCGCGTCAAGCCGCGCTCGTCCAGGATGCGGGCATGCGTGTCAAAGACATCCCCGAAAGTCTTTCCCGGTCTCAGCACCTCCTCAATCGCCTTGATCGTTTCAAGGCATGCCCGGTAAAGCTCACGATGACGAGGCGCGACTTCGCCAATCACCACAGTTCGCATCATCGCGGCATGGTAATGGGCACTGACGCCTGCCCATTCCAAAGTCAGTTGGTCATTGGCATCAAGCCTTCTGCGGCCTGCCTTGTAGCGGCAGAGGAGGGCATCCGGACCGGATCCGATGATGAACTCGTTTGCGGGATAGTCGCCGCCACCGGCAAAAACGGCACCTTGCATGGCTGCGAGAATATCCGCCTCGCTCCCGCCTGCCTTGATCAGCGGTAGTGCAGCATCGAGAGCGTCGTCAGCCAGTTCAGCGGCCCGCCGGACATAGGCAAGTTCCGCGGGGCTCTTGGTGAGCCGTAGCGCGCTTATCAAATAGGAAGCGTCGATGATCTTGCCGAACGACGCCAACTGGTTGTCCAGCAACTGGGCGACGCGCCCGGTCATGCCATGCGTGTCGTATTCGACGCCGATGCGGGCACCCAGAAGGTCCATGTCGTTGAGGAGGTTCTTCAAGTCGAGCGTGGGATCGGCGTTGACCCGGTCAACCCAGACGGTGATGTTTTCGATGACGGAAGTCTGCTGGGCCTGCCGCAGGTCGGCCGACCGTGTCAGAAGCGTCAGCTTGCCGTCGGAGGTGACGATGAGCGTCTGGAAGAAGCAGTAGCCGAAGGTATCGTAGCCGGTCAGCCAGTACATGCTTTCCTGGGCAAAGAGGAGCATCGCGTCGAGTTTCTCTTCGCGCATCTTGTCCAGAAGGCGAGCGAGCCGATCGGAATATTCGCTTCGGTCGAAGTGAAGGGCCATCTCAATCCTCCGTGAGTGCAATAGCAGAAATCTGCCGGCCATAATCCGGCTCGCCGCGATGGGTGGTGCGGCGATAAGAAAAGAAGCGCTCCTCATCAGGGTAGGTGTCGAGCGCGAGGCTTGTCGCTTCCACGCCGGCATCGGCAAGGCGCTTGAGCGTTAGTGCCTGAAGATCGAAATAAGCGTGACGCTCTTTCTGCGAGGGCTTGAAAAAAGCTTCATAGGACCGGTCATAGCCCAAGAACCGGTCGACGAACTCAGGCCCGACCTCATAGCTCGATGGGCCAATGGAAGGGCCCAGGCAGGCGACAATGGCAGATCGTTCCGAGCCGATCGAGACCATCGCCTCGATGGTGTTTTCTAACACGCCCCCCAGTGCACCCTTCCACCCCGCATGGGCGGCGCCGATAACGCCATTTTGGCCGTCGCAAAACAGGATAGGACCACAGTCAGCAGCCAGAACACCCAGAATGACGCCGGGTGCCGCGGTGACAAGCGCATCCGCTTTCGGTCTGTCGCCGTTGTAGCTTGCATCGACCACGACAACGTCCGGAGAGTGACACTGATGCACGGTTGCCAGTTTTTCCACGGGAAGGTCGAACCAACCGGCGACGCGGGTGCGATTTTCCGTCACGTGTTCGGGACGATCGCTGGAGCCGATGCCAACATTCAGTCCCTCATAGATTCCCTGGGAAACGCCGCCTTGCCTGGTGAAGAAACCATGCCGGATGCGTCTTCCTCCACCCTCGTTCAGGAGCGGGCTCTGGATTGGTGCTGGGTGTTCCTTCATCGATCGTCCGTCTCGCAGTTTAGAGGATGAAAGCGCCGCGTTTGTCGGTAAAGGATCTGGCGCGTCTCCTTTGGTGGCGGCCTTCTGGTGCCGGATCATTGCTTTGCCGGATTATCACGCCAGGGCGCGAAATGGCGCGAGATCTACGGCTGGGGAAGAAACAGCGATCACCTTGAAAAGTTCTCCCATCTTGCCTGCACCTTCACCGGCCAGACGGTCCACGGCGGCGGCAAGGAGTTTCTGCTCGCTCACTTCCTTGCCAGAGGCGATCGCTGAGGCGCGTTCCGCAAGCCCCAAGCCGTTCAGGAAATCGCCCTGACGTAAGCCACCATTGAGATGCAGGCCCGTGCCGACAGCGACCTTTGCCAGATCCTCAAAGTCCACGTGGCTGGTTAGATCTGCTTCGCCAGGATGTGCGAGTGGCGGATCGAAATCATGGGCTCTGATCGCCTGCAGCGTATCACCATAGCCAGAGACCATGTGGCCGTAGTCAATGATGAGCGCGGTTCCGCCAAATTCACGCAGCCGTTCACAGATCGCCAGCATGACGGCCTGCCGTGCCGGGGAAATCTCGAAGATGGTCCCGTTCGGCACAGAGTCTTCAGATGACGGCAGGATCTGCGGATCCAGAGTGGCCACCCCGGCGGCGAAGATCAGTTCCTCCTCTGGGCCCAGCCCCACCAGTCGCTCCCGAAAGCCGGTTGGCGTCTTGATGAACTGGCGGATGGGGATCGCGTCAAAGAGCTCGTTTGCGGCCATCAACGTGAAGCCTGCCGGGATCTTCTCAAAGCTGTCATGCCAAGTGATCCGGGTGGAATGGCTTTCCAGCGTTACGCGCTGAACATTGCGAAGTCGCTCACTCGTTTCCACAAGATGCACCCCCATCCGTTCAGCCATTGATGGAGCGAGCTTGCGTATGACGCGCAGCATGTCCGCCATCATGGTCCCGCGACCGGGACCAATTTCAACCAGCTGCACATCGGCAGGCATGCCATGACGCTGCCAGGCATGCACCATGAAGATTCCGACCATCTCGCCAAAAAGCTGGCTGATTTCCGGAGCTGTGATGAAGTCACCAGCCGTGCCAAAGGGTTCGCGCGTGCGGTAGTAACCGTGCTCCGGGTCAGCCAGGCACATGGCAAAGTAATCAGTCACACTGATGGGGCCGGTTGCCCGGATCAGCGCCTTGATCTTCTGCGCCAGCGGCGTGCTCAAAGCGGCACCTCCTTCAACATCATCCAGAAGCAACTTTGGCGCGTGCGTTCAGCATGAGCCAAAGCCCAAGCGCGACCATTGGCAGGGATAGCACCATCCCCATGGTGAGCCAGCCGAAGGCAAGGTAGCCAAGCTGCGCATCGGGCTCGCGAAAGAATTCGACGAAAATACGCGACAGGGCATAACCGAAGACGAAGGCGCCGGAGATCAGTCCGGGGCGCTTGAGGGCTTTTATCCAGAACACCAGGATGGCAAGGACAGCAAGCAGCAGCAGGCCTTCAAGCAGCGCTTCGTACAGTTGGCTCGGGTGGCGCGCGAATGGTCCGCCGGTTGGAAACACCACTGCCCAAGGGACATCGGTGATGCGTCCCCAAAGCTCGCCGTTGATGAAGTTTGCGATGCGACCGAAAAACAACCCGAATGGAACGACGGCGGCAATCGTATCGAGCATGCTGAGGACCGGAATGCCGTTCCTGCGCGCAAAGAGAATGATTGCCAAAACCGCACCGATAAAGCCACCGTGGAAGGACATCCCGCCGTTCCAGATCTCGACGGCACGAATGGGGTTCTCCAAGACAGCAGCAAAGTCGTAGAACAGGACATATCCAAGCCGACCGCCGAGCACGATGCCGATGGCCACCCAGACGAGGAAATCGTCCAGATGTGCTATGGTGATCGGAGAGCGATTGTTCGGCCACAGCTGGTCGCGTTGCGCGACGTGACGCGCGTAGGCCCAGCCACAAAGAATGCCTGCAACATAGGCCAGCCCGTACCAGTGAACCGCAATGGGTCCGAGCGAGAACGCGACGGGATCAATGTCGGGGAAGGGCATAAGCGCAAATAGCTTGAGGCTATCGATCAATATCATCATGTCCACAGTTAGCAGTGGGCGGAACATGGCGGCAGCCCAAATCCGGGTCAAGACGAATCTCGGTCGCGGCCGATCATGCTTGCAAGCGGTCGCGCCAGACCCTACTTCATCCACAGAGATGAACGCCTGGCGCAACCAGAACGATGGAGTTGAAGACCATGTCCAGCGGCACGAACCGAATTCTCGACGACTTCGCCAAGCTCATGACAGATGCAGCCGGGGCAGCACAGGGTCTGCGGCGCGAAGCTGAGGCAGCCTTTCAGTCTCAGGCAGAACGCTTCCTCAACAATATGGATGTGGTCAAGCGCGAAGAATTTGAGGCTGTTCGCGAGATGGCTGCTCGGGCGCGCGACGAAAACGAGACGCTTAAGGCGCGAATCGATGCGCTTGAGGCAAAACTCTCAGCCCAAGGATGACGGGCGAAGCCCATTCTTGACGTCATGGTGAAGGGGAGCCGGCAGAAATACTGCAGGCTCCCCTTTGGCGTCTCTCAATCCTTAACAATCGACTAATTTTTCGCGCCCTGTGGACATCCCGAAAAACATAGTGCGCAGAGTCAGTTAAGACTCCGAGCTTACCCCGTCTCGGAAGAGCAGCGGGAACTCTCCACCGTTAAATGCAGGGCGGGGGCTGGCGGCAGGACTCTCCAACTATACACTGATTTTAAATGATGATTCGAAACGACCGGTAAGCTCCGGGCAGGGTGGCGGCAGTATGTTGCCGAGGTCGGACGGTCATCTGAACTGGTGTTTCCGGTGGTGCGTTCTGCGTTTCGCGTAGTTTTACGAACGTTGCGTTGCCACCGGCCAAGAAGGTGCTGCATGAGCCTCATAGATTTTGCTTTCGAGCGTCAGTCCAATCCGGTCGACATGATCGAGGTCGTGGCGGCTTCGAACGACTGGACATTCGAGCGCTCCGGCGAGGATGAAATCGCCATGACGGTGGAGGGGCGCTGGGCCGACTACCACGTCTCCTTCGCCTGGATGGAGGAGTTTGAAGCGCTTCATCTCGCCTGCGCCTTCGACATCAAGATCCCCGATACGAGGGTCAACGAAGTGATCCGGCTGTTGTCACACGTCAACGGTCAGGTGCTGATGGGGCATTTCGACCTTTGGCGGAAGGAAGATGTCGTGATCTTCCGGCAGTCCTTGCTGCTGGCAGGCGGTGCCGAACCCACCAATCAACAGGTCGAGGTGCTTCTGTCGAGCGCGCTCGAGGCTTGCGAGACATATTTCCAAGCGTTCCAGTTCGTCGTCTGGTCCGGTATGGACGCGAAAAAAGCCATGGAAGTGGTCCTGTTCGAGACGGTGGGTGAAGCCTGATGAGCTCGACTCCCCCCGGAACGGTTCTGCTGGTCGGTGCCGGTAACATGGGCGGCGCCATGCTTTCCGGCTGGCTGAAAAACGGGGTGCCGGCAAGCGATGTCGCGGTTCTCGATCCTGCTCCCTCAGATAGAATATTGCAGCAAATCAACGAAGCCGGTGCACGTCATTTCGCGGCTCCGCCTGAGGTGCTCGATGCAGCGGTTATCTTTCTTGCAGTCAAGCCGCAGGCAATGGAGGCGGTACTTCCTCAGCTGAAACATCTGGTTTCAGAGCGAACGGTGGTTGTTTCTGTTGCGGCGGGAAAAACGATCGGCTTCCTGGAAGGGTATTTTGCAAATGCCGCCATGGTGCGAGCAATGCCAAACACGCCCGCCATGATCGGCCGGGGCGTTACCGGGGCATTTGCCAACGCCAGTGTCAGCCAGGCACAGAGGGCACAGGTTGATGCTCTATTGAGAGTCAGCGGGCCGGTTGAATGGGTTGCGCAGGAGGCGGATATCGATGCCGTTACCGCTCTGTCCGGCAGTGGTCCCGCCTACGTCTTCTACCTCGTCGAGTGCATGGCCGAGGCCGGCCGCAAGCTCGGTCTGCCCGCTGATCTCGCCATGCGCCTGGCCAGAGAGACTGTTTCAGGAGCCGGTGAGCTTCTTCATCGTTCTGCCGATCCTGCCGCGCAGCTTCGTCAGAACGTTACCTCTCCCGGCGGCACGACGGCAGCAGCGCTCGCGGTATTGATGGCGGAGGAGGGCATGCAGCCGTTGTTCGACAAGGCTTTGGGCGAGGCGCGCAAACGCGCCGAGGAACTGGGCAGCTAAATCTCGATGGCTGAAGAAATCACGTTCGCAGACTTCGAGAAAGTGGATATCCGAACCGGCACCATTACCGAGGTGTTACCGTTTCCCGAGGCTCGAAAGCCGGCCTGGAAGCTGAGGATCGACTTTGGCCCGGAGATCGGCGTCAAGAGATCGTCGGCACAGATCACTGTCCACTACCAGCCGCAGGATCTCGTCGGTCGGCAAGTGCTTGCCGTTGTCAATTTCCCGCCACGCCAGATCGGGCCGTTCCGCTCGGAAGTGCTGACTCTTGGCTTCGAGGATGAAACGGGCACGATTGTGCTGGCTGCAGTGGACCAGCCCGTGCCCAACGGTCGGAAGCTGATCTAGCTCAGGCGGGCACCCGCACCGTCGCCCGCAAACCGCCGGTCGGGCTATCGGCCAGAGTGACGTTGCCGCCATGCGCGTGAGCGATGTCGCGAACGATGGAAAGGCCGAGGCCCGTTCCTGTCTCGTCGATGTTGCGGGCTTCGTCGAGCCGGAAGAAAGGCTTGAAAACGTCTTCTCTGTTGGCCGCCGGTATGCCCGGTCCGTTATCGTCAAAGATCAGTGTCAGCCAGCGCGCTGTGTGCCGGGCTTCCACGTGGAGCTTATCGGCATAGCGTTCGCTGTTGCTTGCGAGGTTGTCGACGAGGCGGCTGAAGGCGTTGGGCCTGACTGCGATGAGATCCTGGCCCTCGATCTCATAGGTCATCGTCTTGCCCTTGAGCTTGAAATCGTTCCTCACCTTTTCCAGAAGGTCGCTCAGACGCAGTTCGCCCACGTCTTCTTCAGCATCACCTTTTGCGAAGGCGAGGTAGCCCTCCAGCATGGTCTGCATGGCGTCCACGTCTTCCGCCATGCCGCTCATTTCAGGCTTGTCGCCAGCGAGTGCCAGTTGCAACCGGAAGCGGGTGAGGATGGTGCGCAGGTCGTGACTGACGCCTGACAGCATCGCGGTACGTTGCTCGATCTGCCGTTCGATGCGCTCACGCATCAAGATGAAGGCCGACCCTGCAAGCCGAATTTCGTCCGCGCCGCGTGGGGTGAAGTCCGACATGCGCTGACCCTTGCCAAACGCTTCTGCTGCGTGTGCCAACATCAGGATTGGGCGGATCTGACCGCGCAGGAAAAGCATCGAGATGGCAGTAAGGGCGAGGGCGGTACCGGCCATCCACACGAGAAAGATATGCGTGTTGGAAGCATAGGTCTGACTTCTGCGGGTGAAGACCCGCAGGATCTTGTCGTCCAGCCTGATGCGTATCTCCACAAGCCGACTGTTGCCGACCGTATCAATCCAGAATGGTCGCTGGATTTGACTGCTGATCTGGTCGACGAGAATGTTGTCGAGGATCGAGAAGAAAGGTTTCGGTCGCGGTGGCGGAAGTTCGCCCCCTGTCTCGATGATCACGTTGAGATCCAGTTGCTCTCGCGCAATTCGCGTGACAGTGGCGTAATTGTCGGTATTGGGGAACTGTTCGATCATCTCGATGATCGCAGCGATGTCACGCGTGACACCTTCCGACAGCCTTTCCGTCACCATCCGCCAGTGGCGCTCCATGAAGACGGCAGCGACCACGGTTTGCAGCAGGATCATTGGGATGATGACGATCAGCACCGATCGCGTGTAGAGGCGTGTGGGCAGTATCCGCTTGATACGCCGGCTCGTCCCGCGCAAGCCGGGTAACCGGCCTTTGCCGATGTCCCGTTTGAAGCTGTCGAACAGTGCCATCGTCATGCTGCTCCTGTTCGGCTCACGCCATCTCAATCAATGCTCAGCCGATAGCCGATCCCGCGCACCGTCTGTAGATAGATGGGATTGGCGGGGTCGTCCTCGATCTTGCGCCTGAGGCGGTTGATCTGGACGTCAATTGTCCTTTCGCCAACATCGGCATCGTCGCCGATCAGTTCGTGACGAGGAATGGTATCACCGGCCCGCAGCGCAAACATCAGCATAATCTCCTGTTCACGGTCGGTAAGGCGGATCTGCTGCGCGGCCTTGCGTAGCTCTTTGCGCGGGATCGAGAACGTGTAAGGGCCGAACATCACCTGTTCGATCTTCGGTGTGTCGGACGTACCGTTGCGCCGCAGGATATTGCTGATCCGCAACACAAGCTCGCGGGGATCGAAAGGTTTTGAGAGATAATCGTCGGCGCCTGCCTCCAGGCCCGCAACACGGGATTCAGCCTCGGCGCGGGCTGTAAGCAGGATCACCGGGGTGGTCTTGTTCTTGTAAAGCGCCTCCGTCAGCGACAGACCGGACTCGCCTGGCATCATCACATCAAGGATGATCAGATCAAACTTGAGGCCGGCCAGCTTGCGCCGTGCGTCCGCAGCATCCGCAGCGACCGTCACCCTATAGCCCTGCTCCGCTAGATAACGGCTCAGGAGGTCGCGAATTCGCGTATCGTCATCCACGACCAGGAGATGAGCGGCGTCATCCGACAGAACTGGTGACATCAATCCAACTCGCTTTCAACTGGCGGCAGCCCCGGGTCTCGCCCCCGCATTTCCCGCAGAAATGTCGCCACGGCGGCGCGTCCATCCGCCGTGAGGGTCTGCATTGCCTGTGTAACACGGCGCGACTGTGGTTCAGAAAGGGCAAGCGCCAGTTCGCGACCTGCAAGCGTGGGGTAAAGGCGCCGCTGCCGCCGGTCCTTGGCTCCGGCCATCTGGCGAATATAGCCCATTTCGATCAGCTGCTTGAGCACCCTTGCGAGGCTTTGCTTCGTGATTTGCAAGATGTCGAGCAGGTCCGTCACCATCAAGCCAGGATGGCGAGAAACGAAATAGACCACCCTATGATGGGCGCGCCCCATGCCGATCTTTGAGAGTATGGCATCGGGGTCGGATACAAAGTCGCGGTAAGCGAAGAACAGCAGCTCGATCGTGTCGAAATCGATGAGCGCCTCATCGACAGCCGGCATCTCCGGTTGAGCCTTCTTGATCGCTTTTGCCGCCGGTGCGCGTGACACACCTTGCTCCTTTCCCGTTCAAGACCTTGGGCGAGAGGGTACTCGCCGAGCGTCTTCTGACTTTCGGGTTCAGGGTGGATAAAGCGCGAAAGGCAAGAACAATCAACAGCAAACTTGGACAGAAGGCGGTTGCCCGCGCGGTGTGCGGGCAGCAACTGCATGTTCTTCAGGGAACCAAATCGCCGCCGAGCCCGTTGCCGTCGCCAAAAGACACAGGAGAATATCAATGGCCGTTTTATCCCTTTCAGCCGGATCCGAAGCTTCTAGTTCCGAAGTCTCGGTCCAGCCTCATCCGCTTCGGCCGGTATTCGTATTGGTGCTCGCGGCAAAGGTGGTGGTCGCGGCTTTTCTTCTCACCACTGTGTCGATGGCTCCGCCTGTTTCCGCTGAAACAAGCTACTTTGCCTCGCTCAACTGATTTTGCGCTGTAGACGCAATGCCGCTATAGGTCGGCCCAGCTTCGGGGAGTAGACCATGGGCAGACTTCAGGCCGGGATTGTTCCGGTGACACCCTTCCAGCAGAACTGCACGCTTCTCTTTGACGAGGACAGCAAGAACGGCGTGGTCATAGATCCAGGCGGGGATGTCGCGGCAATTCTTGAGGCGACCTCGGCAAACGGCCTCCACCTCAAGGAGATCTGGCTCACGCACGGCCATATCGACCATGCCGGTGGCGCCGACGAACTTCGTGAGGCGCTTGGCGTTCCAATCCTTGGTCCCCACAAGGACGATCTGCCGCTGCTGCAGGGGCTGCAAGCCCAAGCCAAGATGTTCGGGCTGCCAATGGCGGTCAGGAACGTCATCCCCGACCGATTTTTGCAAGAGGGCGAGAAGGTCTCCTTTGACGACCATGTCTTTGAAGTCTTCCACTGTCCAGGTCATGCCCCGGGCCATGTGATTTACGTGAACCGCGAGGCGGGGCTCGCCCATCTCGGCGACGTGCTCTTTAACGGGTCGATCGGCCGAACCGACCTGCCGGGGGGCGACCACGAGCAATTGCTAGCATCAATTCGCGACAAGGTGCTGCCGCTGGGCGACGATGTCGGCTTCCTCTGTGGCCATGGTCCCGGAGGCCGTATCGGCGATGAACGCCGAACAAATCCGTTCTTACAGGGCATAGAAAACAAAAAAAACCCGGCATAGCTGCCGGGCCTCAACTCGATTAGAAGCCTTTCGGCTTAGCCGGAGATCTGCAGGTTTACGGCCTTTGGGCCCTTGCCACGACGATCCGGCTCCGTGTCGAAGCTTACTTTTTGGTTTTCTGAGAGACCGGACAGGCCGGAAGCCTGTACGGCAGAGATGTGGACAAAGATGTCAGCGCCACCATTGTCTGGCTTGATGAAGCCGAAGCCCTTGTCCGTATTGAAGAATTTAACAATGCCAGTCTCGGCCATGCAGCAGGTCCTTTTCTTTCTGTCCGTGTTCAGTGCCGGACAGCATCAGAATGACGCCCCGTAGGGCGGGTGGCAGGCAGCTTTAAGAAAGGGTCCCTGTTGTTACCGCGAAGTCTGACGGGCCACTACACTTACCTGTCAGTTCCGCCCGAAGTTTTGACGCCTTCGGAGCGCATATTATAGGTCTTCCCACGCTCGTAAATTGCCCGAACGCCGGCAGAGTGCTGTGTTTGTTAGGAATTGGCAAGAAAAAGTTTCTGCTCGCACGATCGAAGGAATTTCGCTCTTTGGATACCAAGGACAAACTAGCGTTGCTCTTGTGCAAAGGCAGTACAACTTGATGCTTACTTGAAGCATCAAGCGGTTTTGGCCCCGGAAGCCGACCGTAAAAGGGAAGATCGAATGTCGCCGCAAGCTAGGTCATAGCACGCGTGGATCGTCGACGCGTCAGTTCCGGCACAAGTTCTACCAGTAACATCGCTGCAAAAATGATAGAGCAACCCAGGTAGCCAACCGGCGGAAGCATCTCGCCAAGAAGCAGGGCACCCAGCAAACCTCCGAACAGGGCTTCACTGGAAAGGAAGATGGCCGCCTGCGGCGCCGTCGTGTAGCGCTGCCCGATCACCTGCAGAACGAAGGCAAGGCCCGAAGAGACGATCCCGACGTAGAGAATTTCCCGACCTGCTGACAGGATCGCTGCGATGCTGATCGTCTCGACGAAAGGTGCAATTGCCAGACAACAAAGGGAGCAGACCGCAAATTGCGTCAGAGACAGCGCGAGCGGTCTTCCCGTGGAGGTGACGAAAAGCCCCGCCAAGATGATCTGGATGCCCCAAAAGAAAGCGCAGACGATGCTGAGGACGTCGCCCGGCGTGAGGTTCTCCACCGCGCCGCCGCTCAGAAGGAAGATGCCGCTCAGCGACATGCCTGCTGCCGGCCAGATGATCCAATGTGGGTAACGTCGCAGGGCAATTACCGAGATCACCGGAACGAAAACCACATAGAGACCCGTCAGGAAACTGGAATTGGTGACGGTCGTCGTCAGCAATCCGACCTGCTGCGTGATGGCTCCTCCAAACAGTGCGAGCCCAACATAGCCGAATCCGAGCCAATTTCTGGAGCCTATTGGCTTCGCTGCCCGACGCGCTTCCATCAGTGCGAAGGGGAGAACCGCGACTGCCGCAATGGCGAAGCGCAAGCCGACGAACCAGAACGGACCGATCTTCGACATAGCCGTTGACTGGGCCACGAACCCGCCGCCCCAGATTGCCGCTGCGAGCAAAAGGACCAGGTTCGCTTGGATGCGCGTCATCGTGTGTCCGCTGAAGTGGGCTTGTTGCTTGTGCCGTAAGTCGGCTGCTGTATCAGCTGGCTCCAGGCGCGACAATAACCGAATTCTCGGTCATCCTGATCGTCACTCGCTTAAATCTTCCGCCGGGATTCTGCCTTCAACGCATCCCGGAAACTGCGTCGCGACAGCACAAAGCATCCGCCTGCCATCAACACGAAGCCTCCGAGAAGCAGCAAGAACACGATCCGCTGGTCGGAAAACAGGGAGGCTGCGTGAAGCGCACCTGTTGAAGGGAAGGGCGAAGCGGCAACCGTCGGGATTTCCGGACGATTGATCAGGCCGAGCAGCATCACGCCGCAGCCGATGATCGCGAGCAGGGCCAGCGGGAAGGGGGACCGGAACTGCAGTAGCCGGTTTGATCTTTTCTGGTCGTCGATAAACATCGGCCGTCTCCAGTTCCACTGTCTGGAGGTGCAGGAGGCAGTGGAAGAAGGGCGGATTTGAGGCAGCGTTGCGAGGGTCGGTTAAGCTGGACGCTCGCTCTGCAAAGTTCGGCAGGGGTGCCAGATAGTTGTGGTTTTCAACTTGAAACCCCGTGTCACATTCGACATACAGCCTAGCGGCGGCATCGGCGCGCGGTACCGTCTTGTTCAACCGAACTTTCAGGACCTGAGATCATGGCCTTTCTTGCCGACGCACTATCCCGTGTGAAGCCCTCCGCTACCATTGCCGTCTCGCAGAAAGCACGTGATCTTAAAGCGCAAGGACGCGACGTCATCGGTCTTGGCGCCGGAGAGCCGGACTTCGACACACCGGACAATGTGAAACAAGCTGCCATCGACGCCATTACCCGCGGCGAAACCAAGTACACCCCGGTTGCTGGCATTCCGGAGCTGCGCAAGGCGATCTCAGAAAAGTTCAAGCGCGAGAACGGTCTTGACTACAAGCCGGAGCAGACGATCGTCGGCACCGGCGGAAAGCAGATTCTCTTCAATGCCTTCATGGCGACGATGAATGCTGGGGATGAGGTCATCATCCCGGCGCCTTACTGGGTTTCTTATCCGGAAATGGTGGCCCTTTGCGGCGGCACACCGGTCTTCGTTTCGACCACGCAGGACAATAATTTCAAGCTCACGGCGGCCGATCTCGAGGCTGCCATTACGCCGAAAACAAAATGGTTCCTGTTCAACTCACCGTCCAATCCTTCTGGCGCGGCCTATAGTCATGACGAACTCAAGGCGCTGACGGATGTGCTGCTGAAGCACGAGCATGTCTGGATCCTCACCGATGACATGTATGAGCACCTGACCTTCGGCGACTTCAAGTTCGCAACCCCGGTCGAAGTGGAGCCGAAGCTTTACGACCGCACGTTGACAATGAACGGCGTCTCCAAAGCTTATGCGATGACCGGCTGGCGCATCGGTTATGCCGCGGGTCCGCTGTCGCTGATCAAGGCGATGGACATGATCCAGGGACAGCAGACGTCGGGTGCCTGCTCGATTGCCCAATGGGCGGCCGTGGAGGCCTTGAATGGCCCGCAGGACTTCGTGGCGAAGAACAAGGCGATCTTTGAAGGCCGCCGCGATCTCGTCGTGTCGATGCTCAACCAGGCGACGGGCATCAAGTGCCCGACCCCAGAAGGCGCCTTCTACGTTTATCCTTCCTGCGCAGGGCTGATCGGGAAAACGGCTCCTTCCGGCAAGGTTATCGAAACGGACGAAGACTTCGTGTCGGAATTGCTTGAATCTGAAGGTGTTGCCGTCGTCCATGGCTCTGCCTTCGGCCTCGGGCCGAACTTCCGCATTTCCTATGCCACCTCTGAGGAGCAGCTCGAAGAGGCATGCAAGCGCATCCAGCGCTTCTGCGCCAACTGCCGCTGAAGTTTCCTCATTAGCGAACAAGTAGAAAGCCCGCCAATCGGCGGGCTTTCTCGTTAGCACCCGAGAGTGCAAGGTCAGTGCATAGCGTCAGCCTTTGGTGATCTTGACGATCGTGGATCCACCGCCGCCGCGCTGTTCAGTGACTGCGTAAACAGCACCGTCGGGCCCCACGCGCACATCGCGGATGCGGGCCTCGAGTGGCACTCGTTCTTCGTATTGGACTCGGTCTCCATCCATGTGGAGCACGACGATGCCTTGTGAGACAAGGCCGCCGACCAAGAAGGCGCCGTTCCACTCGGGAATGGCATCGCCATCGTAATAGGCCATTCCGGACGGGGCGATTACCGGATCCCAGTAGTAGAGCGGCTGCTCCGTCTCGGCCTGCTGCGTGATGCCTTCACCCACGGGATCGCCGCTATACTCCACGCCGTAAGTGACTTCCGGCCAGCCGTAGTTCTTGCCCGGCTCCGGACGGTTCAGCTCATCTCCGCCCTTCGGACCATGCTCGACTGTCCAGAGGCGTCCCTGGCCGTCCAGGGTTGCCGATTGGAGGTTGCGGTGACCGAGGCTCCAGATCTCGGGCTGAGCGTTCTCCTGCCCGACGAAGGGGTTGTCCGGCAGCGCCTCGCCGTTGATGTCGATCCGGAAGATCTTTCCAAGCCCGCTCGCCAGATCCTGTGCCTGAACGCGCGGTTCGGGGTCGGAGCGCTCGCCAACGGTGACATAGAGTTCGTTGTTCGGGCCAAAGACGAGCCTTGAGCCAAAGTGCTTGTTGCCGTCATAGCTTGGCATTTGGCGGAAGATGACGTTGATGTCTTCCAGCCTGCCTCCTCCCTCGTCATTGGTCACCAGCTTGGCGGAGGCGACGCTTGTGCCGTTGCCGTCTTCCCTTTGTTCGGAAAACGAGAAGACGATCATGCCGGAGCTTTCGAAGTCGGGTGCGAGAGCGACATCAAGCAAGCCACCTTGCCCGTCAGAAAGAACCTCCGGGACGCCTTCGATGGCAGCACCGGCTTCGCCTTCAGGGCTGATGATGTGCATGGCGCCTTCCTTTGCCGTCACCAGCATCCGGCCATCGGGCAGGAACTCCATCGCCCAAAGATGCGGCAGGCCGTCGGCGACCACTTCGGTCTCGATCTCGGGTATTTGTGCCGGCTGGGGTGCGCGCGTCTGTCCGGCAAAGGCCGGTTGCTGATCGGGTGCATTGGCAGGATTGGTTTCCACGGGTTCGCCGCCTTGCGTATTTTCTTCGCCAGTTGCGGGTTGAACGCCTTCTTGCGCCAAGGCAGGTGTCGTGAGTAGCGCCGCCGATAGTACGGTGCCGGACAAAAGCAGTAACAGCCGGTTCATGAGCAATCTCCCTGGAGTGAACTGCCGAGGGCAAATGCCCGCGGTCATGAGGCTCATCTAGGGCGCTGCGCCAAAACCTCGGCACACGCCGACATCAAGATTACTTTATTGCCTGCTCCAGATGGAGGGAACGTCGCCAGGAGCCAGGTATTTGCGGTGGCCTCGGTTCAGTGTCATAGTCCTCCCACAGCCGGAACCCTCATCGCGCCGCTGCGCATCTTCCACCCTCTGCCGCGCCGCGGACCTGGCGTCTCCGGATGACTGGACCAAGAGGAGGAAGCATGACCAAGGTCACCTACAAGGTCGTTCAACACGACGGCGGCTGGGCCTACAGGCTTGGCGATGTCTATTCGGAAACCTTCCCCACGCATTCCGATGCTCTACAAGCGGCCCGCATTGTCGCGGCGGAGCAGCAGGTAGGAGGGGAGCCTGAAGAGATCAGCTGGCAGGACGCAAACGGCGTCTGGCACACCGAGTACAGCGATGGAGGCGATCGCCCGGAGGCGGAGGTCATCGACGGTGGCAAGGATGACCTGCCGGACCAGCGTCAGGCCTGACCACCGCTGTCCTTAGTTAGGGGCGCAGTCGCTGCACGATGGCGTTGCTCGGTTCAGGGAGGCCGACGCCGGGCCGGGAACCTCGTCGACCTCTACTGAGTCTTGCGAGTGCTGGGCGCCGTTCAGCGCCCAGCACTGATCAGGCTGCCACCGTCTGGAGAGAGGGATAGTCTGTGTAGCCCTTTGCCCCGCCGCCATAGAAGGTGTCGCGGTCAGGCTCGTTTAATGGCGTGTCCGCCTTGAAACGCTCCACCAGATCAGGATTGGCAATAAAGAGCCGCCCAAAGGAGACCATATCTGCGCGGCCACTTTCCACCGCCTGCATTGCAGATGCACGATCGTAGCCGTTGTTGACCATCCATGCGGCACTGCCACCGGCCTTGCGGAAGACTGCCTTGAATGCCGCGTAGTCGAACGCTGTCCCCTCGTACTGGAAACTACGATCGCCGCCGGTGGCACCTTCGATCACGTGGATGAAGGCCAAGTTGCGGCTCGCAAGCTGCTCTGCAACATAGTTGAATGCCGTTTGTGGATCCTTGTCAGTGATTCCGTTGGCCGGCGTGGTGGGCGACAAGCGGATGCCGGTGCGACCGGCGCCGATTTCTCCGACCACTGCGTCGACCACCTGGAGAAGGAAGCGGGCGCGATTTTCGATCGAGCCACCATATTCGTCGGTCCGTTGGTTGGCACCCGTTTTGAGAAACTGGTCCAGGAGATAACCATTGGCACCGTGGATTTCGACGCCGTCAAACCCGGCTTCGATCGCTGCGCGAGCGCCTCGACGGAAATCTTCGATGATCTCGGCGATCTCCGATGCTTCCAAGGCGCGTGGCTCGGAGGTTTCGGCAAAGCCGCCGCTGCCGTCGGCATTGATGATGTAGGTCTTTCCGCCAGCTGGGACGGCGGAGGGAGCAACCGGCGCAGCGCCATTTGGCTGCAGTGAAACATGCGATACACGGCCCACATGCCATAGCTGCGTGACGATCTTGCCGCCCTGGGCGTGGACGGCATCGGTGACCTTCTTCCAGCCCTCGACGGCCTGCGGAAGGTAGAGGCCCGGCACATCTGCGTAACCCTGACCCTGCTGGGTAATCGGCGTACCTTCGGTGATGATCAGGCCAGCGCTGGCGCGCTGCTCATAATAGGTGACGTTCAGGTCGTTCGGGACGGCCTTGGGCGAACGGTTGCGCGTCAATGGAGCCATGGCGACGCGGTTTGCGAGATCAATATCGCCGAGCTTCAGCGGGTCAAAGAGTGTGGTCATGGAAATTCCTTCTGTTTTCGAGGTGTGCGAGAGGGAGTTGATCAGAGGGTGTTTTTGAGCTCGCGGATGAAAGCATCAATCGCGCCGTCGTTTCGACGATAGAACGACCACTGGCCGACGCGGTGGATGTCGACGAGACCGGCTTTTTCCAGCGTGGCGAGATGCGCTGAGACGGTGGACTGAGAAAGACCGCAACGCTTTTCGAACTGATTGGCGCAAATCCCCATTTCCAGCGGATGCGCCTGAGACGAGAAGTGCTTCTCCGGTTCGCGCATCCATTCGAGAAATTCCACCCGGACCGGATGGGCAAGCGCTTTAAGGATGTCGTTCTTGGTCATGTCCACACATCATCGTTCGATAACGATACTTAGATCGTTGGTGAACGATGTAAAGAGGTGGTGGAAAATAGAGATGCGCCTGTGACGCCTCACTCGCCGCGCAGCTGGGCCAGACTAAGGGCAAAAAAAAGAGGGCCACCAGATCGCTCTGGGGCCCTGTAATTGTGAAGGTCAAAAACCTCCAGAGGGGAACAGCTGATGCGGTGGAACTGGGAGGAAAGCCACCGTGTGCATCAACTGAGTGCGATATGGTGGTTTTTTGTGCAGTGAACAATGTATAAATGTGCAGGACAGCCATGCGACCTGCGCAACACTTGCAAGCTGGGCCGCCCCTTAAGCAGCTAAAAATTCCAGTTGCGAGCTTTGGAGACCACGAAATCGCGGAAGACCTTCAGCTTCGCCGCATTCTTGATTTCGTCCGGATAGCAGAAATATGTGTCGAAGGAGGGGATATCCGCTGCCAAGGGCAACTGGATCAAGCCTGGATCCCGACCGACAATGTAATCAGGCAGGACTGCGATCCCGATGCCGAGCAGGCAGGCGCGCTTGATAGATGTTTGACTGTTGATCTGCAGATGCGGGATGCGCGGATTGTCGGAAGAGCGTCCGGCGTGCTCGAGCCAGTTGACGTCGAGCAGGTAGTTTGGTGCCGGCTCCCCGAAGGTGATGATCTTGTGGTGATCAAGATCATCGATCGTCTGCGGCTCGCCATAGCGATTGATGTAGGAAGGTGCGGCATAGACGTGCATATGCACGGTGAACAGCTTGCGCTGGATGAGGTCGGACTGCTGCGGCTGGCGAAGCCGGATGGCGCAGTCGGCGTGGCGCATATTGACGTCGAGTTCCTCGTTGTCGAGCAGCAACTGGATCGACATGTCGGGGTAGAGCTGCAGAAACTCCTGCACCTTGTCGGTGAGCCAGCCTTGTCCGAGCCCAACCGTCGTCGTCACCCGCAGCTTGCCGGAGGGTTTGTCCGTGGTTTCCGTGAGCTGCGCCTTAACCGTCTCGAGCTTGAGCAGCACATCATGCGCCGTCCGATAAAGGAGTTCACCCTGCTCCGTCAGGATCAGGCCGCGGGCGTGACGGTGGAACAGCTTCACGCCAACGTCCTGCTCCAAGGCGCTTACCTGGCGGCTGATCGCTGACTGGGACAGATGCAGCTTATCGGCCGCGTGGGTGAAGGATCCCGCTTCCGCTGCCGCGTGAAAGATGCGCAATTTGTCCCAGTCGAGAGGCACCACCATGCGTCAGGTCACTCCGCGGCTTCAGCGATGGGCTGGATGCCCGCCAGATATCGTTCAGCCTCCAGAGCCGCCATGCAGCCCATTCCGGCTGCGGTAATCGCCTGGCGAAATGTATCGTCGGTTACATCGCCAGCGGCAAAGACGCCAGGAACGTTGGTCGCCGTTGAATCTGGGGCGGTCCAAAGATAGCCATTGGGCTTGATCTTGAGCGTATCCTTGAAAAGCTCCACGGCCGGTGCGTGGCCGATCGCCACAAACACTCCGTCGATCGTCTGTTCGCTGACAACGCCAGTGCGCGTGTCACGCAGGCGAACGCCGTTGACGGATGGCGGCATGGGTGGTTTTGCCGGCTCGCCAAGGATCTCGGCGATTTCCGTGTTCCACAAGACCTTGACATTGGGGCGCTGGAAAAGGCGTTCGGACAGTATCTTCTCGGAGCGGAAGCTTTCGCGGCGGTGAACAACTGTCACTGTCTTGGCAATATTGGAAAGGTAGAGAGCCTCCTCGACGGCCGTATTGCCGCCACCGACGACGATGACGTCCTTGTTGCGGTAGAAGAAGCCATCGCAGGTGGCACAGGCCGAAACGCCAAATCCTTGAAACCGGTTTTCGCTCTCAATGCCCAACCAC
>CAYNED010000016.1:0-24193 GCA_964396135.1 uncultured Neorhizobium sp.
TGCCCCTGCCGCAGATGAAAATCTGCCGTGGCCGCATGTTCAGCCGGGTCGATTTCGAGATCGACGTGAAGGAATGGGGCTTCGCCGATGTCGGAGGCGAAGGCGAAATGCGGGAAGAGCATCGAGAGGAAGCAGCAGAAGGAGGTCCGGCGTGACGGAACCAACAATCGTGAACGGCAGCGAAAGGCCCCAAGCCAGCAAACCGGAAGGCAAGCAACGCGTCGCCGCCATGGGCGATCTTCACGTCAAGGAAAATGGCACCACCTCCTATCGGGAGCTGTTCGCCGAGATCTCTCAAGCGGCCGATATCCTCGTCCTGACCGGTGACCTCACCGACCTCGGAAAGCCAAAGGAAGCGGAGATCCTCGCAGCCGATCTTCGCTCCTGCTCAATCCCTATCGTCGCAGTGCTTGGCAACCATGACTACGAATGCGGCCACGTGGAGGAAGTGAAGGACATCTTCAAAGCTGCCGGCGTGCAGCTGTTGGAAGGTCAAGCCGTAGAGATCAACGGTGTCGGATTTGCCGGTGTGAAGGGATTTGCCGGTGGCTTTGGCCGCTATATGCTCGGTTCTTTCGGCGAGCCCGCGATCAAGGCAATGGTGGCCGAGAGTGTTCAGGAGACAATGCGGCTTGAGAATGCCTTACGCCAGGTCCGATCGGAGCGAGCGATGGTGGTGCTGCATTATGCTCCTATTCCGGACACCATTGTGGGCGAGCCTCCAGAGATCTTCCCCTTTCTGGGCTCGTCGCGTCTTGCCGAAACCATCGACCGGTTTCCCGTGACCGCCGTGGTTCATGGTCATGCCCACCGCGGAACCTATGAAGGCAGGACCCCCGGAGGTGCGCCGGTCTACAATGTCGCGGCCCATATCGAAAAGCCCACTGGCAAGCCTTACGCTCTCCTCGATCTTTAGCCACAGGAACCTATCCGGCACTCAGTGGTTGGCTTCTCAACCGAAGAAGGAGAACCCACCATGGCCCAGAACGGATCTAACCTCGACCAGGAGCCGGCCGAAGGCTCTCGCGATGTCGTGGATCACGAACTTGCTCGCCAGGACAAGAAGGCCAAGGAGAATGGTCGCGACGTCAAGGAGGATAACGGCAGCAAGGACAGATAGAACCGCGCTCCCACCCTCTCGGGCGCCCCCGATAACACACTGCGCCTGGCTGTTGTCAGCAGGAGCCTGATGTCCTGTTTCATCGCGGACCGGGGATCTTGTCCAAGTTTGACTCGCCTCCTGTCCAACTGGAACAAGGACCGCCTTTGCCCGTTTGAACGTCTCCTCATCAAGCGGGCAAGTTCATGACATCAGCATTAGACGCGACCAGCGAATTCCGAGCGTTTCCGAAGACCTGGGGAGCTGAATTCACCTCCGTCGGTGAGGTTCGGTTCCGGGTGTGGGCACCGGGTCAGCAGGAGGTTACCCTTCGCCTGGGCACCAGCGAAACGCCCATGAGCCGAAGCAACGATGGCTGGTTCGAAATCCTTGCAACTGGTGTCTCCGCCGGCACCGAATATGCCTATGTCCTGGCCGATGGCACGGCGATCCCCGACCCTGCCTCCCGCGGCCAGAAGGACGAGGTGAACGGACCGTCTCTTGTCATCGATCCGACCAGCTACGAATGGCTGCATGCTGCATGGCAGGGCCGACCATGGGAAGAAGCCGTCATCTACGAGATGCATGTCGGCACCTTCACAGAAGAAGGAACCTTCCGCTCCGCCATCGACAAGCTGCCCCATCTGGTTGAGCTTGGAATAACCGCGGTCGAGATCATGCCGGTCGCCCACTTCGGCGGCGATCGTGGGTGGGGTTACGATGGCGTGTTGCTTTATGCGCCCCATAGTGCCTATGGCCATCCCGAAGACATGAAAGCCTTCATTGATGCGGCCCACGGCCACGGGCTGATGGTCCTGCTCGATGTCGTCTACAATCACTTTGGCCCCGAGGGGAACTACCTCCCCCTGATTGCGCCAGACTTCTTCCATCAGGACAAACAGACCCCGTGGGGCGCCGCGATCGCCTATGAAACAGATGCGGTACGCCGTTTCTTCATCGAAAACGCACTCTACTGGCTCGACGAGTACCAGCTCGATGGCCTACGCTTCGATGCGATCGATCAGATTGGCGACGAGGAATCGCAAAAGCACATCCTGATCGAGATTGCAGAGCGTATCCGGGCAGAGTTCCCCGACCGTCACATCCACCTGACGACGGAGGATTCCCGTAACGTCACCTTCCTGCACGAGCGAGACGCCGATGGCGGCGTTCCACGCTTCACAGCAGAATGGAATGATGACCTCCATAACGCCATCCATGTCTATGCAACCGGTGAGACGGATGGCTACTACAAGGATTTCGCTGACGAGACAGAGCGCCTTGTCGCGCGCACGCTTGCCGAAGGCTTTGCCTATCAGGGCGAGAAGTCGAAGGTGAGCGGCGAGATCCGCGGCGTCGACAGCCGCAAGCAACCCCCTGTTGCCTTCGTTGACTTCATCCAGAACCACGACCAAGTCGGCAATCGCGCATTCGGTGATCGCCTGGTGTCGCTTGCTGGTCCCGAGAGGGTGAAGGCGCTGCTGTCTGCGCTCATCCTCTCGCCTCATATTCCTCTCCTCTTCATGGGAGAAGAGTATGGCGAGACGCGCCCGTTTCTGTTCTTCACCGATTTCCACGGTGATCTTGCGAAAGCCGTCCGGGAAGGCCGTCGCCGCGAATTCGAGGGCCATGCCGGCCATGGACACGAGGACGAGGAGGTGCCCGATCCGAATGCCCCGGCTACCTTCACCAACTGCAAGCTGGATTGGCAGAAGGTTACCTCGAGTGACGGGCAGGACTGGATGGAATTGACCAGACAACTTCTTGCGCTGCGGCAGCAAAGGATCGTCCCGCTGATCCGCAATGCTCGCCAGTCTGGGGGCGCCGTCGTTGAGGCCGGTCACGGGCTGGTGGCGGTGTCCTGGGAATTCCCCGACGGCAAGCTGGGCTTGGCGATCAACCTCGGAGACACTTCCCACCCGCTTCCGGACCTGCCCGGCGAGCCGATCTACAGCTATCCCCCGCACGGGTCTGGCGGCATCCTGCCCGCCAACTCGGTCATCGTCACCGCCACGGCTGGAGACAAAGCGTGATCATTCCTACCTCGACCTACCGGCTCCAGTTTCGCAACGGCATGACCTTCGACGGGGCAGCAGCACTCGTTCCCTATCTGAAGCGGCTCGGTATCAGCCACTTCTATGCATCGCCGATCTTTACGGCCACAGCCGGCTCAACCCACGGCTATGACGTCACCGATGCCAATGAATTCGATCCCACGCTCGGCGGCCGCGAAGGCTTCGACCGCCTGTCGAGGACCCTGAAAGAGCATGGCCTGGGTCTGATCCTCGACATCGTACCGAACCACATGGCTTCCTCGCTTGAAAACCCGTGGTGGCATGATGTCGTCGAGAACGGCCAGCAAAGCCGCTTTTCCCACTACTTCGACATCGACTGGAGCCGCAGGCTGACCCTGCCCTTCCTCGGAGACACATTCGAAGAGGTGCTGGCTGCCGGCGATCTGACAATCAAGCCGCACCCGAAGACGAAGAAGCCTACCCTTGCCTATTTCGATACCTATTACCCGCTTTCGCCGGCAACTTATCAAGGTCGCGAGCAAGAGGTCCTGGCGATTACCGAAGCGGCGGAAATCGAAAAGCTCCACGACCAGCAACCATGGCGCCTGATGTCGTGGCGCGATGCCCCGCGCGAGCTCAGCTACCGCCGTTTCTTCGAAATCACCGGCCTTGTCGGCCTGCGGGTGGAGGATCCCGAGGTCTTCGATGCCGCGCACAAGACGGTGCTTGAACTCGTCCGGGATGGACGGGTTGACGGGTTGCGGATCGACCACGTCGATGGCCTCGCCGATCCCAAGGCCTATCTTGATAGGCTTCGCCAGGCAGTCGGACCTGACACCTATCTCGTGGTCGAAAAAATCCTCGGGGATGGCGAACAGATCCCGACTGATTGGCCAATCTCGGGCACCACGGGATACGAGTTCATCGGTACACTGAGCAATGCCCTTGTCTCCGGCGCCAGCTCGCAAGTCATCACCAAGGCCTACGAAGCTGTAGCGGGTCGCGCCGAGCAGCCGCTGGAGGAATTGCGCCAGGCAAAGTTGCTGATGGCAAACAACAATTTCGAAGGCGAAGTTGCCACGTTGAAGAGACTTGCCCTCGAAATGCATGAGGAAAGCGGCTCCGGGTTAATCGATCCGGATACTCTTCACAACGCACTGCGCGAACTGCTCGTCGCCTTTCCAGTCTATCGGACCTATGGCACGGAACAGGGAATGCCTGCGGAAGGCAAAGAACTGCTGGGAAGTGTTGTGCAAACAGTCGGCGCAGGTCCGCATGCACCAGATGCCGATGCGCTTTCGCTCATCCATCAGATCCTGCTCGGGGACGTGCAGCCAGGACAGGAAGAAAAAGCTTCGCTGTTTCGGACGCGCTTCCAGCAGTTGACGGGGCCGCTAATGGCCAAGTCGTTGGAAGACACCCTCTTCTTCCGCTACCACCGCTTCCTTGCCCTCAACGAGGTCGGCAGTGAGGCAGAGCCACATGCAGCATCGATGGAGCGTTTTCACAATGAGATGCAGACGCGCCTTCAACGTCAGCCGCATGCACTCTCGGGGACGTCGACGCACGATACCAAGCGCGGAGAGGATTCCAGGGCGCGACTCTACACATTAAGCGAAGCGCCGGATCTCTGGGCTGAAGCCGTCGACCGTTGGCGCGGGATGAACCGTTCCCGCATCGTCTCCTTGGATGATGGTCCAGCGCCCGAGCCTTCGGTGGAATGGATGCTTTACCAGGCACTAGCCGGCGCATGGCCGACAGACCTCGCCCCAGGCGATAAGACAGGACTGAAGGCGCTGGAGGAACGTTTCCTCGGTTATGTGGAGAAGTCGCTTCGCGAAGCTAAGCAACGCACCAGCTGGAACGAGGTCAACGAAGACTACGAAAGCGCCGTGAAAGCCTACGCCACCGCGCTGCTTTCGCCCGACAATCGCGAATTTCTTTCGGATTTCGTCAACACACTGGAGCCGTTCATTCGTACCGGTTTGGTCAACAGCATTACGCAGACGCTGATCAAGCTGACGGCACCCGGGGTGCCGGACATCTACCAGGGATCCGAGCGTCTCGATCTCAGTCTCGTGGATCCGGATAACCGTCGCACGCCGGACTTCGACACGCTTTCATCGGGCTTGAACGAAGGCGGCCCCTTGCCTTCGGGCGAGGAGGACTGGCGCAGCGGTCGCCTCAAGCAGAACGTCATCATGGCGGTGCTGAAACTGCGGCAGCGTCAGCCGGAACTGTTTGAATCCGGCGACTACCTTCCGCTCGTTTCAAGTGGAAAACGGGCACAGAACCTGGTCAGCTACGCACGCAGAAAGAACGGCCAGGCAGTGATCCTGATCGCACCGCGGTTGGTCTTTGACGCGTTTCGTCAAGGCGGGTTGCCGGTCTCGGAGAGTTGGGCCGAGACGGAGGTCAAGTTTCCAGAAGAACTGGTAGGGCGCAGCTACAAGGACATCTTCACCGGACGGATCTTCAACCCGGGGGAAAGCCTTTCCGTCAGCTGGGCATTCGCCGATTATCCCTTCGCCGTATTGAGCTCGCAGTAGCACGCACAAAGAAGGCCGCCCGTCATCTCGATGGGCGGCCTTCTTGGATCCGGTTAGATCTTGTCCGTCCTCAGCCGAGACCGAGGAAGGACAGGATGGCGAGGACGATAACAACTGCTCCGACGAGCCATACAATGCTGTTCATTTTTATCTCCTACTTGCTGGGATTAAAGCCGTGATCAAGCCATTCCGACGAGATTGAGAATTGCGATCACGATGACCACCGCGCCGACCAACCACACGATGCTGTACATGCGTCTCTCCTGTGTTTCTCGGCAGGTTGAACGGGGTCACGCGAAAAAGGTTCCAGCTCCCCCCGCGCTGGAACATTCGCTCAAAAGCGGTGTTGACCTTTCGATACGGTGTTGGTGCGTTCTGTGAGGTCGGGGGAAAATGGAAGACCAGAACCATGGCAAGGCAGGGATAAACCGGAGCCGCCCGCACGTCATGATCGTCGGTGCGGGATTTGCTGGGCTTGCCTGCGCGCGTGAGCTGGGCAATCGAGAGATCGACGTGACGGTGATCGATCGCCGCAACCATAATCTGTTCCAGCCTCTTCTCTATCAGGTCGCGACCGCCGCGCTCTCACCTGCTGACATCTCGGAACCCATCCGCCGAACTCTCGGTCGCTATCGCAACATCCGGGTTCTTCTGGGC
The DNA here is from genome assembly GCA_964396135.1 of uncultured Neorhizobium sp. Taxonomy (GTDB): domain Bacteria; phylum Pseudomonadota; class Alphaproteobacteria; order Rhizobiales; family Rhizobiaceae; genus Neorhizobium. The sequence goes on from CAYNED010000016.1 coordinate 6,321, forward strand.
GAGGTTGTTGGGGTCGATGCGCATGCAAAGACCGTCCTGCTCGAGGACGGCCATAGGCTGAGCTACGATTATCTCGTGATCGCGACCGGCTCCGAATATAACTATTTCGGCAATGACGACTGGCGCGCGTGGGCACCGGGGCTCAAAACCATCCACGAAGCGCGCCTCATCCGTCAGCGATTGCTCGTCGCCTTTGAGAAAGCCGAACTCTCACAAGATCCTGACGAAAAACGGGCACTATTGACCAGCATCGTCATCGGAGGCGGACCAACCGGAGTGGAGATGGCCGGTGCCATAGCGGAACTCGGCAAGTTCATGATCACCCGCGACTTCCGTGATCTTTCTCCCGATCTTTTCCGGGTCATTCTGATTGAAGCCGCGCCCAGAATTCTCGCGGCCTTCCCCGAGGATCTGGCCGAATATGCGCAGCGGTCATTGGCCAAGGCAGGCGTCACCGTTTTGACTGACACTCCTGTGGAAAGCATCACGAAGAACGAGGTGATGGCTGGAGGCCAAACGTTCCGGACCGGCTGCATCGTCTGGGGCGCGGGCGTAAAAGCCTCGCCGGCCGTCGGGTGGTTGGGCATGGAAGGCAAAGCCGGTGGCCGCATTCCCGTGAACCCCGACCTTTCGGTGATCGGATTGAATGGCATCTACGCCCTCGGCGATACGGCACTCGGACTCGACGATGAAGGAAAGCCGCTTGCCGCACTGGCGCAGGTTGCCAAGCAGCAGGGCGAATACCTCGGTCAAGCACTGAAGGCAAAGCTGCTGGAAGGGCGTCCGTCGGCGCCTTTCCGGTTCCGCGACCGCGGCAACACAGCCGTGATCGGACGCAATGCAGCCATCTTCGATTTCGGAACATGGAAGCTGAAAGGCCGGCTTGCCTGGCTCCTCTGGGCCATCGTTCACGTCTATCTGCTCGTCAACTTTGAAAAGCGCCTGCTGGTCAGCATCCAATGGGTCTGGCGTTACGCAACGCGTCAGCGAGGCGCTCGGTTGATCGATGAGAATGCTCACGTTGTAGTGCCTGCATCGACGCAAAGGACAGAAACATGAATACGGCAAATCCTCAGTTGGAAGGTCTCTATCTCGCCCTCGCCTCAATCAACCGACTTCTGGTGAACAAGGGGCTTGTTACTCACAAGGATCTGCAGCAGGCGCTGCAGGGCGCGGAGCAGACGGTCCTGGATGACGGTCAACCGGCCAGTATCTCCCCGGCGCACCAGAAGGCAGTCGCTTTCCCGATCCGGGTTCTGCTCCTTGCCAACGAAGCATCCGAGCGCGGGGAAGCGTTTGACTTCGAAGACCTCGCGCGCGAGGTCGGTCGTCGCACATGAGGTGACCGGGCATTCCGCATTGACAGTGCATCAGCGGACCCGCTGGTTGCTGAAACATTGTCGAAGGCTTGATTGAGACGCCAGGCGCGGCCCAGAAGCTGAGCCGCGCCCCACTACTTATAGGATGGGCTTGCCGCCAGTGACGGCGATCGTCGCGCCCGAAACATAGCTGGACATCGGATCAGCAAGCATCACATAGGCCGTGGCCAGTTCCGCGGGTTGTCCCGGTCGCTGCATCGGCACCTGCTTTCCGAACTGTGTCAACCGCTCGCCATCCATCGTCGATGGAATGAGCGGCGTCCAGATAGGACCTGGGGCGACGGCATTGGCCCGGATTTCCTTTTCGGCCAGCAATTGAGCAAGGCCCGCCGTGAAGTTCTGGATTGCGCCTTTTGTGGTGGCATAGGCCAGGAGCGTCGGGCTCGGAGAATCCGAATTGATCGATGCTGTGTTGATGATGGAACTGTTCGGCTTCATGTGCGGCACCGCGGCCTTGGTCAGGTAGAACATCGCATGGATGTTGACGCGGAACGTCAGTTCCCATTCCTCATCGGTGATGTCCTCGATAGACGACAAGGTCGCCTGGTGCGCCGCGTTGTTGACGAGGATGTCGATCCCGCCAAGCTCGCTCACGGCCGTTTCAATGATCTTGCGGCAATGTTCGGCCGACTGAATATCCCCGCGCACGAGGACTGCCTTGCGTCCAGCTTCCTCGACAAGACGCTTCGTCTCCTGCGCATCGTCGTCTTCCTCAAGATAGGAAATCAGGACATCTGCACCTTCACGGGAATACGCAATGGCGACCGCTCGTCCGATCCCGCTGTCGCCTCCGGTGATGACAGCCTTGAGTCCGGACAGCCGACCGGAGCCGCGATAACTCTCTTCGCCGTGATCTGGGATTGGATCCATGTCCTTTGTACGGCCCGGCATCGGCTGCGTCTTCTCGGGAAATGGCGGCTTGGGATATCGGCTCATGGTGACCTCTGCGTTCGCTGGTGGGATAAGCCTTCCCAACCTCAGGCCCTGCGCTAGGTTCCATAGGATTGTCAGATGTGTAGCTGCGCCGCTACATCTTCATCAATAACTTCAGCAGCAATGTCTTCTTCCGGAACTCTCCGCTTCCGTTTGTGTTTCACGTCATCTGCTCTGCTACCGGAGGGTGGTGGTGAGCGCGTACGTGCAAGGAGAGGACAGCATGGACATTGTGATGATCGGAGCGGGGTATGTGGGTCTGACCACCGGTGCCTGCCTTGCCGAGCTCGGCCATCGGGTCACCTGCGTTGACAATGATGCGTCCAAGGTCGCAAGGCTGAAGCGCGCCGAGATACCGATCTACGAACCTGGACTGTCCGACCTGATCAGCAGACATGTCGGCAATCAGAGGCTGTTCTTCTCCGACGAACTTGCGTCTGTCGCCCCCCTGGCGGATGCCGTATTCATCGCAGTGGGCACGCCCTCGGGTCCTGATGGGGACATCGATCTGAGTTACGTGAAGAGCGCGGCCGCCGGTGTTGCTCCACTGCTCAAGAAGGGCGCCGTGATCGTGATCAAGTCCACAGTCGTTGCCGGTACAGCAAGGATGGTGCGTGAACTGGTCCGGGAGGTACGTGGCCGCGACGAGATTCACGTCGCCTCCAATCCCGAGTTTCTCCGCGAAGGATCAGCCATCGAGGATTTCCTTGAAGCCGACCGGATCGTTGTCGGCACCGACCACCGCCACGCCGAAGCGGTGCTGGCCGACATCTACGCACCACTGCGCGCGAAAGGTATTCCCTTCATCACCACCAACACAACCAATGCTGAAATGATCAAATACGCCGCCAATGCCTTCCTGGCGTTGAAGATCGGCTTCATCAACGAGGTAGCCGACCTTTGCGAGGCAGCCGGCGGCGATGTCGCAGCGGTCGCCGAAGGCATCGGGCTCGATCGTCGCATCGGCGGCGCCTTCCTCAGCGCGGGTCCCGGTTTCGGCGGCTCCTGCTTCCCAAAGGATACACGTGCCTTCGCCGCGACCGGCCGTCGGTTTGGCCGCCCCCAAGCGATCGTCGAGACTCTGATCGACCGCAACGAGATGCGCAAGGCCTCGCTCGCCGAGCGCATCCTGGATGAGTTGAAGGGAAGCGGCAGCAAGCGGGTGACGATCCTGGGTACGGCCTTCAAGGCCAACACGGACGATGTCCGCGATTCCGCCGCGCTGACCATCATCCCGCTTCTCCTGCAGGCGGGTGTGAAGGTCACGGCGCATGATCCCAAGGCCCGGCACGAAACCGAGCGTCTGGTAGGAGACATTGCCTGGGCAGACTGCCCTTACGAAGCGTCCCGCAAAGCTGATGTCGTTGTTATCTTGACGGAATGGAAGCAGTACGCAGAGCTGGACCTATCCAGACTTGCAAAGTCCATGAATGGCCGCACTTTGGTGGATTTTCGCAACCTGCTTGAACCGCAGGCGGTTTCGGCGCAGGGCCTGAAATATGTCAGCATTGGCCGCAAGGCACTTGCTCCTGTCGAAAGCCTCACAAAAAGGCGTAGCGGTGCTGGGACGGGAACCTGGAAAGAGATCGCCGCCGCGCCCGCTTGACCGTCGTGACAAGCCCATAAAGAAGAGGGCGCGGCCATGCCGCGCCCTCTTCTTTGATGCAGGAAGTGTTCAGGCCCCAGGCGTTGCAGAACCGTCCCCTCCGCGCAGGCGCCGCAATTGTTCGACGATCCTCAGCGAGCCCGAAGCACGTGCAGCAGAGAAATCGCTGCTCTTCGCCATGATCCGCAACATGTCCTCCGCCTCGTCGGCTGAGATTGTTCCGCGTGCCGCCAAGCCATCGATCAGAAGCAACAGCACTCCCTCGATGGCCAGCCCTCTTCGATAGCTCTCCCTGTTGTTGTCAGTCTCTACGTCAAGCATGTCAGGCTCCCTGCTGGCTACCTGACGAATTGATTCAACAGGGAAAGGTTCCGATTAACCCTCGCCTTCTGGGCGTGTCGTTCCTGGCGCAGTTGGTGTGGCCGTAGGGGCGGGTCGGTCTATCTTGCCCTGCTCCGCCTTGTAGAAATACTGGCTTGCCACCAGCCAGCCCTTCAGCGGACGGAGCGGGGGAATGCAGGTCAACAACATGAACGGCAACGAGGTCAGGATGTGCACCCAGAATGGTGGCTGGAAGGTCAGCTCGATCCAGACGGCGAGCGCGACGCTCGGGACGCAGGCAAAGCAGATGACGAAGAAGGCGGGACCGTCGGCGGGATCTGCGAAGGAATAGTCGAGGCCGCACACTTCGCAACTGGGACGCAGCTTCAGAAAGCCGTCGAAGATGTGCCCTTGTCCGCAGCGCGGGCAGCGTCCTCGCACGCCGGTCTGATAAGGGGACAGAGGAGCCCATTGTGCATCAGTTTTCATTGCTGGTCCTTCCTAAACTGCGCCTGCGATACCCTCCAACCCACCTGGTCATCAAGGGTTTCCTGCCGTGCGCGGCAATCTGACCCGCCCGCCGCCGCCGACTTTGGACCGGAACATTTCTCCTTGCCTCCTGTTCGGCTGGCCAAGGAGGCCGCGGCGCCATGCCCGTCCTTGCAACCAGAGGAGTGAAGCATGAACCCTGTTCAAATGGGAAAGGGACTGGCGGTCGTGACTGGCGCCTCCACCGGCATCGGCTACGAACTGGCCAAATGCGCAGCGCAGGATGGCTATGATCTGGCAATAGCCGCAAATGAACCTGCCATTCAGGACGCGGCGCTCAAGCTCAGGGAATTTGGCATTCAGGTGGAGGCAATGCAGGTCGATCTTGCGACACGGGACGGCGTACGCCGCTTCGTGGAAGGTATCGCATCGCTCGGGCGTCCGGTTGACCTCCTGATGGCTAACGCCGGCCAGGGGCTCGGCAACGGCTTCCTGGATGAAGATCCCGACGGCGTTCAACAGGTGATCGACACCAACGTGTCGGGAACGCTCCAGCTTGTGCATGCAATCGGCAATCGGATGCGCGCGCGAGGAGCGGGACGGATCCTGTTCACCGGCTCTATCGCCGGCTTCATGCCAGGTCCGTTTCAGGCCGTCTACAACAGCACGAAGGCTTTCATCAACAGTTTCTCTTTCGCGCTAAGGGAAGAGCTGAAGGATACGGGCGTCACCGTTACCTGTTTGATGCCGGGCGCAACCGACACTGAGTTCTTCGAGCGCGCAGGCCAAACCGATACGGCGCTCGGCCAAGCAAAGAAGGATGATCCCGCCTTTGTTGCCAAACTAGGTTTCCAGGCCATGATGGACGGTGACGGTGATGTGGTTGCCGGATGGAAGAACAAGATCATGTCCGCTGCCGCCAATGTGACGCCAGCCGGCATGCTAGCCGGGCAGCATCGCAAGCTGTCAGAACCCGGCAGCGGAAAGTCTAACTAAGGACCTCACGCCCCGCCGCAAGGCGGGGCGCTGATCAAGTGTGTGGAAAGCCGCAGACCGTCAGTCGTCGTAGAACGGCCACCCGCGATAAACGCGACGCGACACCAGTTTCAGGCTGCGATCCGGCTGGATGATATAGCGTTCCTCCACCCGCTGGCCAAACTCATTGCGGAACTGGTGATTGACCGGGCTTCCGATCGGGGCCTTTGTCAGCCGCGTTCGTGGCTGGCCACCATAGGTGATGCTGCCCGGAATAGGCTCCAGCCCAGGCGCATCGGATGAGACCGGCGTGGTGCACGCGCTGAGCGCCAGTGCAACCAACGAAATTGCCAATAAGTGCTTCAAGAACCACCTTACCTTTCTGTCCCCGCTCCTCAAACGGCGCGCCGGGTGCAGTGTTCCACTTAGGTGCTTCCTGTACGAAGACGATTATGCACGGCAACGGCCGCGATCTCACCGTGCGCCATGGCAACGCCCAACTGGTTGAGCCCTGTCACCACGTCTCCTGCGGCGAAAAAGCCGTCGATATTGGTTTCCTGGTGGGTTCCGGTGCGAATGCGGCCGTCCTCTTCCAACAAAACGCCGAGGCGCGCTGCAACCTGCGAACGCGGCCGCACACCGAGTGCCGTATAAAGCACCACACCCTCCAGCCTGCTCCCACCCTCGAACTGGAGATCCACCTCGCCTGTACTGGTTTTCGAAAACCGCAAGAGAGGCTGCGCGATGAGGCCGATCTCCTCCTCGCGCAGCGATGCTGCCCCCTCTTCGTCCCAGTCGGGCGTCTCACCGAACGTTACGATGGTGATCGTGGTGCTGAACGTCTTGAGGAAGCGTGCTTCGGCAATTGCACGGGGGGTGGAGCCGATAACGGCAACAGGGCGGTTGGCGATCTCATACCCATCGCAGATCGGACAGATGCGCAGATATCCTGACGATACGAGTTCGGACGCATCCTCCAAAGGGGGAAGATTGTCCTCTAGCCCGGCCGCAAAGATAACGTTTTGCCCAAGCACTCGCCGGCCATCCACTTCGATCTGAAAGAAGCCTTCCTGCGTCTTTTCCAGCGCGGTCACCTCTGCGTCAGAAGTCTGCACGCCAAGCTCGCGCATCTGCTCGCGCATTCTGCCAAGCAGATCCCGCCCTTTGACGCCGCCGGGGAAACCAGGATGATTGTAGGATCGCGGGATCAGCCTTGCCCTGCTGCGACCACCATCGACGAGCAACGTCTTCCGGTTCATCCGGGCAAGATAGATCGCCGCCGTCATGCCGCCCGGACCACCGCCGATCACAAGGCAGTCGAACGGGACGTTCGAGCTTGCTTGATCGGCCGATTGCGCGAGGGGCATCACTACTCTCCATGGCTTGATACGTGACAGACGCCGATAACTCTCCCTTTGAAGGAGAGTTCCGACATGCACCCGCACGCCTGCATCCATTCGTCATCCGGCGAGTTTCGGTGACGTCTATACGTCGACGCAGCAAACCCGAGGAGATGCGAATGGTCAAGAAGAGCGCCGGACTGCTGATCTACCGGCAACTGGGCATCAACGCGGACGGTGAGTTGGAAGTACTGCTCGGTCACCCCGGGGGCCCCTTCTGGCAGCGCAAGGATGACGGCGCCTGGACGATACCCAAGGGTCTTCTGGAGGGTGACGAAGAGCCGCTCGCAGCGGCACGTCGCGAAGCTGCGGAGGAACTCGGGCTGGAGGTCGGTGGCGATTTCCGATGGCTGGGGGAGTACAAGCAGCCGGGCGGCAAGCGGGTGCTGGTCTGGGCGGTATCGCCGGAAGCGGCCATCGATCCGACCTCCGTTGTCAGCAACGAGTTTGAGATGGAATGGCCGCCACGCTCAGGGCGCAAGCAGAGCTTTCCGGAAATCGACCGTGCCGGTTGGTTTTCTCTGAGTGCGGCACGCCGGAAGATCTTGAAGGGGCAAGTCCCCATGCTGGACGACCTGCAGATCATGGTCCTTTCCACTCCCCTGACCACTGGCACGTGACGAGGCAACCTCGGACAACATCTTTTCCAACGGCATGGCGTAAATTAGGGCATTTTGCCTATTCCAGGTGCAGAGGCTCTGCTAATGCCGGAAGTCTTGCTTCCTTGGTCCCGCCTTATGTCCCTTCTTCGACGTCTCAATCCTTCCATTGTCCCCGTCAGTCCCGCCGAGCGCATCCGCGCTTCCTTCGGTGCACTGATCGGAATCCTGCTGACGGGCCTGCTGAGCCGAATGGCACTCGGCGATGGAAGCAGCTTCCCCTTGCTGATTGCGCCCATGGGCGCATCTGCGGTGCTGCTCTTTGCAGCACCGAGCAGCCCGCTGGCACAGCCTTGGTCTATCCTCGGCGGCAACCTGGTTTCCGCAACGGTGGGCGTTACCTGCGCCCTGCTGATCGATGATCCCGTTCTGGCGGCGAGCACGGCAATTGCCGGCTCTATCGGGTTGATGTTGCTCCTCAACTGCCTGCATCCGCCGAGCGGTGCTGTCGCGTTGACCGCCGTGCTTGCCGGCAGCGCCATCCAGCAATGGGGCTACTGGTTCGTCCTTTCGCCGGTCGGCCTCAACACCGTCCTCTTGCTGGCGAGCGCCTATGCCTTCAACAACGCAACGGGCAGGCCCTACCCACATCTGGCGCCAGCCGGTGCGCCCAACAGCCACGGTACCGCCGATCCCCTCCCTTCGCAGCGCGTCGGCGTCGTGCCAGATGACCTTCGCGCCGTGCTCGAGCAATATGATGAGGTCGTCAACATCAGCGTCGACGATCTCGATGCCCTCCTCCATCAGGCTCAGATCAGAGCCTATGGGCGGCGCTCCGGCGAGATCACCTGCGGGGAAATCATGTCCCGCAGCGTCATCACCGTCACGCCGCAGACCAGCCTTCGGGCCGCCTGGAAGCTGCTGATGCAGAGCAGGATCAAGGCGCTGCCGGTTGTCGATGAGCGTGGAGAAATAGCGGGGATCGTCACGCAGACCGATTTCATGCGCATGTCCGTCCTCAACGATCGTGGCAGCTTGAGCCTGAAAGCGAGGGCCGGAAGCATCCTGCCTCGCGGAAACGCGCCGCGCACCGTCGCCGACATCATGACCCGACGCGTCCAGTCGGCCTTGCCGGAAACAATGATCGCAAAGCTCGTGCCGCCAATGGCGGACATGGGCCTTCATCACATGCCGATCGTTGACGCAGACAACCGCGTCGTCGGCATCGTCACGCAGTCTGACCTGATCGCGGCCCTGTTTCAAAGCGGCAGGCAACACCAGCAAGAAGAGACGTTAGCGGCGGCGGTTTGATATTGCGTCTAGGCAAACGCTGAGGTTCCTGCGCTTTGCCTAGACTGGATGCGCCTGCAAGCCATTGATCAGGGCGCAAGCATCAAGCATAGCGTGTCACCCCATTCGGCCCCTTCGGAACCCTATCCAACGCAATCGGTTTCCAGTTTACCAGATGGAGGACCGAATGAACTGGAGCGAGATGTTTTTCCAAGGGTGGCCAGGCATTGTGAGGACAGGCATCATTGGTGCCCTCGCCTATGTCGTGCTGGTGCTCTTCGTCCGCATCTCGGGCAAGCGGACCTTGGCCAAGCTCAACGCCTTTGACCTGGTCGTGACCGTTGCCCTGGGCTCCACGCTCGCTTCCATCCTCCTTCAGGAATCGATCGCGTTGGCCGAAGGCGCCGTTGCGCTCGGGTTGTTGATCGGGCTTCAGTATCTCGTGACCTACCTGTCCGTACGTTCCAAGGGCTTTGCCAAGATGATCCGCTCGCAACCCACGCTCCTTGCCCGCAACGGACAATTCTGCAGTCAGGCGCTGCTCGACCAACGGATGACTGAAGATGAAGTTCTTTCTGCCGTACGCTCTCAAGGATTGCCTTCGCTGGAACAGACGCAAGCGGTAATCCTCGAAAGCGATGGCTCGCTGAGCGTCATCTCCCGGTGAGGCCACCGCTCGAGCTGAGGTGCCGAATATGGATCATGGAAAGAATTGTTGGTAGCGGGAGAGGGACTTGAACCCCCGACACGCGGATTATGATTCCGCTGCTCTAACCACCTGAGCTACCCCGCCACAAGACCGACGTCAAAAGGTTCAGCAGGCTGAACGACGGGTCCGTTTGGATGTGCGGCTTATAAAGCTCGCTTCGCCGCAGTGTCAAGCATGAGCAAGTCAAATTTCGCTTGGAAAAGCAGCGCGCTCGCCACCGACTACAGTCAGGCTGCAACCGGCGTTGCAAGCAATGCCTTCAGCGAGGCTTCCGCCTCGGCTGCGCGCTCCGACCGTTCGATGAAACCGCCGCCCCAGACGCGCGCATCGGCGCCTTGCGCCGAATAAAGCACACACGCCTGGCCTGGCGCGACTCCGGCTTCCCCGACCGTCAGGTCGACATAGATACCGTCGTCGTCGCAGTGAAGCGTGACGGGCGTCGGTGGGCGGGTCGAACGAACCTTGGCAAAACAGGAAAAGCCGCTGCGGGCATCGTCCTCGATGGACCGGTCACCCAGCCAGTTCACGTCGCGCAGATAGACGCGACGCGTATCAAGCGCTTCCTTCGGCCCGACAATGACCCGCCGCCCCCGGGCGTCGAGATAAACGACATAGAGCGGCTCGCCCGTCGCGACCCCAATCCCTCGGCGCTGGCCGATCGTATAATGCAGGATGCCTTCGTGCTGGCCAAGCACACGGCCATCCATGTGCACGATATCGCCACCAAGTGCGGCGTTCGGCTTCACCTTGTTGATGATGTCGGTATAGCGGCCCTGCGGTACGAAGCAGATGTCCTGGCTGTCCGCCTTCTGGGCAACCACCAGCCCCATATCCTCTGCAAGCGCCCTCACCTCGGCTTTCGACATTCCGCCGAGAGGAAAGCGCAGGTAATCGATCTGCTCCTGCGTGGTGGCAAACAGGAACCAACTCTGATCGCGATCCGCATCGATCGGCCGGAAAAGCGCGCGCCGACCTGGATTGGTAGCGGATGGGTTCGCACTTGAGCGGATATAATGGCCCGTCGCCAGCGCATCCGCTCCAAGCTCCTTGGCCGTCGCCAGAAGATCGGCAAACTTGACCGTCTGATTGCAGGCCACACAGGGAATAGGCGTCTCACCCATCGCATAGGCTTCCGCGAATGGATTGATCACGGCGTCGCGAAAGCGCTTTTCGTAATCGAGCACATAGTGCGGGATACCAAGCGTTTCGGAGACGCGCCGGGCGTCGTCGATGTCCTGGCCGGCGCAGCAGGAGCCGGCGCGATGTACGGCGGCACCGTGATCGTAGAGCTGCAAGGTAATGCCGAGCACGTCGTAGCCCTGCCGCTTCAACAGGCCTGCGACGACGGAGGAATCCACGCCGCCCGACATGGCGACTACCACGCGTGTGTCTTCCGGTCTCTTGTCAAAATCCAGCGTATTCAAAAGAAAGCTCTCTCAGTCGCTCGCGCGCCACGTCGGATCGCAGCGCTCGCTCATCGGCGGGATCGTCCGCGCAAGAGCATCCGCTCGGATATAGAAAGGAACGGACGGTCACGCAAGGCTTAGGGCCTTGTGTCAGGCGCGGGATAGCGGGTCTATCACAGCCTTGGCTCCCGGCGTATCTGCGGCGGCGGCGATCGTGCCTTCAGCCCTCACGCGCGGAAGCGCCCCCGGATAGTCGCGCTGGATAAAGTCGATCAGCTTTTCCCGCACCTCGCAGCGCAGGTCGAAGGCGCGGCCTGCATTGCTGGCGGACACGAGTATGCGGACTTCCATCACAGTCTCACGGAAATCCGTCACCTGTACGCCCGCCACCTGTCTGTCCCATAATGGCGAAGCGGCAGCGATCTCCTCTACCTTTTGCCGGATGGCGGCAACGGGAACCGTATAGTCCAGGTAGATCATCACGCTGCCGATCAGCGAGGCACCCTCGCGGGTCCAGTTCTGGAACGGCTTTTCGATGAAATAGCTGAGTGGCAACACCATTCGTCGCCAGTCCCAGAGTTTCACGACCACATATGTTGCCGTGATCTCCTCGACATTCCCCCACTCGCCTTCGACGATCAAGGCATCGTCAATGCGGATCGGCTGGGTGATCGCAAGCTGGATACCTGCCAGGAGATTTTTCAGCACCGGCTGGAGCGCCAGACCCAGCACAATACCGGCCACACCGGCGGAAGCCAGCAGGGAGACGCCGTACTGACGCACCGCCGGAAACGTCATCAAGGCCGCCGAAAGCGTCAAGGCTATGATGGCGGTCGCTGCAACGCGCTCCATGATCCGCGACTGGGTCACATGCTTGCGCGCCAGAAGATTATCCTCGGCATCCAGCTTGAAGCGCCGAAGGTAAACAGTGGTCCAGATGTGAAGCGCCGTGCGCGCCATCCAGCCCAGCAGTACGATGAAACAAAGCAGCAATACGTGGCGCAAGAAGCTTTCTTGCGCGCTGTTGAGCGGCGCAAGCACCACCCCCAGCGATAACGTCCACGTCAGAACGGCCAGCCTTAACGGGCGACGGGTGCGCTGCACGAGCGAGCGCCAGAAGAGCTCCCGCTTCTCCGTCAAACGGGTCAGGATCCGGTAGAAAATCTTGTGCAGGAGTAAGCCGAGCGCAAACGCAAGGAGCAGGATCAGAATGCTCAGGATGGGATCAGGTGTCCAGCGGATGACGGCGCGGAGGTATTCTTCCAGGCGTGTAATCATGCGCCATATGTTAGGGTGCGACGCAGCATCGGAAAGACCCGCGGCAACAAAATCGGCGCTCGATCCTTATCTTTCAGCGGGTAGAACGCAGGAGACAAGCGACATGGTGGACAGAGAGGCAAATGCATTGCAGCGCTTTGTGGAGGCGCAGGACCCAGTTTATCCACACGTGCTGTCAGAGCTGCAGGCGGGGCGCAAACGCTCGCATTGGATGTGGTTCATCTTCCCCCAGATCGACGGCCTCGGTTCTTCCGCAATGGCGCAACGTTACGCCATTGCTTCCGCTTCCGAGGCACAGGATTACCTGCGCCATCCTGTTCTGGGAGAAAGGCTGCGTCAGTGCACTCTGCTCATGCTCCAGCACGCCGAGAGAACGCCTCATGAGATCCTCGGCTCGCCCGACGACCTGAAGTTCTTCAGCTGCATGACGCTTTTTGACGCGGTCAGCGAAAAGGGCTCGCCTTTCGAGCAAGCCCTTGATGTGTTCTTTGGTGGGCAGCGCGACGAGAAGACGCGCACCTTGCTGGCAGCTTAGGCGTTCTGGATTGCCGTGAGCTTCCACTCCTGGGTCGGCTTGCGCACGAACGTCCACACCTCGACGGTTTCGGTCGCCGTGTCCGGATCACCCTGCATGACCTCGCCGGTGTTGCGGTCTCGCATGAAGTCGATGCTGGAATAGCGCATCGCGACTGTTGCGTATTCCTGACCGTTCTCGCGCCATGCTTCCGACAGGTCACCCTGCAGCAAGCTTACATCACGCACCTCGTTCTTGAGGCCGTTGGTGGCGTTTTCGCCCAGTTCTTCGGCAAGATACGACATGGCCTCTGGCGTGGTGATGGCACGAAGTGCGGCATAGTCTTCCGCAGCATACCCCGCCTGCACTTCGGCAAGCAGCTTCTCGAACTGGGAGAAGTCACGGTTGGTGATCCCAATCTCGTCTGTTGCATCGGATGCATGGCGCACGGCTTCAGAGCCAGCTGCCGCCGCGTCACCGGCCAGACCACCGATCTTCGGGATCTGGAACGAGGGGCTGCGTTGCTGCCCGCCGTCATAGGCATTGTTGGGGCTAACACCCGCAGGCCCCGATGCAGCCGGTTGCTGCCGACGTGCGAAGAAGCGCATGGCGAGCATGGCAAGGCCCGCGATCAGAGCGATCTGGAGCAACATTCCAAGGAAGCCAGCCGCACCACCGAAGCCTGAGCCCATCAGCATGCCGAACAAGCCACCCAAGAACAACCCGCCGAGGAGACCGCCGGCGAGGCCTCCGAAAAGACCGCGATTCTGATTCTGGGGACGCGCCGCATTGGGTGCGGCAGCATTGTTCTGCTGCGGACGCGGCGCCATGGTACGGTCCACCGGTGCTGCCGGGTTGGGCGCAGTGCGGGTGACGGCAGGGGCATTGAACGTCCGCGAACCGCGGCTACCAAATCCCCCACCCCGGCGTGCTTCTGCAAAATCGACGGCGACGAACGAAACGGCCATGGCGATCGCGGCGACCGAAAAGACGTGCCTGAAGCGCCGGATGGATAAAAGCATAATTCTCTCCTCTGCGTCCGCAGTGGGCGGACGTCCCTCATATAGCGATGCTCGCCTTCGATTTCAAAGCCACTCCTCGTGACCGGATCGCGCTGCATTTGCCAATAACAACTGCGTCAGCAGTGGCAGTTCGTGCTCCAAAACGAAAGCCCGGCGCAATTGGTTCGCACCGGGCTTTCACGATGTCCTTGGGAGGACGGATCAGTCGACGTTGAAGGTAAGCTGCTTTGCCTGGCGGATGGCCGGGTTGGCCGTCAGCTTGTCCAGAACTTCCTGCTTCACGGGCGCGTCGACGTAGAGAAGCGCGATTGCGTCACCACCTTGTTTGTCGCGACCAAGCTGGAAGTTGGCGATGTTCACGCCGCCCTCGCCCAGCGTCGTGCCCATGAAGCCGATCATGCCGGGAACATCGGTATTGGCGATATACACCATGTTGGCGCCGACATCGGCATCCATGTTGATGCCCTTGATCTGGATGAAGCGCGGCTTGCCATCGGAGAACACGGTGCCGGCAATCGAACGCGTCTGGTTTTCCGTCGTCACCGTCAGCTTGATGTAACCGTCATAGACGCCGGTCTTGTCACGCTTGACTTCGGACAGGACGATGCCCTTCTCCTTCACCATGATCGGCGCAGACACCATATTGACGTCCGCCACCTGGTTACGGATGAGGCCGGCGAGCAATGCGCTGGTCAGCGCCCGCGTATTCATCTCGGCCGTGGAGCCGTCATAGAGGATCTCGATTCCCTTGATTGGGCTCTCGGTCACCTGGCCGGCAAACGCGCCAAGCACGTCTGCAAGACGGATGAACGGCTTCAGGATCGGAGCCTCCTCCGCCGTGATCGACGGCATGTTGATGGCATTGGAGACGGCGCCCCGGACAAGGTAATCCGACATCTGCTCCGCAACCTGCAGGGCAACATTTTCCTGCGCTTCGGTAGTGGAAGCTCCAAGGTGCGGCGTGCAGACCACGTTCGGCAGGCCGAACAGCGGGCTTTCCGTAGCAGGCTCGACTTCGAAGACGTCGAAGCCCGCGCCAGCGACATGACCGGACTTGATAGCGTCGGCAAGCGCCGCCTCATCGACAAGGCCGCCACGTGCGCAATTGATGATACGGACACCGGGCTTCGTCTTTGCGAGAGCCTCCTTGCCGAGGATGCCACGAGTCTTGTCCGTCATCGGAACGTGGAGCGTGATGAAGTCGGCCTTGGCCAGAAGCTCGTCGAGCTCAACCTTGGTCACCCCCATCTCCTGGGCGCGTTCAGCCGATAGGAAGGGATCATAAGCCAACACGTGCATGCCAAGCCCAATGGCCTTCTTGCAGACGATGCCGCCAATATTACCGGCGCCGATGACGCCGAGCGTCTTGCCGGTGATTTCCACGCCCATGAACTTGGACTTTTCCCACTTGCCGGCTTGGGTCGAAGCATCAGCTGCCGGAAGCTGGCGAGCCACGGCAAACATCAGTGCGATGGCGTGTTCGGCGGTCGTGATGGAATTGCCGAACGGGGTGTTCATCACGATGATGCCGCGCTTGGAGGCGGCCGGAATGTCAACATTATCGACGCCGATGCCGGCGCGGCCGATAACCTTGAGGTTTGTCGCCGCAGCGATCAGCTTTTCCGTGGCCTTGGTGGCGGAGCGGATCGCGAGACCATCATAGTTGCCGATGATCTCGGCGAGCTTTTCCTTATCCTTGCCGAGCTTCGGCTGGAAATCGACTTCGACGCCGCGGTCGCGGAAGATCTGGACAGCGGTTTCCGAAAGTTCGTCGGATACGAGAACGCGAGGTGCCATGGTTTGGGCTCCTGATAAGAGGTTCAGTCTCTGATTGGAATGAGCCGGTCCCGCTCATGCGGAACCGGATCGGCTTGGAGGTTAGGCAGCGGCCTTGGCGAGGGCAGATTTCTGCGTCTCGAATGCCCAGGACAGCCACGGCATCAAAGCCTGCAAATCGGCTGTCTCGATCGTGGCACCGGCCCAGATGCGCAAGCCCGAAGGGGCATCGCGATAGGCGCCGATGTCAAGGGCCACGCCCTCCTTCTCGAGAATGGAGACCATGCCCTTGGCAAACGCCGCCTGGGCGTCGGCATCCAGCGCCGTGACCGTCGGATCAACGATCTTGAGGCAGACCGAGGTGTTAGAGCGCGTCTCATCCTTGACCGCCAGATTAGCGATCCAGTCGTTCTTCGCGAGGAAGTCGAAGATGACCTTCGCATTGGTATCGGCGCGAGCGATGAGGGCCTTGAGGCCGCCGAGCGACTTCGCCCAGTTCAGGGCATCCAGGTAATCCTCAACGCAGAGCATCGATGGCGTGTTGATCGTTTCGCCGGTGAAGATGCCCTCGATCAGCTTACCGCCCTTGGTCATACGGAAGATCTTCGGCAGCGGCCAGGCGGGGACATAGCTTTCCAGACGCTCGACAGCGCGCGGCGACAGGATCAGCATGCCATGGCCGCCCTCGCCGCCCAGCACCTTTTGCCAGGAGAAGGTGACGACGTCGAGCTTGGAAAAGTCCATGTCCTGCGCAAACGCCGCCGAGGTGGCATCGCAGATCGTCAAGCCCTTGCGGTCGGCCGGAATGAAGTCGGCATTGGGGACGCGCACGCCCGAGGTCGTGCCGTTCCAGGTGAAGACGACGTCGCGGTCGAAATCGACCTCCCCGAGGTTAGGCAGAAGGCCGTAGTCGGCCTCGAACTTGCGAACGTCCTTCAGCTTCAGCTGCTTGACGACATCGGTCACCCAGCCGGCGCCAAAGCTTTCCCAGGACAGCATGTCGACGCCGCGCTCGCCGAGCAGAGACCAGAGCGCCATTTCGACGGCGCCGGTGTCGGAGGCCGGCACGATGCCGATACGGTAGTCGGCCGGTACGTTCAGAATTTCACGGGTAAGGTCGATCGCCTGCTTCAGCTTCGCCTTCCCGACCTTGGCGCGGTGCGAGCGACCGAGCGGAGCATCGGAAAGCGCTTCCAGCGACCAGCCGGGGCGCTTCGAGCAAGGACCAGACGAAAAATGGGTGTTGTTCGGACGTACGTCCGGCTTAGCGGTGGCAGTGGCCATATGTATACCCTTCCAGGTAATTAGCCTCTCGTTGGGGAGAGGTGTCCCGCCGCCGTGAATATTCTCCGATCTAGTCTCAGTCAAGCAGAGAAATGTAGCGAAGCTAGCTTGATCGTCGGCCCCACCAAACAGAAAAGGCCGCGGAATGAGCCGCAGCCTTCTTCAATCGCTTTGTCGAACCGTCACTTGTAAACGAGCGGCTCCATCGGCGGCTCGTAAGACACAGGCGTATCGCAGCCGCCGAGAAGGTAACGTGCACCGACGCGTGCTTCGTGGCTGTAGAAGCCCTTGTCACGTCCAGGTCCGCCGTTGTCGGCCCAGCCGAACATCTCGCCACCCGTGACGTGCCGGAACCGGTAGCCAATATCAGCCTTGAGGGCGCAAGTAAGGTCGATCGTGGCACCGGCCATCAGCGCGTAAGTGAAGCGCCAGCTCTTCTCGCCGCCGTGCTCGCTGCCATAGCAGCCTGTCGAATAGGGATCGTCGCAGATCGTGTTGCGCAGGTTGCCCCACTTGACATAGGTGCCGCCGATGCCGGCACCAACGTAAGGTGTAACGGAGCCGTAGGTGCCGAGGTCGACATAAGCGTTTGCCATTAGGGAGTACGCGCGCATGGAGGATCTGTCGCTGGAAGAACAAGCAAAGAGAGGGAAACCCGGGCCATTGCCACACTCGCCGCTCGTGCTGCCACTGAAGTCTGACTTCATATAGTCGAAGGTTACATCGGTGCGCAGATAGTTGTTGATCTGGTAGCCTACACCGCCCCCGAGCAGAAACCCATCTTTGAGAGAGGCCGACGTGAAGTCCACAAGGTTTTCGTTGTCTCCCTGGAAGTATTCCACGCCCCGGCTCTTGTTGAAGCTGTAGCCAGCATCACCGCGAAGGTACCAGC
>CAYNED010000017.1:0-23508 GCA_964396135.1 uncultured Neorhizobium sp.
GGCAGACGACGCGCTGAGATGGTTGAGGAAACGCGCGCCAAACTGATCTCTGCCGCGCGCAAGGCCTTCGCCGAGAAAGGCTATTCCGCCGCCTCCATGGATGACCTGACCGCCGAAGCGGGCCTGACGCGGGGCGCCCTCTATCACAACTTCGGTGACAAGAAGGGCCTCCTGCAGGCGGTGGTCGACCAGATCGACGCCGAAATGGTGGCCCGCATGCGCGCAGCCCGCGAGGCGGCAGGAAGCCTCTGGCAGGGTTTCATGGATGAAGGCGTCGCCTATATCGAGATGGCGCTCGAGCCGGAGATCCAGCGCATCATGCTTCTCGACGGACCGGCGGTGCTGGGCGACCCGTCGCAATGGCCAAACCAGAACGCCTGCCTCGCGACGAGCACCCGCACGATGGAGAGGCTGATCGAGGAGGGGACCGCAAAGCCAGTCGATGCCGAAGCCGCCGCGCGGCTGATCAATGGAGCAGCGCTCAACGCGGCGCTCTGGATCGCGGCCTCCGAAGATCCCCACGCCACGCATGACAAGGCGGTAGACGCCTTTCGCAAGCTCGTGAGCGGCTTGCGTCGCACCGAGAGCGACTGAGCGCGCCTTCTTCTGAAACTCAATCCCGAGATGTCATCCACACGCCGACAAAGGTGACCGCCAGCCCGACGAACATCGCAACCGTCAGCGGCTCGGAAAACAGCGCCCAGGCCCACAGCATGGTCACCGGCGGGCTCAGATAGATCGCCGCACT
The DNA here is from genome assembly GCA_964396135.1 of uncultured Neorhizobium sp. Taxonomy (GTDB): domain Bacteria; phylum Pseudomonadota; class Alphaproteobacteria; order Rhizobiales; family Rhizobiaceae; genus Neorhizobium. The sequence continues at coordinate 749 of CAYNED010000017.1, forward strand.
TACCTTGGCGACGGGAAACATCCTGAGGCTCGTGTAATAGATGCCATAGGCCATGAAGGTGGCGATCAGCACCAGCCAGGCCATGCCGATGGCAAAGCCGGTGGTGAGCGGCGGCGCAAGGCTTCCTTGCCAAAGCGCACAGATCCCGAACAGCAGGCAGCCGGTCAGGCTGTGGATGCACAGGCTCTGGTGCACCGGCATCGATTCTGTGCGCCGCCGTCGGTAGATCACCGAGGCGAGCGCGAAGACCAGCATGGAGCAGACTGTCACGCCATAGGCCCAGAGCGGCGCCGTTCCGAAGCTGAGGCTGTCGAAGGAAACGATCACCACGCCGAAGACGGCGATTGCGGTGCCGAGCCACTGCCTGTGGCTCAACCGCTCGCCCAGGACCGGCTGGGCGAGGGCAGCGATCGCCAGCGGCACGAGGTCGGAGATCAGCGCCACCAAGCCGGTTGGCACCCGCTGCTCAATCGCCAGCGCAAAGCCGCCGAGGTAAAGAAACACGGACATCACGCCAAACAGCATCTGGTCGCGGATGCCCCGCCACCGCATCTTCGGCCCGATCAGAAGCGCAAAGGGGAGCAGGATGGCGCCGGAAAGCAGCGTGCGCCAGAACAGCAGCAGGGCAACGCTCGCCTCCTCACTGGCATAGCGAATGCCGACAAAGCCGGAACTCCAGCCAATGATCAGAAGCGTCGCCATCAGTGGCCACAGGAGGCGGGCGCGCTGGGAGTTCGGCGGGGATAGGGCGTGGTCTGTCATGCGGCCTCGTAACCTCAACTGGCATGTCCATCTAAGGCCACAGCCGTCGCGAGGCATATGACAAATTTCGATGGATTGATGAAAGCCAGCGCCGCTGCGTCATGAGGATTTGCATTGGCTTGATGGGTGCGTCATGTTTCCTGAAGGAGCAAGCCGATGAACCCTGTGTCTGACCTGAACAACCGCCGCCTGGAGATCGATGCGCTGCGTGTTCTGCTGGCGATCCGCCATCATGGCGGGGTGACGCGGGCTGCCGAAGCGCTCGGCCTGTCGCAGTCAGCCGTCAGTCACAAGGTGAGGCGGCTGGAGGCGAGCCTCGGCTGCGATCTGTTGAGCAGAAAGGCAGCCTCGCCGGCCTTCACGGCGGCCGGCGAGGATCTGCTGGATTATGCCGTGCGCATCCTCGGCCTGCATGACGAGGCGCTGCTTAGCCTGTCGAAAACGACCCTGGGCGGGCGCCTGTCGCTCGGCATGACGGAGGATACGACCTGCACCGATCTTGCCCGCGTGCTTGGACGCTTCCGCCGCCTCCACCCGCAGGTCTCCGTGCGCACCAAAGTGCGCATGAGCCTTGTTCTGCGCCGGATGCTGGAAGAGGGGCAGCTTGACGCTGCCATCATCCAGGTTTTCGACCATGAGGTGCGCCCAAGTGACGTGGTGCTTTTTCGCGAAAGGCTCTTCTGGGTCACGCATTCGGAAACAACCGTGCCGCCGGAGGGTCCTGTCCCCTTCCTTTCCTTCCATGACGAATGCTTTTACCGACGCTGGGCCTTCGACATCGGCCAGGACGGCGGCCTTGTGCTCGAAACCGTCTTCGAATGCGCCAGTGCGGCCGGCATCGTTGCGGCGGTTTCGGCAGGGCTTGGCGTGGCGCTCCTCAACGAGCGTCATCTGCGCCCGGACATGACCGTCATCGAGGACCGGCTGCCCGCGCCGCCCGGTCTCAGCTATGTTGTCCGGCGTGGCCGCAAGGCTCGCAATCCCGCACTTGATACGCTGATCGACGAGATCGGAAAGGAAATCAGCCGCTATGGCGGGCTGGTTCTCGCAAGTTGACGGGTTCTGAGAACTCTCTCGCGCTTTAGGCGTTTAGGCCGCACAGATGTGGCTTGCTGAGGAGAGGTATAATGGAAGTCCAGAAATTTGCTGCGTCCGATGCCCCGTTTGAACGGTCTCCCGGCCAGGAGGCAGATATCTTCGCCGGCAATGTGATCGATCAGCGCCACGGCGCACCGGTCACCATCGGCTTCGGCCGCTACGACCCCTTCCAGAGCCTGGAAGAGGTGCTGAAAGTCCACGATACGATGGTGGTCCTGGAAGGACGCATCACGGTGACGACGGAGAACGGCACGGTCACCGCAGGGCCCGGCGAACTCATCTATATGCCCGAAGGCGCGAAAGTCACCATCCGCTCGCACGAGGAAGGCGCAGTCACGGCCTATGTGACCTATCCCCACTGGCAGGAGGCAACAGATCAGCAGCCCGACTGAACCCGCTTGCCAAACAGCCAGAGGCTCACTCCGTCGCTCCTTCATTGCGGACACCCTGGCGCTTGTCGTCTTTTTCACGGTCACGGGCGTCCTCAACGAGCGCTTCGTCGCCGGAATGGCCTGGGGAGAAGTGCTCCAGGCCCGGCTGATCGGCGCCGCTCTGATGGTGCCTGTGGCGCGCCCCTATGGGCTCTGGCGCGACTGGATCATGCGTCGGGCAAGGCAGACACGGCTCTCGCAGATCCTGTGGGACAGTCTCGCCCTCGTCAGCTTCCAGGTGCCGATCTATGCCGCCATCATCGCCTTTAGCGGTGCGTCCGGGGAAGGGCTCGTGCGCGGGACGCTGGGCGCGGCTGCCTTGATGCTCGCCCTCGGCCGCCCCTACGGCGCCTTCCTCAACTGGGTAAGAAGCCTCTTCGGCCTCGCGCCCGGCGGTGAACGGCCGATGTCGCTGAACAGCTAGGTCAGGGCCGAGAGTCGCGCAGCTGGAAGGCGCCGCAACGTGCGAGCAGCGTGCTTCAGCGAAGTCGATCCAAACCTACGACACGATTGCTGTGGATCGTCGGGTCGACGTCGTGACGACCACGAAGGCGGTGACGCCGACGAAACCGAGCGCAGCGTTTATGGCGAGTGCGGTCTCGATCCCGAGGTTCTGCATCGCCATGGCGAAGACGAATGGCGCGGCCGCGGCGACGGTGAGGCGGGCCGCCGCCATCTTGCCTGTCACAGCCCCGTAGCCATCGGAGCCGAAAAGGTAGAGCGGCAGGCTGCCTTGCGCGATGCTGTTGATGCCGGAACCAAGGCCGAGGCAGACAGCGAAGGCCAGCGCACCCGGGAGCGAGGGGCCCGACAGCCCCAGGATGACCACCCCGAGGACCATCAGCACACCCGAGATCACCGCAAGCATGGGTGGCGAAAGCTTTGTGCCGAAGATCATGTTGATCAGGCGACTGGCGACCTGTGCGGGGCCGAAGATCGACCCGACGATGACCGCCATGCTGCCAAGGCCAAGGGTGGCAAGCATGGGCACCATATGCGCGAGGATAGCTGAAAGCGTGAAGCCCAGAACGGCAAAGGCAAAGGAGATGAGGATCATTCCGCGTCTGCGGTGCTCGGGAGGGAGAGCGCCTTCAACCACATTCGCCTGCCTGTTCGGGTCGAGACGAGAAGCGGCCTTGCCTTCACGCATGATCCAGAAGTGCAGCGGCATGCAGACGAAGAGGTTCAGGGCGGCGAACACCAGGTAGATTTCGCGCCATGTGAGATAGCCGCTGAGCGCGGCTGAAATCGGCCAGAAGATCGTCGAAGCGAAGCCGCCGATCAGGGTCAGATAGGTGATGCTCCGGGATGCCGTCCTCGGCTCGTTTTCAACCAGCGCCGCGAATGCCGCCTGGTATTGCACCATGCCGGAGGAGATCTCCAGCATGACGACTGCCAGGGTGAAAACTGCCACGGAAGGCGACCATGCGCATAATGCCAGGGTCACTGACGCTATGGCTGACCCCGCTGTCATCACCGTCGCGGCTCCGACCCTGTCCATGTGACGACCGATGACGGGTGCCGCTATCCCGCCGACGAAAAGGGACAGTGAAAAAATGCCGAAAACCCATTCGAGGCTCAGGCCGAGGTCCTTGGCAATAGCGGGCGAGAGGATTGAAAACGAATAATAGAGGGTGCCGTACCCGATGATCTGGGTCAGGCCAAGCGCCGACACGATGCCTGCGGCAATCTTGATCTTAGGCACCTGGAACCGCCTCGTCTGAGCTGGCGCTGTCACAGCCTCCGCCCGGCCGATCCAGAGATGCCTTGATGTTCGGGTGGCCGGAGCAGCAGTCTTCCATCAGGAACTTCACGAGGTCGGCGAGAGCGTCGTAACGGGCACTATAGACGATGGACCGTGATTCTCGCCGTTGACTGATCAAGCCGGCATGGTCCAGTTCCTTGAGGTGAAAACTGAGGTTCGAGGGCGACACGCCCGTCCTGTCTGCGATCGAACCCGCCGCCAGGCCGTCTGGACCCGCAATCACAAGTGTCCGAACAACCTGAAGGCGGGTCTCCTGAGACAGTGCGGCAAAGGATGCGAGGGCCTGACGATCATCCACGATTCAACATTCCTTGAAATATTGAAGACGAGGATTAGCCGAAAAGGCCATGATCGACAAGAGCCAATCCTGGGCAGGCGAGATCGCTCGGAGGCTGCTCTTTGGCATCATCTCCTGAAGCCAGGAGCCTGCCTCCTATGCTTGGGCAGCTTATGGTCTGAAGCGGCTACTCGATCGGCTCGAACACCATGGAATGCCCGTTGATGCAGTAGCGCAGGCCGGTTGGCGGTGGGCCATCGGGGAAGACGTGGCCAAGGTGGCCGTCGCAATTGGCGCAGCGAACCTCCGTGCGCACCATGCCATGGGAAGTGTCCCGATATTCCGTCACGGCGCCTGGCTTCACCGGCTCGAAATAGCTGGGCCAGCCGCAGCCGGCGTCAAACTTGGTGTCGGAGATGAACAGCGGCTCGTCGCAGGCGGCACAGCGGTACAGGCCCTTCTCCGTGCTGTCCCAATAAGGGCCGGTAAAGGGGCGTTCGGTGCCGTGCTCGCGCAGGATCCGGTATTGCGCCGGCGTCAACTGCTCGCGCCATTCTGCGTCGCTCTTTTCGATGCGTGGTTTCGTCGCGTCTGACATTGGGAAATCCTTTCGTTGAGCAAGAAATAGGTTGTCGACAGCTGTTGGAAAAGTCCGATCACGCCTTCGTTGGGTCGTAAAGGTCTTGAGGCGGCGTTTTCTTTCGCCTAAGTGGATGATCTCAAATCCGTCCGAGGGGGCGATCCGAACAGTATCGAGCGGGAGACGATATGGCCGATCAAGCGGCATTGACGTTGTTGTGTCTGTTCTTGCCGTTTCTGGCTGCTTTCCTTGCGCCGGCTGTTATAAGCCGGCTTGGACATAGCGGAAGCTGGCTTCTGGCGCTGGCGCCGCTTTTCTCCTTTATCCATTTCCTCACATATATTCCCGAGATCGCCAATGGCGGGGTCGTCACCGGCGGCTATGCGTGGGTGCCGAGCCTCAATCTCTCCTTTTCCTGGTTCCTCGACGGCCTGTCGCTTACCTTCGCGCTGCTGATCACCGGCATCGGCACGCTGATCGTGCTGTATTCGGGCGGCTACATGAAGGGCCATCCGCAGCAGGGCCGCTTCCTCTGCTTCATCCTGCTCTTCATGGGCGCAATGCTCGGCCTCGTCGTGTCCGACAGCTTCCTGATGCTTTTCGTCTACTGGGAGCTCACCTCCATCACCTCCTTCCTGCTGATCGGCTTCGATCACGAGCGGGAAGCTGCGCGCCGTTCGGCACTGCAGGCACTGGTGGTGACCGGCATCGGTGGCCTGTCGCTGCTCGCCGGCCTGATCTTCCTGTGGAACATGACCGGCGTTACCCAGCTTTCGCTGCTGGTCAATGTCGACGATACGCTGCGCGACAGCCCGTTCTATCTGGCGGCACTGCTCCTCCTCCTCGGTGGCGCCTTCACCAAATCGGCGCAGTTCCCGTTTCACTTCTGGCTGCCGAACGCCATGGAAGCGCCGACGCCGGTTTCCGCCTATCTCCATTCCGCCACCATGGTGAAGGCCGGCGTCTATCTGCTGATGCGGCTGAACCCGGTGATGGGCGGCACCCCCGCCTGGGAAATCCTTCTGCCCTTCTTTGGCGGCGTCACGCTGATTGCCGGCACGCTTCTGGCCATCCGCCAGACGGATCTGAAGTTGATGCTTGCCTATACGACCATGGCCTCGCTCGGCTTGCTGGTCATGCTCACCGGCTTCGACACGCCGCATGCGGTTGAGGCGGCGGTGCTTTATCTCGTCGCTCACTCGCTCTTCAAGGGCGCGCTCTTCATGGTCGCGGGCCTCGTCGATCATGAGGCCGGAACGCGTGATGTGACCAAGCTCGGCGGCTTGCGAAGCGCCATGCCCATCACCTTTGCGGCCGCGCTGTTGGCGGCGCTGTCCATGGGCGGTCTACCGCTCTTCCTCGGCTTCCTCGCCAAGGAAGAAATCTATTATGCGCTCGCCAATGGAGACCTGCGCTCCATCCTCTTCACGATTGTTGCCATCGTCGGCAACGGGCTGATGTTTGCGATCGCTTTTGCCGTGGCGTTGAAGCCTTTCCTCGGCCCGCATGTGGAAACGCCCAAGCACGCCCATGAGGGACCGCCGCTGTTGTGGATCGGCCCCGCCGTGCTCGCGGTCCTTGGTCTTCTCGGCGGCGTTCTTTCCGGCGTCGCTCACCGTTTCATTTCGACACCTATGGCCAGTGCCGTCGCCGGCGAACCGCGGCTTGTCGAAATCTCCACCATTCCGCATATCGGGATGCCGCTGCTTCTTTCCATCGTCACTGTGGCCTTCGGTGTGTTCGTCTACATGCAGCTCGACCGGGCGCGCGAGATGATGGTCCGGTTGCTTGCGGCTATCGGCAGCGGCCCCGACCGCGGCTTCGACCACTTCGTATCAGGCCTTGTTCGCCTGTCGGTGGCCGTTACCCGCATCGTCCAGCCCGGCCGTCTGGAAATCTACATCACCGTCACCTTCATCCTGCTTGCTCTAGCGCTCTTGGTGCCGCCCGTCGTCTTCGGGGAGTTGCCGGACATGCCGTCATGGCCCTCCGACGTCCTCTTCCACGAATGGGCCTTCTTTATCCTGGCTGTGATCGGTCTCGCGGCCGTGTTGCGCGCCAGCGATCGCCTGACAGCGATCGTCTCGCTCGGCATCCAGGGCTTTGCGGTCGCCGTTATTTTCCTGCTTTTCGGTGCGGCCGACCTGTCCTTCACCCAGTTCATGGTCGAAACCCTGTCGGTCGTCATCCTAGCCCTGGTAATGACCCGCCTGCGGCTTTCGCCGCGCGATCACCGGCCGCGTGCGCAGCTGTCGATCGATGCCGCCATCGCCACCGCCTGCGGTATCGGCTTCATGCTGCTGCTCATGAAGGCGACGCAACTGCCCTTCAACACCGCATTGACCGACTTCTTCAACGCCTATTCGAAAGTGATCGCCCACGGCGCCAACGTCGTGAACGTCATCATCGTCGATTTCCGCGGAACGGATACGCTGGGCGAAATCGCCGTGGTGATGATCACCGGATTGGCCGTCCTGGCGCTGATCCGCGTGCGCCTGCGCAACCCGCTTCCTGAAACGAGGGACACGAAGGTCGGTGCCGCCGCCGAAGGAGAACCGTCATGAACACGCTGATCCTGCGCACGGTCGCACCGCCGATCACCGCCCTTATGCTCGTCTTCTCCGTCTTCGTCCTGCTGCGCGGCCACAACGAACCTGGCGGCGGCTTCATCGGCGGGTTGATCGGCGTGTCTGCACTGGCGATCTACGGCATAGCCTATGGCGTGTCCGCCGTCCGGCGCGCCATCCGCTTCCATCCCATGGCGATCGCCGGCTTTGGCCTGCTGATCGCCACGCTGTCCGGCTTTCTGTCGCTGTTCGCTGGGGCGCCATTCATGACTGGGCTGTGGATCTATCCAAGCTTCTTTGGCGTGGAAGTGCCGCTTGCGACGGTGGTCTCCTTCGACATCGGCGTCTATTTCGTCGTGCTGGGAGCGATCTCGTCGATCGCGCTGGCGCTTGAGGAAAGGGAGACGGATTGATGGAAGCCGTCTTTTCCGTTCTGATCGGGATCTTCTTCGCCTCAGCCATCTATCTGATGCTCTCCAAGCACAGCGTCCGCATCCTGCTGGGGATCGCCATCCTCGGCAACGGCGTCAACCTGCTGCTCTTTACCGCCGGCCGGCTGACGCGCGAAGTGCCGCCCATCATCCCCTTCGATATGGATGGGCTTCCGGCTGGCGCGGCCAATCCGCTGCCGCAGGCGCTGATCCTCACCGCGATCGTCATCTCGTTTTCCTTCTTCGCCTTCCTCCTGGTTCTCACCTATCGCGGCTATCAGGAGCTTGGGACGGACAACACCGACGACATGCGGCTTGCCGAGCCGAAGGACGAGCCGCTTCCGCCGCTCGGTTACTGACAGGATAGACTGACGAGATGGCTGCTCCGACAACTGCCCCGATCGATCTCTCTGCCGCCATGGTGATGGCGCCGACGCCGCTTGCCGATTGGCTGGTGATCGCGCCCATGGGCCTGATGATCGGCCTCGGCGCCATTCTGCTGATGGTGCGCCACAGGCTGCACCTGCACGGCTGGATCGCCATCCCAGGCCTTGTGGCGCTGGTGGTGATGGACAGTCTGCTGCTTTGGCGGGTGGCGCATCACGGTCCCTTCACCATGACCGCCGGCCGCTGGCTTCCGCCCTTCGGTATCTCGTTCACGGCGGATCTTCTCGGTGCACTGTTTGCCTTGGCCGCGGCGCTCGTGGCGCTTGCGGCTGGCATTTATGCGCTGCGCGACATCAACGCGACTGGCCGCCGCTACGGCTTCTTCCCCTTCTTGTTGCTGCTGATGGCCGGCGTCACCGGCGCCTTCCTGACCGGGGATATCTTCAACCTCTATGTCTGGTTCGAGGTGCTGCTGATCTCGTCCTTCGGCCTGCTGATCCTGGGCTCGGAGCGCGAGCAGATCGACGGCGCGCTGAAATATGCAATCCTCAACCTGATCGGCACGACACTCTTCCTGATCTCGGTCGGCTATCTCTATGCGATCTTCGGCACGCTCAACATGGCCGACATCGCCCGCCAGGCCGATTCCCATATCGGCACCGCGCCGCTGATGACGCTGTGCACCCTGTTCATCCTCGCCTTCGCCATGAAGGCAGCGGCTTTCCCCGTCAACTTCTGGCTGCCGGCCTCCTACCATACGCCGCGCATCGTCGTAGCGGCCCTCTTCGGAGGCCTGCTGACCAAGGTCGGCGTCTACGCCATGATGCGCGTCATGGTCATGCTGTTTCCGCTGCAGCGGGAGGAACTCAGCCTGCTGCTGGCGGTTTCCGCTGCGTTGACGATGGTGATCGGGGCGCTGGGCGCCCTTGCGCAGAACGACCTGCGGCGCATGGCTGGTTTCGCGGTCATCGCAGGCATCGGCAATGTCATGGCCGGCATTGCCATCGGCGGCATGATGGGTGTCGGCGGAGCGATCCTCTACGGGCTCCATTCGATCGTCGCGATGACCGCACTTTACCTCCTGGTCGGCGAAGCCGCGCGCCTTGGTGGCTCCTGGTCGCTGCAGACGCTGGGCGGCATCTATCGCCAGGCGCCATGGCTGGCGGCGGCCGCCTTCGTCATATTCTTTGCCACCGCCGGCCTGCCGCCTTTCTCGGGCGTCTGGCCGAAGATCGTGCTGCTCAAGGCTGCCCTCGATATCGGCGCTTGGTGGCTCTCCGCAGCCATCCTGGTCTCCGCCTTCCTGCTGACGCTCACCTTGGGCCGCGTCTTCCTGCTCGCCTTCTGGCGCCAGCGGCCGGTCCATGCCCCCGGATCGGCGCCTGCGGTGCCCGTTGCTCCCGGGGCCTGGGAGCGATCCCTGCCGCTCGGCGGGCTTGTCGCGCTCCTTGTGATCTTCGGCATCTTCCCCGAAGTTCCGCTGAGGCTGTCGCAGGCAGCCGCAGCCAGCCTTGCCGATCCGACCGCATACATCCAGTCCGTCTTCCCGGCGGGAGGTGCTGAATGACCACCTATATCTTCAACGTCATCTTTGCCGTCGTCTGGGTGGCGATCACCGGCAGCGCAACGCTGCTCAATCTCGTGTTCGGCTTCTTCATTGCGACGCTCGCCCTGTGGATTGTCCGCGGCGAGATGGGTGGCCCAGGCTATTGGCTGCGTGTTCGCCGCATCCTTTCCTTGCTGCGGCTCTTTTTCAAGGAACTGGCCATGTCGGCCTTCCGTGTCGCGGTCATGGTGTTCAGCCCGCGGCTCGACCTGAAGCCCGGCATCTTTGCCTTCCCGCTTACGGTCACGCGCGACTTCGAGATCACGCTACTTGCCAACCTCATCACCCTGACACCCGGCACGCTGTCCGTGGACGTTTCCGAAGACTGCAAGACGCTCTACGTCCACGCGCTCGACTGCTCCGATCCGGAGAGCGCGCGCCGTGACATCGCCGACGGGTTTGAACGCAAGATCCTGGAGGCATTTCGCTGATGACCGCCGAGTCCATCACCCAGTTTGCCGTCCATGTCGGTCTCATCGTTCTTGGCATCTCCTTTCTGCTGACCGTCTGGCGCGTCATCAAGGGCCCGACATTGCCGGACCGGGTGATCGCGCTCGACATGCTGGTCGGCATCGTCATGGGCTTCATCGCCCTGATCGCCATCCGCACCGGGTTCACGCTCTATATCGACATCGCCATCTCGCTCGGCCTTGTCGGCTTCCTGGCGACCGTCGCCTTTGCCCGCTTCATCCTGTCGCGCAAGCGCCGGGAAGGTGAGGACGGTTCGCCTCCGGACGGATCGTCGCGGACGGCTGCGGGACAAGTCGAGGCACAAAATGCCCTCGCGCCCGCGACGGCAGCACCTTTGGCAGCGCCGCCCGCCTCGGAGGCCGGTGTGACCTCCCTGAAGGAAGCAGCGCCCAAGCCTGCTCTAAGCAAATCCGAAGCAACCAAGGCAAGCGCGGCCAAGGTCAAGATCGCCAAGGCCAAGGCCGCCAAGAAAGTGGCCGTTCCTGCCGAACCTGACCAGTCAGGCGCTGTTGCCGCGGCGCCGTCTACCGGCTCACGCGCACCGCGCAAATCAACCGTAAAGCACAAGCCGCCTGTCAAGAAGGAGACGCCGTGATGGACATCCTGCTCGCGCTGGCCACCGCCGCGCTTATCCTTGCCGGTTCTGTGTTCGTCTTCGCGGCAGCGCTTGGCCTCAACCGCTTTCCTGATCTGTACTCGCGCATGCACGCAGCATCGAAGGCCGGTACGGTCGGATCGGCGCTCATGCTCATTGCAGTCGGCGTCCACGCAGCCGATCTGGCAATTCTGGCGCGCTCCTTCGCCGGGTTCTTCTTCTTCGTGCTGACGGCGCCCGTTTCGGCGCATCTTCTTGCCAAGGCAGCGCACGAATCGGGATATCCGCTCTCGGACCTGTCCGTGCAGGACGAAATGCGCCGGACTTCGGCCGACTGACAGTTCCGCGTGCATCTGCGGATGCAACCTGCTGCGACCATACTATGCAAAATGCTCGCAATAGTATCTCTTGGCCAATTCATCTCGGAAAAATCTAGATAAAGGCTGATTTTGAGGGTTTCATTGTTTGCCCGCGGACTATAAATCAACAACAGTTGAATACGATGTCGCTCAAGACATCGGTGCTACTTTCTTCCTGAGAGACTCCGGTTGGTTTTCGTCGAGGATCTTGGTGGAGTGCGCCGTGATCTTGTGATGCTGCGTGAATGGCAGCAAGGCTCCACGCAACGAACTCTATAGCGGCGCGCAGATAAACTGCGCCGCCCCAACGATAAAAAGACAGGAGACGAAAATGACAGAAGTGGCAGCGGCGGATAAGGGACAGGACCTGCTGGTCGAACTGACCGCCGATATCGTTGCCGCCTATGTGAGCAATCACGTAGTGCCGGTGGCAGACCTGGGTGGCCTGATCTCCGACGTCCATTCCGCCTTGAGCAACACCTCGGCGCCCGCTCCCGTGGCCGCGGTAACGGAAAAGCCCAAGCCGCCTGTCTCGATCAAGAAGTCGATCGAGGACGATTACCTGATCTGCCTGGAAGATGGCCAGAAGTTCAAGTCGCTGAAGCGCCACCTGATGACCCACTACAATATGACGCCGGAAGAATACCGCGAGAAGTGGGGTCTTCCCGCTGATTACCCGATGGTCGCTCCGGCCTACGCCCAGGCGCGTTCGCGTCTCGCCAAGGAAATGGGTCTCGGACAGCGTCGCAAGCGCGCCAAGTAAGTCAGGGACAAAGACGCTCTCGGAAAGGGCCGGCAGCATTTGCTCTCGGCCCTTTTTACTGTCATCCTGCATGGCGGTGAGGACACAATTCCTAAGCAGGCGAGTTTATGGTAAAATATCAGCAAGCCTATTCAGTGAGATAGCCAAAATCGTCCATCGGTATCGTCCCCTTGCAATGCTGCAGGATGTATGAATAAATTCCTATAAGAGGAGTTATTCATGCCTATTCCCCCACCAGTCCTTCCGCGACGCCCGAGCCCGGACCCCTCCCTGTCTGGCTTTGCCTGGCAGGCGCCGCTTTCGCGCCGTCTCTCCGACCGAACGGTCTGCCGTGTGGTCCGTCAGGTGGTTGCCGAACTGATCATGCTTTCCGGCGACCGTGTGCTGGTGCGCCGCGACCGCCGCAGGATGGCCTGCCATGTGCGCCAGATCTCCATGTATGTCTGCCACGTCGCGCTCAGCATGCCACAGCACGAGATTGCTGCTGCTTTCGGGCGCGACCGCACCACGGTTGGCCATGCCTGCCATGTGGTGGAGGATCGCCGCGATGATCCTTTCTTCGATGATTTTGTCTCGGCTATCGAGCGCATCGTCACCGCCGTCTTCGGCAATCCGGAGGTGGCCAGTCATGGATAAGTCAGGGAAGGGCGAGGCAGGGCGGGACCGTCTGTTGCTGACGCCGGGGGAAAGCCGAGAACTCCTGAGGCTTCTGCGCCGTCTGCTTCATGGAGCGGTGGATCTGGTGCCGGGCGAGGATGGGTCCGGCTTCACGATTGCGGGGGAGGCGCGCCCCGTTGCAGATGCCCTTGTTCGGTTCGGGCTCCGCGAAGGCCTGCTTCAACGCACCGATACCAGGCTGGCGGCCACGTCCGACACGGCAGGCTATCTGCGCCGCGCCATGCTCGCGGATGACGATGCCTTTGCCGAGCAGCACCGGGTGACGAAGGAAGAGAGTGTCGACGTGGAGGGGGTTCGCCAGCGGGTGCGCCGCAACCTCGCTGAATCGCCGCTTTCCCTGCTTTCCCGCCTGAAGGATCGCTCAGGAAGCTCGTTCCTGCCGCTGGAAGCGATCGAGGCGGGAGAGCGCTTGCTCGCCGATTTCACCCGCGGCCAGCTGCAGCCGCGCGTGACGGCAAGCTGGGAGCCGCGGCTGTCGGGGCGCAGCAAGGGCGATCGGGGCGGTCAGGCCGAGATCGCGGACACGGCAATTGCCGCCCGCGAGCGGTTTTCGCGGGCCGTGGACGCGATGGGACCGGAACTTGCAGGCGTCGCCGTCGATGTCTGCTGCTTCGCCAAGGGCCTGGAAACGGTGGAACGCGAGCGGCAATGGCCGGCGCGCTCTGCAAAGCTGATGCTGCGCACCGCTCTTTTGGCGCTCGCACGCCATTACGCCCCGCCGCCTTTACGGAGCGGCCGCACGAGCCATCATTGGGGAGCGCCGGATTACCGCCCGCCCATGGCGCGCTGATCCTGTATCAGGCGGCAGCTTTCAACCGGGCTTCGTCGCGGATCCTTTTCACCATGGAGCGCAGACCATTCGCCCGCTGCGCCGACAGGTGTTCAACAAGACCGATGCGGTTGAAGATCTCGATCGCATCGGTCTTGACGATCTCCGAGGCGTGCCTGCCGGAATAGGCGGTCAGGACGATGGCAACCAGCCCGCGAACAATATGGGCGTCGGAATCGCCCTCGAACGTCAGCACCGGGTCGGCGCCGTCTTCCGCTACATGGCTGACCAGCCACACCTGGCTGGCGCAGCCCTGGACCTTGTTGTCCGCCGTCCGCTTTTCTTCCGGCAGCTCCGGAAGCGCCTTGCCCAGCTCGATGACATAGCGGTAGCGGTCCTCCCATTCGTCGAGATAGGCAAATTCGTCGATGATCTGGTCGATCTTGGCCATCAGGGGGCTCCGTTCTGTCCTTGCCTGCATATAGGAAGGATTGCCTGTCGCGTGAACAGAAAAAAAGCCGCAAGGACGGACCTTGCGGCTCAGCAAAGACTGCTGAAGGTTCAGGGGCAGGCAGGCGCGCGTCCGGTACCCGGACATGCGCAAGAGGGCGAGAAGGGGTGCAAGTCGCGGCGACGAGCTTTCAGGGCTGTGCGGGCCGTTTCTGCGGAAGCGGAATGCTGCCGGTGTTGATCGTGCCTGTGGGGACGGCATCGACAGAAGCGGTGGCGAGTGGCTTCTGCGGCATTGGCTGAGGGTCATTGACCTGCGCGATTGCCGGGTCGCTCTCGGCGAACTGCTTGTCGAGAAGCTCGAAGGCGACGCGGGCGCCTTCCTTTGCGCGCTGACCGAAAGCCGAGAAGGTTTCTGCACCCTTGATGCAGACGTCAGGCTTCTCCAGGCAGATGGCGCTCAGATACTGATAGGCCTGCGTTGCGGCGCTCACGGCGTCCTGGACCTGCAGCTGCGGCGCTCCGTCCGCTTCCACGGCAGGGCTGCTGCTGAAATAGGACAAAGCCACCAGCACCATTGAAAACGATAGTCCGCTCTTGATCAGAAACCACATCTTCCTGTCCACCACCCGTCACTGCCCGGTCGCCGCCGGGTCTCTCCCGGTCTTGGCGTCACCCTAGTCCAGGGAAGCGAATCGCCCTTTGAAAAGATCCGTCGAGTTTTCGGCAGTTTCGACTAAAATTTGAATGATCGCCGCTCCGTAGCGTGTTCCCCGACTGGCGCGTCAAAACCTGGCGTCCGCTGTTAAGCATAATTGCGGCGAGCCTGCCGCAGTTCCAGTCATTGTCGGTCGGTGCCGCCGCCCCAATTGTTAACGCGATAACAAAAATGCAAGTAAATCCAACGCTTACGCGCCGTTAACCATGAACCGAGAAGGGCAGCTGCAAGCGTCTCAAAACGGGAATGGCGCCAGTTTGACACACTTCGAGAGGCCCTCTTTTATCCTTTCCTTAAGCGGCCAAAGCCTAATGTCGGAGCGTGTTTTGGAGTTGGCGTCAGGGTTCTGCGTGCGCGTATTGAGTAACATTGCCGGTAGGGCGGTCGGTCAGGTTGACCATGCCGCCGGCCGCTGGCTGGAAAGCCTCGGTCAGCCGGCCGAAACGCGCAGCCGGGCCGTCGTCGCTCTGCGTCGCGTCACGCTCAATGCCGGCGCGGCCCTTGTTCTCTTGCCCGCAGCCCTTTGCGGCTTCTTGCCCGTCTCCATCGCCTTGCCTGTCGGAGCGACTGTCGTTGCGTCCGGCTTCCTGATTGCTGCTGCGGCAACGATGCAGCTCGGTCGAAGCGCGGTATCGCAGCCGTCGGTGGCGCCGGGTGACGACACCGTCTTTAACGCGTGCCCCGGTCTGTCGCTGATGCTCGACCCCCACGGCACCGTGCTGAAATGCGGCGGTCGAGACCGCAAGAGCTTTCCCTCTTCCCTGCAGGAGCCCTGCGGCCAGCGGCTTGCCGAGCTCGTCCATGTCTCGGACCGCATCGCACTGGTGCACGCTCTCGATACTCTTCGCCAGGGAGAAGACAGTGCGTCCGTGCTCGTGCGCATCCAGCGCGTCTACAGTACCGAGGGACGCCAGTTCCTGCATGCGCGGATCGAAATGACAGCGCTTCGGGCCGGCGATGGCGAACTGGACGCCGTGTTTGCCCAGTTCAGCGATATCTCGGCAGAAGAGGCGCTGCGGGACGAGGCGACCTTGCGCGTTTCCGAAGCCCGCTCCGCCCATGAAGCGAAATCCCGCTTTCTCGCCGCCGTCAGCCACGAGCTGCGCACGCCGCTCAACGCCATTCTCGGTTTTTCCGATGTTCTCGCCGGCGAATATTTCGGCCGTCTGGAGACGGACCGGCAAAAGGAATATGTGGGCCTGATCCGCCAGTCCGGCGCGCATCTCCTGGCCGTCGTCAATACCATGCTCGACATGAGCAAGATCGAGGCCGGGCGGTACGAGCTCCTTGCCGAGCCTTTCGTGATCGGCGATGTCATCGAATCCTGCCGCGCCATGCTTGACCTGCAGGCGAAAGGCAAGGGCGTGACGCTGACGGCGCGCACGGCCAAGGGACTGGGCGAAGTGGTGGCCGACCGCCGCGCGGTCAAGCAGATCCTCATCAACCTTGCAGGCAACGCCATCAAGTTCACCGAAGGCGGCGGCGTGGTGTCGCTGGACGCCCAACTGGACAAGGATGATGTGGTCCTCACCGTCAGCGACACCGGCATCGGCATCTCGGTGGACAAGCTCGCCATGATCGGGCAGCCCTTCACGCAGGTGCAGGATGATTATACCCGCCAGTACGAAGGCACGGGACTAGGGCTGGCACTGGTAAAGGGACTGGTTGCATTGCACGGCGGACAGTTCCATATCGAAAGCCGCGCCGGCGAGGGCACCGTCGTCACCGTTCGGCTGCCGGCCGATGGTGCAGGTATCGAAGACGCTGCACGAGAACCCGCAGACCCCATGGTCGAATTTCCGCCGCGCCTGCCAAGAAGTGCAGGAATGGTCAAGAAGGACGAACAGGACACAGAGAATGACGCCGCCAAAGCGAAAATCGCCTAAACGAAAGAAGCAGGTTCAGGAGCCCCGCTTCCTGTCCCGCCTCTTGCGGGCGGCAGGCAGCGCGGCGGCCAGGCATCCGCGCGCCCTTGTTGGTGGCTCCACTTTTGCCGTGGTCTTCGGTTTCATCTCGGCCAACGCGCTCTGGTACCAGCCGGGCAACCATCCCGCACCGTTTCTGGCGACCCGCGATCCCGGCGACCCGAACGGCATTGCCGGCTATCGGCCGGCACCCCGCACGCCACCGGAGGCGGTGACCACCTTCCGTATCGCGCGGGAGGAACCGTCCGTCCCGGCTGCCGACCCTGTATTGAACCGCCCGGCGGCCGCGCCGCCTGTCGACCATGGGCCTGTCGAACTTGCACAGCGCGATCTTGTGGCGGAGGCGCAGCGCCAGCTGACGCGGCGCGGCCTGTATCACGGCCCAGCGGACGGACTGATTGGCCCGCAGACCAGCGCCGCCATTCTTTTCTTCCAGGAAACGGAAGGCCTACCGCAAACGGGCGAGGCAACGCCGGAGCTTCTGACGGCGCTGAATGCAACGGCGGCAGCATCGATCGAGACCGCATCCGCGGATCCCCGTCCCTTGCCGATCGAGGCAGTCGCAGTCCCGGCCATGCGGCCGGCCGAAGATGTCAGCGCCGCCGTCGAAGATCCGGTCGCTGCAGCGATCCGAGCCTCCGACAGTGATCGCACGCCGCCTGCAAAGGTGTCTGGCAAGGCGCCCACGGCATCGGCCGCACCGCGCGACTACCGGCCCGATATTGCCGCCTCCGCCGATCTGGTGATCCAGATCCAGCGTGGCCTCTCCAACATCGCCTATACCGATATCTCCGTGGATGGCGTTGCCGGCGCCCAGACCAAGGCCGCTATCCGCCGCTTCGAGAAGCACTACCGCTTACCGGAAACCGGCGAGCCGAACGAGCTGGTGCTGAAGAAGCTGAAGTCGATTGGGGCGCTCTAGGCTCGCGCTTGCCGTTGCTCTTCATCCTGGGGCTCCGTAGAAGACACTCATGCGCATCCGCTCCGAGATCATCGTGTCCGCTCTCATCCGCCGTGTGTTCTCCGCTGGCGGATTTGCTGCTGTGGAGCACAAGGGGTCGGAGGAGGCGGGGGCGATCTTCATCCGCCACCGACACCGTGACGGCACGGAAAGCCTTTATGCGCCGGCACCTCAGAATGTATTTGAAGA
Organism: uncultured Neorhizobium sp.; assembly: GCA_964396135.1. GTDB lineage: Bacteria > Pseudomonadota > Alphaproteobacteria > Rhizobiales > Rhizobiaceae > Neorhizobium. The sequence continues at coordinate 18,531 of CAYNED010000017.1, forward strand.
AGACACGTCCGAGCGTCGCTTCGAGCGGCGGCTTGGGCATGTGGACGCCGCGCGCATCGATGAATTGATCGCCAGGGAGCGGGACTTTGATCGCGACCTGTGGCTGATCGAGCTCGATATCGAGGATGTGGAGGGCCTGTTTGCCGTCGTCGATCCAGCGCCCTGACGCTTGGCTCTGACGCTCAGCCTGCCCTGCGAATCGCGCCTCTCGACCGCAGCACGCGAACCTCCTGGTGCGCTTCGTCCGGCATGTCTCCAGCCGTGTTTGCGACCGGGGCGAATTCGCTTTCGCGTGCCGTGTAGCTGTCAGCCCGTCTCCAGGCTTCCACGCGTCGTCCGCACTCGCCGGCGTCAAGCGCGTTCCAGAGAAACTGGCCGCGGCTGATGCCGTTCGTCTGGTTGCCAAGATGGGAGTAGAAGCGCAACAGCACGAAAAGCGCGTCGGCCTCGTCCATGCCCAGCGCCTTCAGCGTGGTTGCAAGCTGCTGGCCGGAAATGTCGAGCAGGATCCGCTCGGCAAGCCAGCGGCTGGCAGACAGGCTGTCGGCCAGCGTGGTGGCAAACATCCCGCCTTCGCGGTTGCGGGCAAAGCGCACGAGCAGCGCCTCCTGCACCGGTGTCAGCGTGCGCAAGCCCAGCCGGTCGTCCTCGGCGCGGTGAACATGGGCGGCGAGCGCCTTGATGCGCTGACGCAGCTGTTCCTCTCGCCAAAGCCGCTCCTCGTCCGCTGCGCCCGCGACGTGTTCTGGTGCAGGCTCGCGCGCCTCGGACGGCTGTTCAACCGCGCGCGTCACGGGGCTTGCTGGTCGGTCGTGCTGCAGGCTCACAAGCGCGTCGATCACTTTGGGCGATAGATTTTCCCGCAGCACGATCGCCTTGGCATGCGCTGCGCCCTGGCTGCGTGCAATGGTAATCAGCGTGTTGTCATCAAGGCAGGGGGAGGCGGCAAGAAAGGGCGCGGCGATCTCGATCGGCTGGCTCGCGATAAAGAAGGCGACAGCCGGCGGCACCGTGTCCGATTGCGACAGAGCGGCGACCGCGTGCCGGCGCGCTTCCTCGCTGGAGGCGGAAAACAATGGGCTGAAAAGCTCTGCGAACTGCCGAAGCTCGGAACGGGATGGACGCGAGAGGCTTTCGAAACTCGTCACCGTGGCAATCAACACCACATCCTTCCTGCGCATGGCCAGGGGCCTTTCAAGATCTCGAAACTGGTCCGTCACGGCCAAACCCACGTTACGCAATACAAACTCGAGGCAGCACGCCATCCGGATGAACAGTCACTGCCGGGCAAAGCCGGCCGATCCCGTTCGGGCGCGGAGAGTGGGGCATTGCTCCCCGCACAGTCCGTCCGATATGGTAATCAGACCGTAACAAGGCGCAGTTAATGGCCGGTGAAGAAGACGCCTCGTTGCGCCTATACGGGACGTTACGGGCAGCCGATGTCGTGGCATTGAAAATGAACGTGATCGTGGCGGGTGTGAACAAAAAGCCACGATCCCCGTTTTTGAGAAGGGCAGGGCGGCGATTGCGGCCTACCCTTTATTAGCATTAACGAATGATTTACCGCTTGCTGGCTGTATGACCTCAGTTCCGGATCAAAGCCGGACAAATGCCGGGAGGACGTGTATCGCGTGAAATCCCTTGATGGCCGGTTCGGCGGGCCGGTTGCAGTGTCGCAATGTGCCGGTGTGGCATAGGCGGCGAGTAAGACGCAGATGCCCGTTGTCGGGATGCGTCTGCCCGCAATGGGCAGGGTGAAATTGGACCGTCATTCATCCGTCTCGACCCTTCAAGGAGACGAGCATGGCAGAGATCGTAGTGCTGAACAGATGGCGCGAACAGCAGCGCCGCAAACCCGAAATCCAGATCGGCAGCCAGGCAGATACGCAAGGCGCCCAGTTGCTGATGTTTACGGGCGTTCGTTACGAGCGTCTCGATAGGGTGATGCCGCAGGCAGTCCCGACAGCGATGCTGCTGGAGCAGAACTGAGGCCGAGGTTTAAAATTGCTGCCGCTGACGCCACTCGAATGGGGCGCAGACTGCGGCTGAAAGAAACGCGCCGGCTGCGGGAGCGAAGCTTGGCTGCGGCACCATTGTCCTGAGCACCACATAGCCGTCCGCCTGCTGTGTCTCCACCAGGATTGACTGGTCGATCGGCTGCGGCAGGGATTTCCGCAGCACCGTCAACTGCACCGGGGTCGCCAGCACAACATCCAGAATTCCGGCCGCGGCCGTACGATCGTTGATGCTGAAGACCTCGTTGGAGGCCGCGTCATAGATCGCCACGGACCAGAACGGCACGGGTCCGTTGGCATAGATCCGCACCGGCCCCTGCGAAATGTCATAGGCGCAGACGGAAACTTCCATGAAGGGATCGTCCTGCACCAGCCCCGCCCGATCGCGCAGGTCGGGAAGCCGGTGGAAGAGATGTCTCTCTCCTTCGGCCAGGACGCGCGTATAGGCGTCCTTCTCGCTGAAATACGGAAGCGCCAGGATAATCACCAGATGCAGCAGGGCCGCGCCGACAAGGCCGGTGATGACGGCAAGCAGCACTTTAAGCATTGCCGCAACCCAGGTTCTGGATGGAAGGCATGGACAGGTCGATCAGTCCGGAACTGCCGGCGGCAGGCGTGTCGAGCAGCGTGATGCGCATGCGAAAGCGTCCATCGCTGGGAATAGCCAGCCAGTTGCGCGGTTGAGCATCGTTCGACGCCATGATTTCGAACGCGCCGTCGGCGTGGCGCAGGATGGTGCGCGAGTTGAGCGCCACCGGCAGCTTGCTTGCCTGCGGCAGGATGGTTCTGTTGCCTTGCAGCGTGTAGAGCGTCCAAAGACGCGCCGGCGGCGTGTGCCCGGTGATGCGGTAAGAGCAGTCGCCGCTCAAGGGCGCGCCGGTCTCGTCCACGGCCGCGGTGAAGGTCAGCCCCTCGGCACTCCCGTAAAGCAGGGCGCCTCCCGCTGCCCGGTGCGATTTCGCGTAAGGGTCGGCCTTGGCTGTCTGGGCCTCTGGGAAGGCCTCCCAAGGCCCGAGCCGAATGGCGCCGAAACCGGTGGTCGCCTCAAGCGCCCAAAGCGTCGACCAGATCCCGCCGCCAAAGGCGATCGCAAGGGCGATGGCGACAAGAAACGGAACACGAAACACGGAAAGGAATGCCCTTAAACAACGATGCCCGAGGGTTAGCACCGATTCGCCGCGAAAGGAACGACAAACCCGCCCGCCGCAGCTTGTGAACAGACGCGGTGTGCGCGCCGGTTCAGCGGAAGAAACCGCCTATTGCGAATGCGCCGGAACGGCTGCGGCCGTCGCTTCCACCGAGCCCGTCACCGTTGCATCCGCCACCTTGGCCGTCGCCGCGGGGAGAAGCGGTGCGGCAGTCTTCAGCTTTTCGGCGATCCGGCGCAGGACGCGCGTGGATTCAGCGGACATGGAGCGTGGTCGAGCCAGCGGCGGAAGCGTTTGCTCGTTGTCTTCCGCCTTCGCGACCACCTGCTCCTTCTTGGGGGCTTCCGGGAACGGGTTCTCGATGCCCGGAATTGGCTTCAGCTCAATGCCCTGGTGCGCATAGTCCATCAGCTTCTTGAACGTCATCGCCGGCAGGGAGCCGCCGGTCATGTTGTTCATCGGCGTGTAGTCGTCATTGCCGAACCAGACGGCGGCGGTGTAGTTGCCGGTAAAGCCGACGAACCAGGCATCGCGGTAGCTCTGCGAGGTACCGGTCTTGCCGCCGGTCAGCACGCCATCCACGGCGGCACGCCGGGCGGTTCCGTTGTAGGGGATGTTGGTGAGGATGCGGTTCATCGACGACATCGCCTTCTCCGAAAGCACCCGCCGCGCCTGCGGTTCGTCGCGCTGGAAATCGTAGAGCACGTCACCGCCATAGCCGACCACCTGCGCAATGCCGTGGCGCCGCGATTGCAATCCGCCGGCCGGCATCACGGCATAGGCCGTCGCCTGGTCGAGTACCGTGACTTCGGACGTGCCGAGCGGGATCGTCTTGTCCGTGCGAAGCGGTGTCTCGACGCCCATGTCCTTGGCCAGTTCGGCGATCCTCTCGGTGCCGAGTTCGTCCTTGGCAAGGCGCACCGGAACCGTGTTGTAGGACTGCGACATCGCCGTCATCAGCGTGACCTTGCCCTTGTAGGAGCGGCCATAATTCTGCGGCGACCAGCCCCGCCAGGTGACCGGCGCATCCGAAACCACGGATTCGGGCGTGAAGCCTTTCTCCATCGCCGCGGCATAGGTGTAGAGCTTGAAGGACGAGCCCGGCTGGCGCAGCGCGCGCGTCGCCCGGTTGAACTGGCTTTCGCCGTAGTCGCGTCCGCCGACCATGGCGCGGACCGCCCCGCCGTTCTCGATCATCACCATGGCGCCCTGCTTGGAGCGATAGCTTTCGCCGTATTCGCGAAGGCTCGATTCCACGGCCGCTTCTGCGGCTTGCTGCAGGCCCATGTCGATCGTGGTGCGCACGATCACCGAGCGCTCCTTGATCTTGCCCGCCTTGGCCAGCCGCTGCACCTCGTCAAAGGTCCAGTCGAGGAAGTAGTCCGGCGCCTTGACCTCGGCCCGGTCGATGACGGTCGCCGGTTCGCGCCGCGCCCCGATAACCTGGCCCTCGGTCATCATCCCGCTCTGGACGAGATTGCTCAACACCTCGTTGGCGCGCGCGCGGGCGGCCGGCAGGTTGACATGCGGTGCATATTTCGCCGGTGCCTTGAACAGGCCCGCGAGCATGGCCGATTCCGCAAGGTTCACCTCGGCAATGTTCTTGCCGAAATAGAATTGCGCCGCCGCCGCTGCACCGAAGGTCCCGCCGCCCATATAGGCGCGGTCAAGATAGTAGGCGAGGATCTCCTTCTTGGAGAGGTTCGCTTCCAGCCACAGCGCCAGGAAGGCTTCCTTGATCTTGCGCTCAAACGAGCGCTCGTTGGTGAGGAAGAGGTTCTTCACCAGCTGCTGCGTCAGCGTCGAGCCGCCCTG
>CAYNED010000018.1:0-22727 GCA_964396135.1 uncultured Neorhizobium sp.
CGGAGCCGGAGCCGGAGGTGCAGGAAGAGGCACCTGCGGCAGCCGAAGAACCGGCTGCAGAGGAAGCGCCAGCCGAGGAAGCTCCTGCATCACAGGCCGAACCGGAAGCAGCCCCTGAGGAAGAAACGCCGGCTGAAGCTCAGGAAGATTCTCCAGAAGAGGCTCCTGCAACTGCCGAAGAGCCGGCCGAGGACGATGCAACGTCCAGCCAAGAGACCGCTCCCGCAGAAGACACGGCGCCCACTTCCGACGACACGGTTCCGGCGGCTGAATCGACGGACCAGCCCGAGGAAGCAGCGCCAAGCAACGCGGAGACCCCTGCAGCAACCGACAGCGACGCTCCGGCTGCAACCACGGGGACAGGCGAGACGGCCCCTGCCGAGGGAACGACCGCCGCTCCCGCAACCGATGGCGCAACACAGGATGCTGCAACTGGCGAAGCCACCCCATCGGGCGAGCCTGCCATTGCGACGACGCCTGAGCAGGTGGAGCGTGCCCGCGTGATCGCGGAAGATCCTACTGCCGCGGAGGAAGGAGAGACGGCCGTGCTGCCGGTCGAAAACGGCGCAGCCATCCTCGACAGCCAGAAGGAGTCTGCTCCGGCCCCGGCAGCAACCACGGACGGTTCGCCCGCACCAACTGCCCCCGCACAAGCCGAGGCTCCCGCAGCAGCGCCGACATCGGATGCGGAAGCACAGGCTCCGATGCAGGAACGTGGCCGGGTGGAACTGCGTGCTGCTACGGAAGAACGCGGTGAACGGGTTGACGGTCGTCCGGAGTTCCGGCGGATGGAGGGTTGGGACTACCGTGACGGTGGCCGACGTGGTGGAGACCGTGACCGTCGCGGCGACCGTGCCGATCGCCGCGACGGCGATGACGATGCCCGCATCATCATCTCCTTCGGTGACCGCTCCTATGTGAGGGGTGACGATTCCCGCCGCTTCTATCGCGACGGTGGCGAGGTCTATTACGAGCGCCTGCCGCGTGACCGCTATCGTGAGGTGGTTGAGCGTCCAGGTGGCGTGCAGGTCATCACGATCCGCAACAGCTACGGCGTTGTCGTGCAACGTTCGCGTATCGTCGACGGCGAGGAGTACGTTCTCTACTACGCGCCTGACCTTTACGAAGAAGAAGACTATGTCTGGCGTGACCCGGCTCGTGATCTGCCGCCGATGCGGCTGACCGTGCCGCTCGACGAGTACATCATCGACACGTCGAGCGATCCGGATCGTGATTACTACGAGTTCCTCGAACTACCACCGGTCGAGCGTGTGGAACGCGTTTATTCGATCGACGAGGTCAAGTACTCTGCCCGTATCCGTGACAAGGCACGACGTATCGATCTTGATACGATCAAGTTCGCGACCGGCAGCGCCGAGATCCCGATGAACCAGGCCCCGTCGCTGCGCAAGGTAGCGGAAGCGATGAAGAAGATCCTCGACGAAAACCCCGCCGAGACCTTTCTGATCGAGGGCCATACCGACGCGGTCGGTTCTGACGAGAGCAATCTCATCTTGTCGGACGAAAGAGCTGAATCGGTTGCGGTTGTGCTGACGGACGCCTTCGGCATCCCGCCGGAGAACCTGACGACCCAGGGTTATGGCGAACGATATCTGAAGATCAAGACTGAGGCGGCCCAGCAGGAGAACCGTCGTGTCACGATCCGTCGGATCACGTCACTGGTGAAGCCCGTCGCCGCCAACCGATAAGCTTCAGCAGCAAGAAAAACGAAGGCCGTCGGAGCGATCCGGCGGCCTTCTGTCATTTCGACGGAAGGCCGGTGATCGTGGCGATGAAATCGGCAATCCCGATCGTATCGTCGAGATGAAACACAGGAAGACCGGCGTCAGTCACCGGATGATCGGCGGCAATGGCTGCGATGTGCGGGTCCGAGGGGGCAAGCGGCTCGCGCTTGCTCGCCTCGATCCTACGCGCCTCGATCTTTGGTACCGGCTCGCGTTTGTAGCCTTCGATCAACACGAGGTCGCAGCCCTCTAGACGGGCCAGAATGTCTTCGAAGGGCGGCTCCGGATCCCCACGCAGCTCGTGCATGATGGCAAACCGCGTGCCGGAAACGAGGGCGACCTCATGGGCACCGGCCTGTCGATGGCGGTAGCTGTCGGCTCCGACCTTGTCGATGTCGAAATCATGATGGGCGTGCTTGATGGTGGATATGCGGTAGCCGCGACGGGTGAATTCCTCGACCAGCCGCACGGCAAGGCCCGTCTTGCCCGAATTCTTCCAGCCGGCAATGCCGAAGACGCGAGGTTTAGTCATGGCAGCACCTGGAGGAAGCGACGCGCGGCGTCGAGGTCTGCGGGCGTGTTGAGATTCATGAAGGGGTCGAGCGGCCCGATCTCCGTCTCGATCAACGGCCAATCCACCGCGACGGAAGGATGCCGGGCCAGGAAGTCGGAAAGGCGGCGGTTGTTCGGGAGCGAAAGCCAGTGTGCCAGATCTTCGACGATGGACACTGGCCAGAGGCCGAAGACCGGGTGGATGCGCCCGCCGGAACTCCCTACGGCGATCATATCGGGCGCTGACGCGGCAGCCCGGAGACGCACCGCGACGTCAGCCGGGAAGAAGGGAGCGTCGGAAGGGACAGTCAACAGATGCGTTGCCCGGGGTTGATGGTGGCTGAGATCCTGCAGCCCTGCCAGCACGCCCGCAAGCGGACCGGGCTGGTTCGGCAGCGTGTCTGGTACCAGCCGGAAATCAGGAGGTAGCTGTAAAGACGCTGCGGCGTTGACCGAAACGGAAAAAGTCTGCGGCGCCAGACGCTCTCCGATGTGCGCCAGGAGCGTTCCGCTTCCGAATGGCAGCAGCAGCTTGTCTGTCCCCATGCGGCTCGACCTGCCGCCGGCGAGAATCAGTGCAGGCGGCGGGTCGACAGTCATTGCCCATCTTCCTGCGAAAGCGCCCCCTCACGGCGGTCGATCCAGCGAACATATTCGGTAGCAACCAGCGCCAGGATCGCGGTCACAGTCATCACCACCAGAAGCGGCATGGTGCCCCCGTCGGCATGAAGCACAGCGCCGGCGACAACCGAAAGCGCTGCGCCGCCACCCAGCATGATGGCGCCGCCGAGACCGGAGGCAGAGCCGGCAAGGTGAGGCCGGACGCTGACCATCCCGGCATTGGCGCTTGGCAGCGTCAGTCCATTTCCGATGCCAATCAGCGATAGCGGTCCGAAGAAGGCAAAGGGATGTTCTGCGCCGACCATGGAGAAGAAGATTGCGCCTGCCAGTCCCACCAGATTGACGAGATTGCCGGACACCATCATTGGACCGATGCCGAAGCGGCGTGCGTAGCGGCCGGAGCAGTAGTTGCCGAGCATGTAACCGGCGGCCATGCTGAAGAAATAGAAGCCAAGCACCGAAGGCGAAAGCTTGAAAAGGACAGTGCCGACAAAAGGCCCCCCGCCGAGGAAGCTGAAAAATACGCCGGAGGAGAAGGTTGCCGTGAGGGTATAGCCCCAGAAGCGGCGTGACGTCAGCAGTTGCGGCCAGGTGCGAAACTGTTCCCCAAAGCTTGCCGATTGCGCGGTATTGGTTTCGCCAAGATCGCGCCATACGAGAAGAAGGACGAGAACCCCGGAAACGAGAAGGGCGACAAAGCTCGCCTGCCAGCCGAACAGGTCGTTCAGTACGCCACCGAGGGACGGGGCAATCATCGGAACCACCGACATACCCATGGTGACATAGCCGATCATCGAGGCGGCCTCTTCCATAGGGACCATGTCGCGTACGATGGCGCGCGACAGAACAATACCAGCCACGACGCCAGTCTGGATCATACGACCCGCCATGAATACCGCGATGTTGGGTGCGAGCATGCAGATGACGGTACCGAGCAGCAGGAGCGCGATCCCCGCGATCATCACGGGGCGGCGGCCGAAGCGATCCGAAAGCGGGCCGATTGCGATCTGGATCGCAGCAGTGCCGGCGAGATAGCCGGAGACGGCAAGCTGCATGACGGCGTAACTGGTGTCGAAATGATCCGCCATGGCAGCAAGCGATGGCAGGAAGATATTCATCGACATTGCGGCCAACCCGGCAGCGAGGACCAGCGTCGCAATGTGCGGCGGTGTTGCCCGGTCCAGGAAGCGTGCGCTGCTTCCTTTTTCGTCCGTCGAATTCAGCATCTCTATTTCTCCGTCACGATGACGGGAGACGCCTCCGCGGCAATGCGTTGCCGACGCCGGCTCTCTCGGTAGAAACTGTAAAGTCCGGAGCCGATGATGATCGCGGCACCGAGCAGCACGAAGACATCTGGCCTCTCGCCGAAGAAGAGCACGCTGATGACCAGCCCCCAGAGTAGGCCTGTGTAGCGGAACGGCGCGACGAAGGAAATTTCGCCGGTGCGCATCGACATGATGACGGCCTGATAGCCGGAAAAGACGAGCAGGGCCGCGATCACCAGCGGCAGGAAATTGGCAGAATCCATCGGCTGCCAGCCGCCCATGGGCACGATCAATATGGCGCCGACGATCGTGTTCGCCGCTGCCGTGAACAGGGTGATCGTGAGGGAGGGGACGTCGGCGACAATGCGCCGGGTGACCAGATCCCGTGCCGAGGTGAAGAAGACGGCAGCCAGCACCAGCAGCGAGGCCGAGGTCAGCCCTTCGGAATTCGGTCGCAGGATGATCACCACGCCGAGGAATCCGACGATGATCGCGGTCCACCGGCGCCAACCGACGGGCTCCCGGAAGAAGACCGCAGCCCCCAGCGTCACGGCGAGCGGCAAGGACTGCATGATGGAGGAGATGTTGGCAAAGTCGATCCGACCAAGTGCGCTGATGAAGGTCAGCGTCGCGCCAATCTCAAAGAAGGTTCGCAACAAAATCAGGGGCTGCATCACCACCGAAAGGGGTCGAAGCGCCTTGAGATGTCGCGCGACGAAGTAGACCAGAACTGTTGTCATGATCCCTCGCACCGTGATGATCTGCGCCACGCTGAGCGACGAGGTCACCGATTTGACGAGGGCGTCGTTGCAGGTGAAAGAGGCCATGGCCAGCGACATGTAAAGCGCGCCGCGTGAGTTGTCGGAGGATGCCATGCGTGATTCCTTGCCGTGCAGCGGAGTGTCTTACTGCATCGCCATGAAGGCGGCCAGACCAGCTGCCGTCTTCCCGGTACCCTCGTCGGCAAATGAAGATTTGGTCAAATTCTGAGCGTTCTATTTCGCTGCTGCGAAATTAACCGATGTTCAACCGATATGCCCGAGTGTGCGGTCGTTCCGGCATGATGCAGGACCCTCCACCTAGCCACTTGCAGATGTTTGGCGAGCTCGGCTGAATTCTCGGGGCCCGTATGTCATTCATCGATCGTCTTCTTCAGCGCCGCAGGATCGTTACCAAGGTTCTGCTCTTCGTCGTGCCTCTCGTGCTCCTGATCGCCGGTGTCGGGCTTGCCGGGTATTATACATCCAACATGCTGAACGGGCACATGACCGTCACGCGTGCGACGATCGAGAACATCGCAGATTTTGATCACCTGCAGTCGGTGTTTCAGGACTTTCAGGAGCAACCGGATGAGGTGACACTGGCGGCGCTGATGCAGGGGATTGACCGACAGCAGAACGGCGTTGCTGTTCTCCAGGATCTGCTTGTGACCGACGAAGACCGGCAGCGGATCACAGTGGTAACTGAACTTGCTTCGGCAATGCGTCAACGCGCTGATGCTCTTTGGACGATCAAGCAACAGCGTGACCAGAATCGCGCAGAAATCGCTACGCAACTGACGGCCGTCAAGGATCTTTCGGGTGCGGTCAACCAGCGCCTCGGCAACCTGCGCAAGAAGTTCGAAGGGCAGGAGCGATTCGCCAAGAGCGCGCTGTTTGAATCCTTCGCCTATAAGTCGATCGCGGAGCGAATTGAAAATCTTCGCGATGGCGTTCGCAACTCAAGCTCCGACGAGGGTACGGCGAAGGCGGCAGAAACGCAGGCGAAGGCGCTTGTTGCTGAGTTCGACGTTGTCAAGTCGCTGGTCGGTGACAAGGTCATGCAGGGAATGGCGCCGATCCGCGAGGCAGCAGAGCGACTGATCGAGGTTGCAGTCGGCGATGCTGCTGCGGCGGACAAGGCACAGGCATTGCGCGTTGGCGCAAGCGCTTTCATGAGCTTTCAGCGAGAACTGCAGCAGAATGTGCTGACAAAATCTGGCGACGCTGCCGAACGGTTCGCGACACTCGAAGCCGATGTCTCCATGCTCAAGAACCTGCTGTCGCAGGTCGAAACGTCGCTGACGTTGAGCGATGCGCTGCAATTGCACATGGAGCGGCTGCGCGGTCAGTTGACGCAAGACGCGCGGCAAGTCGTGCTGGACGATCTCGCGGCACTGCGTGCTTCAAGCGCAAAGGTGTCGGAGCTCGGCAATGCCAACGCTGCAATGAGCGCTTTCGCAGGAGAACTCGAAGTGCCGCTTGCGGCCCTGGAGCACGCCTCTGCCGCGATGCTTGCCATAGAAACCGAATGGAACGAGGCGCGGGCGGCAGCATCGCAGACACTTGCAGGTGGCATGGCCGGGCTGCAGTCGTTCATCGCGCAAGCGCAGGAGATCGGCAAGGAAGACAGTGAGCGCTCCGCCAATCTGTCCGTGATCGCCATGGTCGTCGGGACGTTTCTGGCGATTGCCGGTGGGCTGATGCTGGTCGAGACCTTGCGTGGCCCGCTGCGGCGGGTGACCGACGTCATGAAGCGCCTGGCGGAAGGCGATCTGGACGTTGCAATCGAAGGACGCGAGCGCGGAGACGAGATTGGCGACATGGTGCGCTCCGTCACCGTCTTCCGGGATGCCGCGCTCGAGAACGTCCGGCTTGAACACGAAGCGGCGGCCGCTCGTGATCAATCCAGTGCGGAAGCTGCACGACGAGCCGAGGAACGGGCTCGGATCGCCGCTGAGCAGCACGCGGCGCTGACGGCGCTTTCCGACGCCCTGACGCAGCTTGCCGAAGGTGACCTGCAGCGGACCATGAGCGAGAATCTCGCCAGCGATTTCGTTCCGATGGCACGCACGTATAACAGCGCCGTCGAAGCACTGCGCGGGACGCTTGCAGACGTGCGAGCAACCACCGACGACATCAACGGCGGCACCGGGAACCTCGCGTCCTCCGCCGACGACCTCGCGCGGCGGACTGAGCAGCAGGCGGCTGCCCTTGAGCAGAGCTCCCGGGCGCTGCGCCATCTGAGCGAGATCGTCCGCTCGACCGCCGACAGCGCGCGCCAGACTGCAGTGTCGGTCAACGAGACAGAGGAGTTTGCCGTCCGCTCCGGTGACGTGGTGTCGCGTGCCGTCACCGCCATGGCCGAAATCAGCCGCTCGTCCGAGAAGATCGCAACGATCATCGGCGTGATCGACGAGATTGCCTTCCAGACCAATCTTTTGGCGCTCAATGCCGGTGTGGAAGCCGCAAGGGCGGGTGAAGCGGGACGGGGGTTCGCGGTGGTAGCGCAGGAAGTGCGGGAACTGGCGCAACGCTGCGCCGGTGCGGCCCGTGAGATCAAGGGACTGATCTCGGCGAGCTCCACCCAGGTCAGCAACGGTGTTCATCTGGTGGAGGAGACGGGCGAGGCGCTGACGCAGATCATCACCCACGTGAGCGATGTGCGCAAGCTCGTGGCGGCCATCTCGGCAGCAACCAGCGAGCAGTCCACCGGCATCAGCGAGGTCACGCATGCCGTCCACGAGGTGGAACTGATCACCCAGCAGAACGCCGCGATGGTCGAGGAAAACAATGCTGAAATCCACGGGCTGCGCCGCCGGGTGGAGACGCTGACCGACAAGATTGACCGCTTCAAGACCGGAGAGGTCTCGTCTGGTCAGGCCGTTCGCTCCGGCCGGGCAGCTTGAGCCTATTCCGCAAGCACCGCCGTCTCCGGCTTTGGCCCGGAGCGGCTTGACGGCGAGTGGTGCGTCTGCGGATCATCTTGGATCTTGAAGACATCGTCGCCGACAAACACGATCAGATAGCCACCTGCCTTCTCCGCGTCCCGCGCAAGGCTTTTGAGGTCGTCGGCAAACGGTGCTTGCTTCCAGATCTCAGGATGGTCGGGATCAACCAGAACCGTCGTCTGCGGCCCCTGTGTGTAGATCATCATCTTGGAACGCGCCGGCTCCCATTGCGGCCCCAAAGCGGCAGAGGTCATCCACAGACACAGGAAGTCACGGCAGAGCGTCGGGCGACTCTTATAAATGGCGCAGCCCTTCGCCGGCAAACAATGACTGCACCAGGCATTGGCAGGTTTCGACAGCGCATCGATGTCGGGAAGGCGGCAGCAAAGGGTGCAGGTGCCGCAGGAACGGCTAGGCAACACAGAGGTTTCTGTCACGGCATCGCCTCAGCCGCCGGTAACGCTCATGTGCCGGGCGACGGCCGGACGCTGCTGGGTACGGTCGATGATGAAGTCATGCCCCTTCGGCTTGCGCTGGATGGCTTCGTCGATGGCAGCGGAGAGATAGGCGTCATCCGCCGAGGCTCGCATCGCGGTGCGCAGGTCGGCCGCATCATTCTGCCCCAGGCACATGTAAAGGGTGCCGGTGCAGGTAAGGCGAACACGGTTGCAGCCCTCGCAGAAATTATGTGTCATCGGTGTGATGAAGCCGAGACGGCCGCCCGTTTCCTTCACTTCGACATACCGAGCGGGGCCACCTGTCTTGTAGGGGATGTCGGTCAGCGTGAACTGCTGCTCGAGATCGTCTCGCAGCTTGGACAGCGGCAGATACCGGTCGGTCCGATCCTCCTCGATCTCGCCCATCGGCATCGTCTCGATCACCGTCAGGTCCATGCCGCGCCCATTCGCCCATCGCAGCATCTCAGGGATCTCAAGTTCATTGAAGCCCTTGAGTGCGACCGCGTTCAGCTTGATCTTGAGGCCAGCCTTTTGGGCGGCGTCGATACCTTCCATCACCTTGGAAAAATCGCCCCAGCGGGTAATGGCCTTGAACTTGTCCGGGTCGAGCGTGTCGAGGGAAACGTTGATACGGCGCACACCACTGGCGTAGAGTTCGTCCGCATGGCGAGCCAGTTGCGACCCGTTTGTCGTCAGCGTCAGCTCGTCAAGGTCACCAGCTTCGATGTGACGGCCGAGCGCACGCACCAGATGCATGATGTTCTTGCGCACCAGCGGCTCGCCGCCGGTCAGCCGCAGCTTGCGCACGCCCTTGGCGATGAAGGCGGAACAGATGCGATCGAGCTCTTCAAGCGTCAGAAGATCCTTCTTCGGCAGGAAGTTCATGTGTTCCGCCATGCAATAGGTGCAGCGGAAATCGCAGCGATCCGTGACGGAAACCCGCAGATAGGTAACGGACCGGCCGAATCGGTCGATCATCGGCGCCTTTTCCAAGCGAAGAGGGCGCGCACCGCCCAATGGTCCTGCCAGCGTGTTCACGGATCGTCCTCCTGAACGTCGAAAGTGGGCGGGATCACCCGCCACGTCAAGGGCCGGCGGGTTGCGATGCGCCGCCCATGCTTCTAATCCTGTTCGGCAGCCGATGACAGGGACGAATTCATATGACCGATATATGGCCGACCGAACTGCGGGTCTCGAAGGACCGCCGCGTGTTGAACGTCACCTTCAATGACGGGCAGTCGTATGGACTGCCCGCCGAGATGCTGCGCGTCCTGTCGCCCTCGGCGGAAGTTCAGGGGCATGGACCTGGCCAGAAGGTAACCGTGCCGGGAAAACAGAACGTCGCCATTGCCAGCCTGACGCCGACGGGAAATTACGCGGTGCGGATCGGCTTTGACGACGGGCACGGCAGCGGAATATTTACCTGGATCTACCTGCGGGAGCTTGGCGAGGACGGTGAGCGGTTGTTCGCGGACTACGAACGCGAGCTTGCCGAAAAGGGGCTAAGCCGGGTCCCGCGTTCCTAGTCTTGGTCCGCTTCACCGGAACTCTCTGCCTGTAGCACTGCGATCATACGCTCCATATTGCTTCCGATCGCGACACATTCCTCGACCGGCGTGGCAGAAAGGATGCGATCAATCAGAGCCGTCTGGATTTGCAGGGCCCGCTCCGCGAGCGCTTTGCCATCGCTGGTCAGGTGGAGGCGCAACACGCGCTTGTCCCGGCTGTCGCCACGGCGTTCGATCAGCCCGCGCCGCTCCATCTGCGGGAGCGTCATGCTGATATTGGAGCGGCCGACAAGCAGTTTGCGCGCAAGCTCCTGCTGCGAAATGCCCTCATAGCGATAGAGGTTCGCCAGGATGTCGAGATGCGGCGGCTTTATGTCGAGCGGCGCAAGCTCACGGGCGAGCGCGGACTGCATCAGCTGGCAGGCGCGCGCCACGCTGACCCAGCTCTTGAAGCGGGGATGGTCCCAGGGCAGGGATTGATTTTTGTTCATCTTTGTACTTTATTGTTCAGCATTGAACATTCCGGGATCTACACCATGCCATCATTCGCGCTGAAGGTCATCCGTCCCGTATTCTCCCTTGGCAGCAAGCTGGCGCCTCGCGTCACGTCAAAAGCTGCGTTCCAGCTGTTCTGTCTCACACCCTCACGCAAACCGGCAGGCAGCAAGGCGCATCAGGTGCATGCGGAAGGTCGCAAACGGCTTGCCGGCGCGCAAGCCATGCCTTTTCAGGTCGGGCGGAGAAGCGTGATGGCCTATCGCTTCGATGGTGGAGGCAAGGCGCCACGGCGACGATTTCTTGTGGTGCACGGCTGGGGCTCGGCCGCCGCCTACATCTCGGCATTGGCGCAAGGCCTGGCAGCTGATGGCGATGAGGTGGTAGTCCTTGATTTTCCAGGCCATGGGCAGTCCAGCGGGCGCTACCTGCACATGCGCCTGGCGGTGGATGTGATCCTTGAGGCGGAGCGGCAGTTTGGACCGTTCGATGGTGCGGTTGGTCACTCCTTCGGCGGCGCGAGCCTGATGCTGGCCACGGGCGGCATCATGGACGGTGTCGGCCGCTTCTCGGCCCCGCGGCTGGCCGTCATAGGCGCGCCGAGCCGCATCGAGTGGCTGTTTGACGCCTTTTCCCGCGCGACCGGGCTCGATGACCGCACCAGATCGGCGTTGGTTCGTCGGGCCGAGAAAGTTGCCGGCGCCGTGCTGGATGACTTCGATACCGTGGCCGTCGCGCAAAAGACTGATACGCCGCTCCTCGTCGTTCATGCAAGGGACGACAAGGAAGTGGATGCCGGTCATGCAGAACGCTTCCTTCCTGTTCCCAATGCAACGGTGCACTGGGCGAACGGGCTGGGTCACCGGCGGATCATCAGCGACCCTGCAGTGATCGACACGATACGCAGCTTTCTGCGCCGACAACAGCCGGATGAGGCGCATACATCCGCTGCCTGACTGCCTGTGCCCGCCTGTGCGATGTGGTAGGGCTCAGCCGCGGTAGATGAGCCAGTTCTTGCCGACATAGTCACCGCGCATCGACTCGTCGAAGAAGACGCTGCGGTTCCTGCCCGTATGTTTGGCCTGGTAGAGCGCAATGTCTGCATTGGCGTAAAGCGCACCTGCGTCCGAGGCCTGGGAGCCCATGGAGTAGCCCAGGGAAATGGTGATCGGCCCGTACTGCACGCCAGAGCGGGAATTGCGGAAACTGCGCGTGGCAAGCGCACCGCGAATCCGCTCGCAGATCACCATCACCTCTTCGGCAGTATTGCCCTCGACGATGATGGCAAACTCCTCGCCGCCCGTGCGGGCCACAAAAAGGTCCTTGCGCACATTGGCGCGGATCACGGAGGCCACCGTTGCAAGGATCTTATCGCCAACAGGGTGCCCGAAGCTATCGTTGATGGCCTTGAAGTGATCGATGTCTGCAAGGATCAGCGCTGCGACGGGAAGATTGGGACCGGCGTCATATAAAGCGGCCAGCCGCTCGTCGAAGGCTCGACGGTTGGCCAACCGCGTCAGGGAATCGGTGTTGGCGATGCGCTTGTACTCGTCGAGTTCGCGGCGAACCTGATCCATTTCCTGCGAATGTTCGGTCATGCTGTCGACAGTTCGCTCGCCTTGCGCCATCTGGTCGCCGGTCGCCTCGGTCAACAGATGGATGGCGTTGCGGATAATGTCGTTGGAGAAGTTGGCTTTGGAATTGATGCGGCTCGCTGTTTCTCCCAAGAGCTTCGTATAGCTCTCCATCGACTGTTGTTCCTGGCGCAGCAGCGTCAGAAGTCCTTCAAGCTCGACCAGGAGCTTGTCATGAACGCGCTCGATCACCTCGACCTGCGCCGTTCCCAGAAACTCTGCAGCAAGCGCATCAAGCTCCTCCTGCGTGATGTGGCTGCCGAGCGCGGCCAGTTTCTGCGTCAAGGGCCCGTTCGACCCGATATAGGCCTCGTAGAACAGCTGATAGTTGCGTGGGATCGGGGCAACGCCCATCGTCCTCAACGCATAGATAATCTGCCCTATCACATCACTCGCTTGTGCCTTCGGCACACCGGCGGTTGCCATCAAAGCCCCCCATGGCTTCATTCTTTGCTTTAGTAAAAAAGTATATGAGAAGTATTGGAAAAGAATTAAGGGAGGCGCGCTTGCTATCGTATCAAGACGCTTGCGAGATCTCGCAAATACCTGAGCGTCTTCAGCAAGATAGCCCTGGTGGCACAGATCATCAGTTGAATGAGGTGAAGAATGACGGCAACCTGGGGATGAAAATTTCCCGCTGGTTGCCGCTTCAGATCAACAGTTGTTAACCGCAGGTTATCGCGGACCTATCATGTTTTCGGGGCGCACGAACTGGTCGAACTCCTCGTTCGTCAGGTAGCCGCCGCCGACCGTCTCTTCGCGCAGGGTCGTGCCGTTCTTGTGTGCTGTCTTGGCGATCTTGGCGCAGGTATCGTAGCCAAGCTTGCTGTTGAGCGCCGTCACCAGCATCAGCGAGTTTTCGACCCCCTTGCGGATGTTGTCTTCGCGCGCCTCGATGCCGATGACGCAGTTGTCGGTGAAGGATACCGCAGCGTCACCGAGCAACTGCACCGATTGCAGGAAGTTGTACGCCATCATCGGGTTGTAGACGTTGAGTTCGAAGTGTCCCTGGCTGCCCGCGAAGGTGATGGCGGCGTTGTTCCCGAAGATGTGCGCGCAGACCTGGGTGAGGGCCTCTGACTGCGTCGGATTGACTTTACCTGGCATGATCGACGACCCTGGTTCGTTTTCCGGAAGCGCCAGTTCGCCAAGGCCAGCCCGAGGGCCGGAGCCAAGGAAGCGGATGTCGTTGGCGATCTTGAAGAGCGCGGCGGCGGCGGCGTTGATGGCACCATGGGCAAACACCATCGCATCATGGGCCGCAAGTGCTTCGAACTTGTTGGGCGCGGTGACAAAGGGAAGGCCGGTAATCCCGGCAATCTCCTCGGCAACCTTCTCCGCAAATCCCACTGGAGCATTCAAGCCAGTGCCAACCGCCGTTCCGCCCTGCGCGAGTTCATAAAGTCCTGGAAGTGTCGCCTCTATGCGCTTGATCGCAGAGGCGACTTGCGCGGCGTAGCCCGAGAATTCCTGGCCAAGCGTCAGGGGCGTAGCGTCCTGCGTATGCGTGCGGCCGATCTTGATGATGTGGGCAAACGCCTCAACCTTCTTCTCCAGGGCAGCATGCAGGTGCTTCAATCCCGGGACAAGGTGACGGACGATCTCTTCGGCGCAGGCGATGTGCATGGCCGTCGGATAGGTGTCGTTCGACGACTGGCTCATGTTGACGTGGTCGTTCGGGTGGACCGGTTTCTTGGAGCCCATGGTGCCGCCCAAGACTTCGATGGCTCGGTTCGAAATCACCTCGTTGGCGTTCATGTTGGACTGGGTGCCCGACCCGGTCTGCCAGACGACGAGCGGGAAGTGATCGTTCAACTTGCCGTCGATCACTTCCTGGGCAGCTGCAATGATTGCCTCGCCAAGAGCCTTGTCCAGACCACCCAGCTCCATATTCGCCCGAGCGGCGGCCTGTTTGACGATGCCGAGCGCGCGAATGACGGCTGCCGGCTGCTTTTCCCAGCCAATCTTGAAATTGCCCAGCGAGCGTTGTGCCTGCGCGCCCCAATAGCGATCGCTGGCGACGTCGATGGGTCCAAAGGTATCGCTTTCGGTGCGGGTCGATGCCATGTCTTTGCCTCATGCTACGCGCTGGATGGTAGCGCGGGAGTTAGTCCACAAAGGCGCGTGGCGCAAGGTCGCCGGCATTGATTGTAGACCAATGTCGGACACGGTAACGGGGAGGTTGCAGCGAGTGGGGAACGCCGTTGCGGCCGTGCCATTTATGCCACGTCATGCAGTTTTACGGTTCGAGATCGATCGCGTGGAAAGGCTCCGCAGGTGCGTTCTGGAACGAAAATTTAACCAATTGTTTCTTAACTTTGTCGTCACGATTCGAACTGTGCCGGTGACGGGAGTTCCAGTGCCGGCGGACCACGCGCTTCCTTTCCAAGCTACGAGCATTCCGCTAGAGCGGGGAGCACAACCGCTGAATGGCCGAACCAGCCGACGGGGATAAAATTGCAGAACCTCAGAAAAAGAACGTCGATCGCTCTGGCGTTCGTTTCCGCACTTTCCACGCTTGCCGCCACAACCGCGCCCGCTCAGGCAATCACCCTGATGGACATCATCAGGGGCGGACCCGGCAAGCGCGAGCCTGCGATCGGGAATGGCTTGCCCGGGGTAGGTTCGCGCGACCGCAGACCTGAGAGGGATGTTGATCCGCAGCCGCTGCCGAAGGTGAAAGGTCCGCAGTACCATGTTTATCGCGCCGACCAGATGCGGGCGGTGAAGACGAGCGGATTTGTAGCGGCAGGTGCTGCAGGTCCGGAGCGACTGCTGGCTGCCGCCAAGGTGTCGGCGCCGGCCGACATCGCTGAGGCTCTTGAAACCTTCTACGGCAAGACGGCCACTCCACTATGGGTCAGGGATGGCGAGGTCACCGACAAGGCGACAGCCGTGCTTGCGGTCTTTGCGCGCGCCGGCGACTACGGGCTGGACCCCGCCGACTATCATCTCGACAAGCCAGAGCTGGTGACGGCGAGCGTACAGGCCGCGTCACTGACAGATGACACGCCGTTGCCATCGGCTGCCGACAGCCAGGAACAGGGGCTGATGCAGTTCGAGCTGGCGCTGTCTGCCAAGGTGCTGATGTTTGCGCAGGACATGGTGCGCGGCAGGCTCGATCCGAACCGGATCTCGGAATACCACGATTTCAAGCGCAAGCCCGTCAAGCTCTCTTTGGTGCTGCCCTTCATCAAGTCCGAGACGGATGCAGCAGCTTACCTGGAGAACCTGGCGCCGCAGAGTGCACATTTCCTTGCGCTTAAAGCCGAACTTGGCAAGCTGCGAGCCGAGGAGGCAGACAAAGGCCAGCAGATTTCGCTCCCGGCCAACCTGTTGTTGAAGCCAGGCAAAAGCAGCCCTGAAGTTGCAAACGTCGTTGCCGCAATCGAGAAGCATGGTTCGCCTTCGTTGAAGGAAACCCATGCGGCAACCTTCGCAAGCTACCAACAGGGTGGCGACTACACGGCCGAGATTGTCGATCTGGTGAAAGCTTTCCAGCAAGAAGCAGGATTGAAGGCTGACGGCGTCATCGGCCCGGCAACAGTTCGGGCGATGGTTGGTGACTCTGCCGAGGCGAAGATCCAGAAGCTTGTCGTCGCGATGGAGCAGGCGCGCTGGCTGCCGGCCGAATTGGGTGACCGCTACGTATTCATCAACCAGCCTGCCTATAACGTCTACTACCACGAGAACGGCGTCGAACAGTTTTCGATGCGGGTTGTCGTCGGCTCGAAGGCGAACCAGACCTATTTCTTCCAGGATGAACTGGAGACGGTGGAATTCAACCCGTATTGGGGCGTCCCGCAGTCGATCATCATCAACGAAATGCTGCCGAAGCTGCGGGCTGACGCGTCCTATCTGGACCGCATGGGCTATCAGGTTGAGGTCAACGGTCGGCCGGTATCGTCCACGAGCGTCAACTGGTACGGCTCGACCCAGTCAATCTCCGTGCGCCAGCCGCCATCGAGCGATAATGCCCTGGGCGAGTTGAAGATCCTGTTCCCGAACGCGCATGCCATCTACATGCATGACACGCCCTCCAAGAGCTTCTTCAACCGCGACATGCGGGCTCTCAGCCATGGCTGCGTGCGTTTGGCAGAACCGCGCAAGATGGCGGCTGCCGTGCTGGGCATTTCAGAGCAGGACGTGGCAAAGAAGATCGCCCAAGGCAAGAACATCGGCGACAAAGTAACCGCGAAGATCCCAGTCTACGTTGCCTATTTCACCGCATGGCCGAACAAGGACGGCGTGGTGGAATATTTCGACGACATGTATGATCGCGACGCTGCGACTGTGAAGGCGCTGAAGGCAACGTCCGAGGCGCGGACCTAGTCAAGACAAGCTTAGACGTTGGATGGAAGCAGGCGGCCTCGGAGCCGCCTCTTTCATTTCTGCATCGTGGCTGCGGGCTGCCGCAACCCGATGAGCCGCTCGACGAGGCCAGCGGTGAGTTGAGAAAAATGCTCGATCACGTGATCAGGCTGCAGTTCTGCCACCGGCACGTCCGAATAGCCGAAAGTGACGGCAATCGAGGGGATGCCGGCATTGCGGGCGGCGAGAATGTCGTTGATGCTGTCGCCGATCATCACGCTCTCGACGGGATCGCCGCCAGCCTTCTCGATCGTGCCGAGAATGTGCCGGGCGTCCGGTTTCCGAAACGCGAAAGTGTCGCCACCGGTGACGACCGGGAAGCGGTCGACAAGGCCCAGCCGTTCCAGGAGCGGAAATGCGAGTTCCTCAAGCTTGTTCGTACAGACGGCCGCGGTGAAGCCCGCATCAGTCAGGCGGTCGAGTGCTTCAAGAAGACCTGGATATGGCTGGCTCGCTCCTGGCATTTCCCGCTTGTAGTGATCGAGAAACCGATGAAGCAGCGGCTCCACCGCAGGTTCCCGGACCTCTTGTCCGCGTAGCTCGAAGGCGCGCCGGATCATCACGCGTGCGCCCTGACCGACCAGATGCGTGAGGTCATCGAAGGTGACCGGGGCAAGGTCGGCCGCAGCGATCGTGTGGTTAAGGCTGGCTATCAGATCCGGCGCTGTATCGATCAGCGTGCCGTCAAGGTCGAAGATCACCAGGGGAGCCGTCATCGCATTCTCCGGGAGTGAGGGTGGCCGGAAGTAGACCGGCGCGGCGGCAATTGCAAACTGGCCTGGCGGGAAGGGGACTTTCCCTCTCCGGAGCAGGCGTGTAAACAGCATCGGCGAAACAATGGGGAGCTTCTGGGGTATGGACGCCCGGGAATTGAAGATAAGGGCTGCCGAAGCGGCTCTGGCGCATGTCGAAGATGGGATGCGGCTAGGCATCGGCACTGGCTCGACGGCGGAAGAATTCGTGCGCCTGCTGGCCGAAAAAGTTGCCGATGGCTTTCAGGTGCTGGGTGTGCCGACGTCGGAACGCACGGCACGACTTTGTCTCGAACTCGGTGTGCCGCTGCGCTCTCTCGACGAACTGCCGGAACTCGACCTGACAGTCGACGGTGCGGACGAAGTGGATCCGCAACTGCGGCTGATCAAAGGTGGAGGAGGGGCGCTTCTGCGGGAAAAGATCGTGGCCGCGGCATCTGCCCGCATGATCGTCATCGCCGACGAAACGAAGCTGGTCGAAACCCTTGGTGCATTCCCATTGCCGATCGAGGTCAATGCCTTCGGACTGACGTCAACGCGCCTTGCTGTGGAGCGCGTCTTCTCCAAGCTGGGCCTGAGCGGGGAAGTCCGGCTTCGGCAAGCGGGTGAGGACGTCTTCACTACCGATGGTGGGCATCATATTCTCGACGCATCTTTCGGCCGTATTCCTGATGCAGAGGCTCTCGCAACTCAGCTCAATCTCATACCAGGCGTGGTCGAGCACGGACTGTTCATCAATCTCGCATCGTTCGCCATCATTGCCAGCGAGTCTGGTGCGCGGACGCTGAAGGCACAATAAAAGACAGGAGCACTATGTTCATGAGCAAATTTGCGGTTCTCGGGCGCGCTACCGCTCTTGCCGTTGTCGTCGCAGGCAGCTTTGTTCTGCCGGTTCGGGCGCAGGAAATCTCCGAGGCGCATCTGGATGCGGCTCGTGCCGCGATCACCTCCATCAATGCAACTGACCGCTACGATAACATCTTGCCGGGTCTGGCTGAACGTTTGAAGGCGCAGTTTATCCAGGCGACGCCGAATTTCCAGGAACAGATCAGCCAGGTCGTCGATGAACAGGCGCTGGCGCTTGCGTCGCGCCGCGCCGACCTGGAGCGGGAAGCAGCGACCATCTACGCAAAGGCCTTCACGCAGGAAGAACTTCAGTCCATTTCGGCTTTCTATGCCACCGAGGCTGGCAAGAAGCTGCTTTCGACCGGGCCGCTCGTGGCGCGTGAACTGACGAAGGCAGCGGAAATCTGGGCAAACGGCATCTCCCGCGACCTGACAAACCAGGCCACCGCAGAATTGCGTACCATCATTGATGCAGACGCGGTTCAGGCGCCAGCAGCGGATGTTGAGGCGCCGGCGCAGCCGCAACAATAGCGCAAATCTCTCGACAAAGCAGAAGCCCGGAGCGATCCGGGCTTCTGCTTTCTAGGCGTCACGCCTATATGCGCCTCATGCCATCTTCCTGAAGGAGTTCCCATGACCACGTTCGACTACGACCTTTTCGTGATCGGCGGAGGCTCCGGCGGCGTGCGTGCTGGCAGGCTTGCTGGCTCGCTTGGCAAGCGGGTGGCGATTGCGGAAGAATACCGCTTTGGCGGCACCTGCGTGATCCGTGGCTGCGTGCCGAAGAAGCTGCTGGTGTACGCGTCGCAATTTCCCGAGCATTTTGAGGATGCCGCCGGTTACGGTTGGCAGGTTGGCGAGACGAGCTTTGATTGGAAGAAGCTGGTTGCAGCCAAGGAACGGGAGATCACCCGGCTGGAGGGCCTCTACCGGCGCGGCCTCGAAAATGCGGGCGTGGAGGTTCTGGAGACACGCGCGGAACTCGTCGACGCGCATACGGTCCGGCTGGTAAAAACAGGTCAGACAGTCACCGCGGAAAGGATCCTGATTGCCACCGGCGGTTCGGCCAATCCGCATGCGGCCCTGCCGGGGCACGAATTGTGCATCACCTCCAATGAAGCTTTCGACCTGCCGGAGCTGCCACGCTCGATCCTCATCGCCGGCGGCGGCTATATCGCCGTGGAATTTGCCAACATCTTCCATGGGCTTGGTGTCGACACGACGCTGATCTATCGCGGCAAGGAAATCCTTTCGCGCTTTGACCTGGACATGCGCCAGGGGTTGCACAGGGCCATGGAAGAAAAGGGGGTCCGGATCATCTGCACTGACGTGATCGAGCAGGTGACGAAGGCGCCCGCCGGTGGTCTGCTGGCGCGGACACTGGAGGGTCAAACTCTCGCGGTCGATACGATCATGCTGGCGCTTGGAAGGGATCCGAACACGCACGGCCTGGGTCTGGAGGCCGCCGGTGTCGATGTCAACGAAAGGGGGGCGATTGTTGTCGACGAGTACTCGCGCACCAGCGTGCGACACATCTATGCGCTCGGCGACGTCACCGACCGGGTACAATTGACGCCGGTCGCGATCCATGAAGCGATGTGCTTCATTGAGACCGAGTTCAGGAACAATCCGACCAAGCCTGACCACGACCTGATCGCGACGGCAGTCTTCTCGCAGCCGGAGATTGGAACCGTCGGACTCTCCGAAGAGGAAGCCTGCCGCCGCTATCCCGAAATCGAGGTCTACCGGGCCGAGTTCCGGCCGATGAAGGCAACGCTGTCCGGGCGGACGGAAAAGATGATCATGAAGCTCATCGTCGATGCCGCGAGCCGCAAGGTGCTCGGTGCCCACGTCCTTGGACATGATGCAGGGGAGATGGCGCAGATCCTCGGCATCACGCTGAAGGCTGGCTGCACCAAGGATGACTTCGACCGGACAATGGCGGTCCATCCGACCGCGGCCGAGGAACTGGTAACGATGTACCAGCCGAGCTACCGCGTGCGCAACGGCGAGCGCGTTTGACGCGCGATTAGCTGGTAATCCGTGGCGTGCTGACGATCTTGTGGAAGAGGGCCTTCATCGCATCTTCGATGCCATCTGTGGGGGTGACTTCGAAATAGAAGCCGGGGGTAGCGCATTCCTGCATCTTTGCGCCGATGCTGGGATTGAAAGGTTCAACCCATTTCTTCCAGAAATCGTTGTTCGGTAGAGGCAGATAGGTCGTATAGAGCACTGCTATCTTGATGTTGCGCGCCTTGAGCGCGGAACAATACGAGGTGTCGATGGGCTCAATGCAGCGGCTACCGTTGACCTTGCCCTTGGGACTTGTGCATCCACTCGGCTTGGCATGATCGCCCACCCCATCGCTGACGAAGAACACGATTTTCTGGCGGTCGGCAGCGCTGGTACCCTCGCCCGGAAGTTTGATCTCATCGCCAATCCCCTTCAGCGCTTTGTCGAAGCTCGTTTGCTGGTCGTCATCGTAGTTCTGGTAGGGGATGCTCATCAGTTTGATCTGCTCGGCTGCAGTCGCGATCGTGGAGAGATTTTCGCTTAGCTCAGCCGCCTTGTGGAGCGAGGCACTTTGCGCGGTCTGGCCGAAGGTGTAGGCGGCCATCCGGAACTGTCCCTTCACTGTCTGCGTCTTTTCCGCAGTGGACATGAGAGCAGCGGTAGCCTGGGCGACAACGTCGATTCGGATTGTCACATCGTTCTTCTTGGCAACGTTGTAGTAGCTGTTCAGGTCTTCTACCCCGCTTTCGCTGACGATATGGCAGGCGAAGGCACAGTTCTTGTCTCCGCCTTTCGCATTCCCATTCCGTGTGGCGTCTTCCATCTTCTTAATGTCAGCGGGTGTCGCCGCAACCCCCATGGAGGGCGTGTTGTCGAGCAGCATGTAGAAGTCCATGAAGGCGGGGGTCTGGTAGCGAGCGGTTGCCGCGCCGCCGATATTCACGCTTTCACGGCCGAGCACCCGCATGAAGGTCGTGGGCATGACGGTGTTGAAGGTCACATGCGATTCAATCACGCCTCCCGTTTTTGTCACCGTGACCTGAACCTCCACGGGCATGTCCTTCAGTTCACCCGCCATCTGGCCGAGGAAGAGGTTTTGCCCGTCCGGTGACCCGACGGTGATCGAGCCGTCTCCACTCATTGCCATCGCTGCGATCACTGCTGGTGACTTCGGGGAAATCGCTCCGACGGCGGCCGCGTCGGCTGCGGCGTAAAGCTGCGTCCTCAGGGAAAGCGCATGCGTCAGGTCGATGGCAAGACCCGCAGCCCCCGTGAGTGGCACTGCGAGAATGGCGGTGATGATACCGAAATTGCCTGACCTGTCCGACCATAGCCGGTTGCAAAGAGCGAGCATGAGCGATCCGTCCAAATTGTGTGGGATTGGAGCGTGCAGCATCATGCGGCGAGGGGGCCTCAGTCATGGCCGTGCGCTGGAACATAAAGGGCTCTGGTCTGCAAAGAGCAAACAAAGATGCTTAACAGCCAGTGACGCTAACACCGGCTCGATGGCGCGTGAGGCCTGGCTCCTGCGCTAAAACGCTAGGCAAGCCAGACGGGAAGGGTTATAAGCCGCCGCAATTTCGAGAACGGCAGCCGGGCCGTCAGCCCGGGCGGAGACAGATAAGATGGCACAGAATTGGACCCCGAGCACGTGGCGGCAAAAACCGATCCAGCAGGTTCCCGATTATCCGGATTCCGCAGCGCTGGTTGCCACCGAAGCGCAGCTGGCGACATTCCCGCCGCTTGTTTTCGCCGGCGAGGCGCGCCGTCTGAAAAAGCATCTGGCCAATGTCGCCGAAGGCAATGGCTTCCTGCTACAGGGCGGTGACTGCGCCGAGAGCTTCATGGAGCACGGTGCTGACACGATCCGCGACTTCTTCCGGGCCTTCCTGCAGATGGCCGTGGTTCTGACCTTCGGCGCGCAGCAACCGGTGGTCAAGGTCGGCCGTATCGCCGGCCAGTTCGCCAAGCCGCGCTCTTCCAACATCGAGAAGCAGGGTGACCTGGAGCTGCCGAGCTACCGCGGCGACATCATCAACGGCATCGAGTTCAATTCCGAGGCCCGCATCCCCAATCCGGAGCGGCAGCTGATGGCATACCGCCAGTCGGCCGCAACGTTGAACCTTTTGCGCGCTTTCGCAATGGGCGGTTACGCCAACCTGGAGAACGTGCATCAATGGATGCTCGGCTTCGTCAAGGACAGCCCGCAGGGCGAGCGCTACAAGAAGCTGGCCGACCGCATCAGCGAAACCATGGACTTCATGAAGGCCGTGGGAATCACATCCGAAAGCAATCCCGCACTTCGTGAAACCGATTTCTTCACGAGCCATGAGGCGCTGCTTCTCGGCTACGAAGAAGCCCTGACCCGGGTCGATTCCACGTCAGGCGACTGGTACGCGACGTCCGGCCACATGATCTGGATCGGCGATCGGACGCGTCAGCTCGACCATGCGCATGTTGAGTACTGCCGCGGGATCAAGAACCCGATCGGCCTGAAATGCGGCCCATCGCTGCAGCCCGATAACCTGATTGAGCTGATCGACGCGTTGAACCCGGCGAACGAAGCCGGCCGTTTGACTCTGATCTGCCGTTTTGGCCATGAGAAGGTCGCCGATCATCTGCCGAAGCTCATCCGCGCGGTTGAGCGCGAGGGCCGCAAGGTGGTGTGGTCCTGCGATCCCATGCACGGCAACACGATCACGCTCAACAACTACAAAACCCGGCCCTTCGACCGGATCCTCTCGGAAGTGGAAAGCTT
>CAYNED010000019.1:0-22157 GCA_964396135.1 uncultured Neorhizobium sp.
GGGAGGTGAACTCAACCGCAACATCCATTGAGCCGGGCACTTGCAGAACCGACGGCGGCGGATTGTTGTCGTCGAAGTAGATTTCCGAATAGGCCAGGTCCGAAAGCACGATGATCTCGTGCTTGCGCGCAAAGTCGATGACATCCTTGTAGAAATCAAGCGAAGCAACATGCGCCGTCGGGTTCGACGGATAGTTGATGATGAGCGCCAGCGGCTTCGGGATCGAATGCCGGACAGCACGTTCCAGGGGACCAAAGAAACTCTCATCCGGCTCTACATTCATGGAGCGGATGACACCACCCGCCATCAGAAAGCCGAAGGCATGGATCGGATAAGTCGGATTTGGGCACAGGATCACGTCACCCGGCGCCGTGATCGCTTGCGCCATATTGGCGAAGCCTTCCTTCGACCCCAGCGTCGCGACGACCTGTGTTTCCGGGTTGAGCTTCACCCCAAACCGGCGCGCGTAATAGGATGCCTGCGCGCGACGCAGCCCCGGAATACCCTTGGAGGAGGAATAACGGTGAGTGCGCGGGTCCTGGACCACCTCGCAAAGCTTGTCGACAATATTCTTGGGCGTCGGCAGGTCGGGGTTGCCCATGCCAAGGTCGATGATGTCGGCGCCGGCCGCTCGGGCGCTACCCTTCAAACGGTTGACCTGTTCGAAGACATATGGCGGCAGTCGGCGGACCTTGTGAAACTCTTCCATGACTCTCCCCGTGGAAGCACGCGCGGCACCCGTCCGCGCGGGGATTTCGCCCAATCGGCGATTTCGTGGTTTGAAACCAAACTATGTGAAAGGCAAGTGTTAATTGGCGATCGCGGCTTCGGCCTCGGCGCCGTGTTCAGCGGCCAGCCGACGCAGCTCTGCGAGCCGGCTACGATACTCCGCCTCGGAGACCTGCCCGTTGGCGCGAGCCCGCCCGAGCGCCGCCAGTTGCGCCTCCGTGCTTGCCGCCTCGTCGTCGCCGATCTGGGTATTGGCCGCAGTGAGCTGCCGATCAAAAGTCGGGTAGGTGCCGGTATCCCGCTTGCCCACCGGCCGCTCGTCTGGGACCGATCGAGTGGCCACGACGGTCGCATTGGGTGCTGTGTTCGGAATCCCGTCATCCAGGGCAAAGCTGTTGCAGCCCGCCAACAGAACAGGCATCGCACCGATGCACAGGATAATGGGCAGCGAAGCCGCCCGGCGCCTCAATTCGTCCATCGCAATCGCCCATTCTTCGGCGTTCAAAAAGTCGACGCGTCTCGCGTCAATCGCTGGCACTTGTACGCATTTTCCGGCACTATGTGCAAAAGAAATCAACTAAAAGTTCACATCGACCTCGGAGGAGCGGTTGACTGACAACAGGGAGGAGAAGCAGTCGGACGCGCAGGGGATCCCCGGCTTCGACCCACAGTCTGTTGAGGCTTACGTGGTCAAAGATCCGGCTGCGCTTGCCGTCAACCTCGCGCGCGCCCTCGAACATCTAGGCCAGGCCTCCTCGCAATGGCTTGAATCGCGCGAGCAGAGGGGTGGCGTCGATCCTGCGGGGGACCCTGTGACCGACATGGTGAAGACCCTGTCGGATGTTGCGCAGTACTGGGTGGCGGACCCGAAGCGTACACTGGAAGCGCAATCACTCTTGCTGGCCAGTTACATGGGAATTTGGACCCGCACCCTCACCAGTTTTGCCGGCCATCCCGCTCCCGAGCCAGAAGACATTCCTAAAGACAAGCGATTCTCAGACGAGGACTGGATCAGGAACCCCTTCTTCGCCTTTCTGCGACAAGTCTATCAGGTCACAGCAGCCTGGGCGGAAAAGCTGGTGACAGAGGCCGAAGGTCTGGACGAGCACACCCGGCACAAGGCGAGCTTTTACGTCAAGCAGATCACGGCGGCACTCTCCCCGGCCAACTTCGCTCTCACCAATCCCGAGATATACCGGGAAACGGTCGCCAGCAGCGGCGCTAATCTCGTCCAGGGAATGCGGATGCTGGCGGAGGACATTGCGTCTGGCGACGGCGAGTTGCGCTTGCGGCATTCAGACCACACGAAATTCAAGGTCGGCGAAAACCTCGCACTGACTCCGGGCAAGGTGATCGCCCAGAGCGAGCTCTGCGAGATCATACAGTATGATCCGAGCACGGAAACGGTGCTCAAGCGACCACTGCTCATCGTGCCGCCATGGATCAACAAGTTCTACATCCTCGACCTCACGCCGCAGAAAAGCTTCATCAAGTGGTGCGTCGATCAAGGTCACACGGTCTTCGTCATATCCTGGGTTAATCCCGACAGCCGGCATGCCGCCAAGGACTGGGAGGCCTATATCGAGGAAGGCATCGATTTCGCGCTTGAGACGGTGGAGAAGGCGACCGGCGAGAAGCAGGTCAACGCAATCGGCTATTGTGTTGGCGGCACGCTGCTGGCGGCAGCCCTTGCACTGCACGCAAGCCGGAAGGATCGCCGCATCGCGTCAGCCACTTTCCTGACGACGCAGGTGGATTTCGCTCTGGCCGGCGATCTGAAGGTTTTCGTCGATGAGGAGCAATTGGCGGCCGTCGAGAAGCAGATGAAAAAGGTCGGCTATCTCGAGGGGTCGAAGATGGCAAACGCGTTCAACATGTTGCGCGCCTCGGAATTGATCTGGCCCTACGTGGTCAACAACTACCTGATGGGCAAGGAGCCCCTGCCCTTCGATCTTCTCTACTGGAACGCGGATTCCACCCGCATGGCCGCTGCCAACCACGCCTTCTATCTGCGCAATTGCTACCTCGACAACAGGCTCAGCAAGGGAGAGATGAAGCTTGCGGGCCAGATAATCTCACTCAAAGACGTCAAGATCCCGATCTACAACCTCGCCACACGCGAGGACCACATCGCTCCGGCGCGCTCGGTATTCAAGGGATCATCGCTGTTCGGCGGACGCGTGGATTTCGTGCTCAGCGGTTCCGGCCACATTGCAGGCGTCGTCAATCCACCGGAGAAGCAGAAGTACCAGTATTGGACGAATGGCAAGCCACAGGGCGATTTCGACGATTGGATGAAAAAGGCCAAGGAAACGAAAGGCTCGTGGTGGCCGCACTGGAATACCTGGATCCAAAAACGCGAATCGGCTCGCGTGGGCGCGCGAAAACCCGGTGGCGACGCTTTGAATGCCATTGCCGATGCACCCGGAACTTATGTACTGGAGCGTGTATAGCGCAGCAGGTGGTTCTTTGCCGACCCCAGCAACACTTCTACAATGCTACAAGCGCCTTATTTGATGCCATACTGGACGACCACAGGCGGATCACACGCTCATGCTGGACGGCTACTGCGCCACTCACTAGCGCGGCGGTACGACAACAATCCCCCCATCGATCTTCGCTGACCAAACCGGCGCATCTCGCTGCGGCGTTCCGCCGCCCGGAAATCGTCGCTGCCGACTTGGTCACAATGGACGAACCGCGGTCGTGTGCGTTATGAACGTCGAGATTACAGGAACACGACAATGGTAAACTATATCGATGCGGTGGCGGCGCCGCTGAAAAACACCGGCGCGATCCGCCTTTATGGCGCTGACGACTTCGCCGGCATGCGAAAGGCCTGTCAACTGACCGCGCGCTGCCTGGATGAGCTTGCCGCGATCGTGAAGCCAGGGGTAACGACGAGCGAGATCGACCGGTTCGTCTTCGAGTTCGGCATGGATCACGGTGCGCTGCCGGCAACCTTGAATTACCGCGGCTACAAATATTCTGTCTGCACCTCGATCAACCACGTCGTCTGCCATGGCATGCCGGATGACAAGCCGCTGAAGGAGGGCGACATCGTCAACGTTGACGTCACCTATGTGCTCGACGGCTGGCATGGCGATTCGAGCCGCATGTATCCCGTGGGTCAGATCAAGCGCGCTGCCGAACGGCTGCTGGAAGTTACCTATGAATGCCTGATGCGCGGGATCCAAGCTGTTCGTCCCGGTGCCCGCACCGGCGCCATCGGCCAGGCAATTCAAACCTATGCCGAAACTGAGCGTTGCTCGGTCGTCCGCGACTTCTGCGGCCATGGTGTAGGGCGCTTGTTTCACGATACACCGAATATCCTGCATTACGGGCGCGCCGACGAAGGTCCTGAAATGCGCGAAGGCATGATCTTCACCATCGAGCCGATGATCAATCTCGGCAAGCCGAACGTGAAAGTGCTCTCGGATGGCTGGACCGCAGTGACACGAGATCGTTCGCTCTCCGCCCAGTACGAACACGCCGTCGGAGTGACCGCCACCGGCTGCGAGGTCTTCACGCTTTCACCCGCCAGCCTGGACAGGCCCGGGCTCCCGCCGTTGAAGGGATAGTGGATGACAAACCGTCCGGCCCCTCCAAATGACGGCGCAATGCCAGCCATGAATGAGGATACGGACGAGCGCGGCTTCTTTGCCGAGCAGCCCCCGAAATCGACTTCGCTCAAGCGCAGCGGGGTCCTCGCAAAGCCCGATGAGAAAAACGCCCATTACCATGGTCATCGAGACCGGTTGAGGAACCGCTATCGCGAACATGGCGATGCGGGCCTTGCCGATTACGAAATCCTCGAACTGCTGCTCTTTCGCCTGATCCCCCGGCGCGATACCAAGCCCATCGCAAAAGCCTTGATAGACCGGTTCGGCACGCTTGGAGGCGTCTTCGGCGCGCCGGTCGGACTTCTTCAGGAGGTTCGCGGCGTGGGAGAGGCGGTCGCACTCGATCTTAAGATGATTTCCACGGTCGCCCACCGCATGCTCAAAAGCGAACTGCGTGGCAAGCAGGTCCTGTCATCCTGGTCTTCGGTGATCGACTATTGCCACGCCGCGATGGCTTACGAGTCGCGCGAGCAGTTCCGCATCCTGTTCCTGGACAAGCGCAATACGCTGATCGCAGACGAGGTCCAGGGACACGGCACGGTGGACCATACGCCAGTCTACCCGCGAGAAGTCGTCCGCCGCGCGTTGGAACTGTCGGCGACTGCGATCATCCTGGTCCACAATCACCCGAGCGGCGATCCTACACCCTCGCGCGCCGACATCGACATGACCCGCACAATCGTCGAGACGGCAAAGCCGTTGGGGATCACCGTTCACGACCATATCATCATCGGCAAGGACGGGCATGCAAGCCTCAAAGGTCTGCGGCTGATCTGACGCAGAAGCGCCAGCCTTTTCTCGCCGCTATGCATGAACAAAGGCTGCCCCTGGCAGTTTTCCCGTCAGGCCTTCAATCAAACCGTAAGACAAGACTGATACTCTTCCTGAAGCGGCAGTGCCGCTTTGAAATGAATAAGCGGAGCAATCCATGAATAACTACGACCTCATCGTCGTGGGCAGCGGACCGGCGGGACGCCGCGCCGCAATCCAGGCCGCCAAGCTGGACAAGAGCGTGCTGGTCATCGAGCGTGGCCGTCGCGTTGGCGGCGTCTCCGTCCATACCGGCACCATACCGTCAAAGACGCTCCGCGAGACGGCCTTGAACCTGACTGGTTGGCGCGAACGCGGCTTCTACGGCAAGTCGTATCGGGTGAAGCAGGATATCAGTGCTGACGATCTGCGCCGCAGACTGCTGATTACGCTCGACCACGAGGTCGAGGTGCTGGAGCACCAGTTTTCCCGTAACCGGGTTCATCACATGCGCGGTGCCGCACGCTTCGTGGGACCGAATACATTGGAGGTGGA
The DNA here is from genome assembly GCA_964396135.1 of uncultured Neorhizobium sp. Classification (GTDB taxonomy): domain Bacteria; phylum Pseudomonadota; class Alphaproteobacteria; order Rhizobiales; family Rhizobiaceae; genus Neorhizobium. The sequence continues at coordinate 5,658 of CAYNED010000019.1, forward strand.
GAAGAGCGACGGGGAGCTGCTACGGGTGAATGGCACCTCTATCCTCCTGTCGGTGGGAACACGACCCTACCGGCCAACGCACATCCCATTCGATGGAAAGGCCATCATTGATAGCGATGAGTTGCTCGAAATCCAGCAGGTCCCACGCTCGATGATCGTCGTCGGCGCCGGCGTGATCGGCATCGAATACGCCACCATCTTCAGCGCACTCGATACCCAGGTCACCGTCGTCGAGCCGCGCCAGAGCATGCTCGACTTCATCGACAAGGAGATTGTCGAGGATTTCACCTACCAGCTGCGTGACCGCAACATGAAGCTGATCTTTGGACAGACGGTCGAGACTGTTAAAAAGGACGAGACCGGCAAATGCCGAATTGAGCTCAGCAACGGCCGCAGCCTGCAGGCCGAGATGGTGCTGTTCGCGGCCGGTCGTGTCGGAGCAACAGATAGCCTGGATCTTGCCGCCGCCGGGCTGGAAGCCGATAGCCGTGGCCGTCTAAAGGTCGACCCCGAGACCTTCCAGACCTCCGTGCCGCATATCTACGCGGCGGGCGATGTGGTTGGCTTCCCAAGCCTCGCCTCCACCTCGATGGAACAAGGGCGCATTGCCGCCCGCCATGCTGTCGGTGCGCCGGCAAGCGAGCCGCCCCAATACTTTCCCTATGGCATCTATGCGGTTCCGGAGATCTCCACCTGCGGCTTGACGGAAGAGGAAGTCATCGAGCGTGGGATTCCATATGAAAACGGCATCGCACATTTCCGCGAAACCTCGCGGGGCCACATCATGGGCTTGGACTCCGGTCTGCTGAAGATGATCTTTTCGCGCAAGACCCGTAGGCTTCTCGGCGTCCATATCGTGGGTGAAGGCGCCACGGAGCTCGTCCATATCGGCCAGGCTGTGCTCAACCTGAAAGGCACCGTCGACTACTTCGTAGAGAATACCTTCAACTACCCAACACTTGCCGAAGCCTACAAGATTGCAGGCCTCGATGCGTGGAACCGCATGGGCGAAGGGCCAAAGGAAGCACCGGTTGCAACCGCCGATACGCTCGACAAGACCCTGGATGCCATGAAAAAAGCCGCGTCGAGCTGACGCGGCTTTGAACTTCACCAAATGAAGGCCCGCTTTGGCGGGCCTTTCTATTAGCGCGAGTAAAACTCGACGACGAGGTTCGGTTCCATGATGACTGCATATGGCACGTCCGAAAGCGTCGGGACGCGGACATAGGTGGCAACCATCTTGTTGTGATCGACGTCGATATAATCAGGAACGTCACGCTCGGCCAGCTGAACAGCTTCCAGAACGGAAACCAGCTGCTTGGACTTCTGACGCACTTCGATGACGTCGCCGGCCTTGCAGCGGTACGAGCCGATGTTGACCTTGACGCCGTTGACCGTCACGTGGCCATGGTTGACGAACTGGCGAGCTGCCCAGATCGTCGGAACGAACTTGGCACGGTAGACGATGGCGTCGAGGCGCGATTCCAGCAGGCCGATCAGGTTCTCGCCGGTGTCGCCCTTGCGGCGGTTGGCTTCTTCATAGATGGCGCGGAACTGCTTCTCGCGAACATCGCCGTAGTAGCCTTTCAGCTTCTGCTTGGCGCGCAGCTGCACGCCGAAATCGGAAAGCTTGCCCTTGCGGCGCTGACCGTGCTGGCCGGGGCCGTATTCACGACGGTTAACCGGGGACTTAGGACGGCCCCAGATGTTTTCGCCCATACGGCGATCGATTTTGTACTTGGACGACGCGCGCTTGCTCATCGTATTTCCTTTCAGATTGTTACACCCGTCTGTTGCCAGACCGGATGAAGGAAACACGCCCTCCTCTGAACCCCATTCAGGATCCTGACAGGTACCTCACGAAAGCGTCCGGAGATAACCACGGGACATGTCAAATGAAACACCGGGCGTTGCCACCCGGTGCTGTGGGCTCTCTACGGGCAGAGGGCCTTCTTGTCAATGTCTTGAACATGAAAAAGGCAGGCCTTAACCAGCAGCCGGGCTTACTCCGCCGCGTCCTGCCTCTTCACAGGCTCCTCGTCCTGAGCATCTGCTGCCCCCGGCGACGTCTGCACGTCCAGATCCGGAAAAGCGACGATGCGCTTGCCGGAGAAGTCTGCATGGACGACGATCAGCCCCTGCTCCTCGAAATAGCCAAGTAGCCGGCGCGCGCGTCGGGCCGAATGGGTTCCATAGGCCTTCGCGATGCGCATATCGGACGGGCAAGGCTCGGCAAGCAGTGCTGCCTTCGCCAACATCAGGAAGACCCCCTGAAGATCGTCCGACACACGAACCGATAGTTCGAGCGCCGTTTGCCAGCCAGGCGTTTCGGCCGTTTCCGTGTCGACCCCCGCACGAGAGATGGCAACCCGGCGCCGAAACTCGCTCATCGCCATCGGCGGACCTGGCAGTCGCCGCATGCGCGCGCGCACGAGAAAGTCCTGGTAGAGAACCGAATCGGTTCGGTAGGCGGCCTGCGGATCGTCGATGATCTCGGATAAAACTAGGTTCATCCGTTCCTCCCGCTCCTCCTGCGAAAGCTCGGGCGGGGCGACACGGCCCTGCTCCTGTGGGATGGCACCCATTGCCGGCGCGGAGCGGGAAAGCTCAGCCAAGATATCGGTCGTGGGACGGGGCGCCGGCGGCGCCCGTCGCACGATCGGCCGGGCGAACTCTTCCGGATCAGGCGTGAAGATCAGGTCCTCGACGTCCTGCGGTGCGTCCGGCAGCGGCATCAGCTTCGGGCTAGCAGATCGTGCAGACGTCTCGACAGGGCCGATAACGATGGGTAGTGGACGGCGCGACAGTGCGGGACCAAGCGCTACGAAATTGCCGCGCTTGAGGTCCCGAAACATTTCCGCCTGCCGTCGATCCATCCCCAGCAGGTCGGCAGCGCGTGCCATGTCAATATCGAGGAAGGTGCGCCCCATCAGGAAGTTGGAGGCCTCGGCCGCAACATTCTTGGCAAGTTTGGCAAGGCGCTGTGTGGCAATCACCCCCGCCAGACCGCGCTTTCGGCCTCGGCACATCAGGTTCGTCATGGCGCCGAGCGACATCTTGCGCGCTTCTTCCGAAACATCGCCGCCGACAGAAGGCGCAAACATCTGCGCCTCGTCCACGACCACCAACACGGGATACCAGTACTCACGGTCGGCGTCGAAGAGGCCGTTGAGGAAGGTGCCGGCGGCACGCATCTGCTCCTCGATGTCGAGACCTTCCAGCGTCAACACGCAGGACACGCGGTGCTGGCGGATGCGTGTTGCGATGCCGATTAGCTCCGCCTCGGTCCTGTCACCGTCCTCCACGACGTGTCCGTATTTGTCGGCGAGCGTGACGAAGTCACCCTCCGGGTCAATGATGACCTGCTGCACCCATGGCGCCGACTGCTCCAGCAGACGCCGCAGAAGATGAGATTTACCGGATCCGGAATTTCCCTGCACCAGAAGGCGCGTCGCCAGAAGCTCTTCGATATCGAGCTTGGCCGGGGCACCCCCTGACACGGTGCCCATATCGATGCCGACCTGCAATGCTCTTGTCCTCGTATGCTCGCTCTCGCGGCAGTGACTCGGGTCACCGCGCAAGGTCGATGTCTCTAGCACAGGTGCCGCCGCATTTCGCTATGGCCAGCAACTTGTTCACAGGCGATGTGGCAGTCAGGCAACCGCCCGTTTCCAACCCATCGTCAGCAGTCCCGCGCCGATCATCAGCGTGCCGCCGGTGCGGTTGACGATCCGTTGAACCGATGGCTTTCGGATCTGGTTGCGCGCGAGCGCCGCCAGCAGGCCGTAAAGGGCAGCGTTCAAGGTCGCCAGTGTCAGGAACGTAACCTCGAAGATCAGCATCTGCTGGAAGAGCGGCTCCGAAAGGTCGAGAAACTGCGGCAGGAAAGCAACGAAGAACACGATGCTCTTCGGATTTAGCGCCGTCACCACATAAGCGTGCAAGAAGATCCGCAGCGGACGTTCCGAGGGCCCAGTGTCCTCCTCGACAACCACGCTATCCCTGACCTGCGCACGCCAAAGCTTCACGCCAAGATAAACCAGGTAGGCGGCTCCGATCCACTTCAGCACTGTGAACAATGTTGCGGAGGCAGCCAGCAGCGCGCCGAGGCCAAGCATCGAGGCCGTCATTGCGGTGAAATCGCCAAGCGCAGTTCCGGCGACCGTTGCCGAAGCGGCCCTACGGCCATGGCTCAACGCGTAAGAGATGACGAGAAGAATGGTAGGGCCAGGGATCGCCAATAGCACAGCAGAAGCCGCGACAAACGCCAGCCAATTCTCGATAGGCATGGATGAACTCCTTTCAAGACGAGGAGCAAGCCACCATTCGGACGAGCTGGCAAGACCGGAGAGCCTGCTACTCGACGCGCAGTCCGAACCCCTGCATCAAGCGGCGCGTCCCAGGGTCCGCGTCGTTGGAGGTGAAGACCGCGATGTCCGGCTCCATCGGGATTGGGTCCTGTGAGCTCCTATCCCGTGGCAGCAGCGACAATGCCCGTCGGGCGATCGCTTCGGCGGGATCTACCCAGTCGACGGGCCAGGGGGCGGTCTTGCGCATCCGGTTGACGAGAAAGGGATAATGCGTGCAAGCGAGCACCACGATATCCGTACGCGCCCCTGCCTGTTCGATGAAACAGGGCAGGATCTCCTCCCGCACTGCTGCCTCGTCGACGAAGCCCTCCCGCATGTAGATTTCTGCCAGTCCAGCCAATCGTTCGCTTCCGACAAGCCGGACATGAACCCTTGACGCCCACTCGCCAATCAAATCGCGGGTGTATTGGCGCTTCACCGTGCCGGGTGTCGCAAGAACAGACACCAAGCCGGAACGGGTACGTTCGGCGGCTGGCTTGATTGCCGGGACTGTGCCGACGAATGGAGTCTGCGGGAAGGCCGCCCGCAGATCCCCTAGAACGAGGGTGGACGCTGTGTTGCAGGCAATAACCGCCATCTCAGGGTTATGCCGCTCGATCAAGTCCTTAAAGAGGGTTACGATCCGCTCTCGCAGCCTGCCCTCTTCCCAGCCGCCATAGGGGAACCCCGCATCATCGGCGACGTAGACGAAGCGTCGATCCGGCATCAGCACACGCGCCTCGCGCAGCACGGTCAGTCCACCGATGCCCGAATCGAACATCAGCACAGGCTTGAGGCTAGACGACGTCGTCATTCTCCGGCGTCTCCCTCGTATTCTGCGTTTTCTCCGGCCATTGTCTGGGGAAACGGTCAAGGGAGCGGATCACCCCACGGATGACGCTGATTTCCTGCTCGGTGAAGCCGCGCCGCGACATGACTGCGCGCAGATTGTCGACCATTTTTGGCTTTTTCGCCGGTGGGTGGAAATAGCCGCGTGCATCAAGCGCTTCCTCAAGATGCTCGAACAGGCCCAACACCTGCTCCTTTGTCGAAGGGCGCTGCTCGACGGGTTGGAACGGTGTCGCGGCGACATCTTCCAGACCTGTCTTCATCCACTCATAGGACATCAGCAGAACCGCTTGCGCGATATTCAGAGACGCAAAGGCAGGATTGACAGGGAAGGTTACAATCTCGTCCGCAAGCGCCACCTCCTCATTGGTGAGGCCCCAGCGCTCTCGGCCAAAGAGAATACCGGTCTGCTCGCCTGCGCGGAACTTGGTCCTCAACGTTTCTGCTGCAACCACCGGAGAGCGGACCGGTTTGAAACCGTAGCGCTCACGAGCTGTCGTTGCATAAACGAAGTTCAGGTCCTTGATTGCTTCTTCCAGCGTGTCGAACACCGTCGTCCGGTCGATCACGTGGTCCGCTTTAGACGCCGCCGCGCGTGCCTTTTCGCTTGGCCATCCATCGCGAGGATTGACGAGCCGAAGTTCGGCCAAGCCGAAATTCGCCATGGCACGCGCGACCATGCCGATATTCTCGCCCAGTTGCGGCTCAACCAAAATAATAGCCGGGCCTTCGGCAATGAGTTCGCGCTCGCTGTTGGTTCCTGACATGCTTCAACCCATCCTTCGGGCGCCGCAATAGCGGCCAGCAGCAGGATCGGCAAGACCTGGCGCAAACTCAGCGTTCGGTAAGAGCAAGCTTTGCTCCCATGGCGACGAAAGCAGCAGCGAATGTGCGACGCATCCATGTCACCACTGCGGGCCGGGAAAGCACGTGTCTGCGCATGGTGGCCGCGAAGACGCCGTAGCCGACGAAGACGATGAAGGTAATGGCCATGAATGCACCGCTCAAAAGCAGCATCATCGGCAGAGCATCCGCCTGGTTCGGGCTGACGAACTGCGGCAGGAACGCAAAGAAGAAGATCGAGAGCTTCGGATTGAGGATGTTGAGCAGTATCCCGTCCACCACGGTCTGGCGCACCGAGCGCGGCGCGCTTTCCTCATTCACACTCAGCGTGTTCCTGTCCCGGATGGTCTTCCAGGCCATGTAGAGCAAGTAAGCCACCCCAAGATACTTGATGATATCGAAGGCCAGCGCGCTCGTATGCAGCACGGCAGCCAGGCCCGTCACCGCCGCTGCGATGTGCGGTACGATCCCGAGCGTGCAGGCGAAAGCGGCGAAGATACTCGCTTTGGCGCCCCGCGAAAGACCGGCAGCTAGCGTGTAAAGTACCCCCGTGCCCGGGGAAGCGACGATGACAAGCGAAGTGAGAAGGAACTCGATGCTCATGTGCTTTCCCTTCTTGGGGCTGGCTACAGGTTCTTAGGGGCGCGGCTTGTCCTGATCACAATTTGGCCGGTCGAGAACTTCCAGCTTGGAGAGGCTGCCGCTCAGCACGAAATCACCGTAGTCCATGGTCAGGTCGCGCGTGATGCCGTTTTCGTAGAGCTTGAAGGACATCGAATACACCGGCGGCGTGTCCCCTGAGCCGCCCTCGTTGAAGTAGGCGATGGTAACCGGCCAGTAGGCGGCACCCGCAAATTCTCCCGCCTTCAAAGCATCGTCCGCTGCTGCGCCCTCATCGGGCTTTTGCTGCGCTCCAATGACCGTGTTGGTGATCAGGCTCTGGTCGCCGTTCTCGGACCCGTCGAAGATGCGGGTTTCGAAGAAGCGCTTCCCGGCGCGCGCGTTCTTGATGACCTCGAGCATGTGCTCTGTCGGGAAAACGCTGGATACCAGCTCCAACTGCCGGGGATCGGGCCGGCTAATGGCCACCTTCACCTTCGAATCATCCTCCCTCGCCTCGCCCGCGATCTCCTTGTCCATCTGCTCGTCTGTAAAGGACTTGGTTTCGAAGCGGAACTCGCCCTTGTCCGTATCCTCGAAGGTCTTCGTCTGCTGATCGGTGAGGCGGGTGTCCTCTCCGGTATTGATGCGGGTGACGAAGCGGAAGTTGGTGGTAAAGCCGGTGCAGGCAGAGCCGGTAAATTCATAGACCATCCGGCCGCTCATGCCTTCGATCCCCGAGCGGTCGGACGCATCCTTCAGCTCGAGGTCGTAGACGGCGCGGTGCGGCAGCAGTCCTGCAGCTCCTTCAACGCCAGCCAATGCAGGCGCGCCCCCTGCGCCAGCAAGACTGATCGTTAGGATAAGCGCGGGGCCCGACTGGTTCATTCATTATCTCCTGTTGGACTCATCGCCGATGTTATAAGAACGCCACCCAGCAAGGTTATCGCCTTGAATGCAGGATTTTTGAGACATTGACAACAAATGTGGAGTTCAGCATGTCCGACGCAATAGAGGCCCGGCTAAAGGAGCGGGGGATAACTCTTCCCGTGGCTGCAGCACCGGCCGCCAACTATGTTCCGTTCACGATCAGCGGCAATATCCTGTATCTCTCCGGCCAACTGCCGATGGAGAACGGCAAGGTGGCGGTCACCGGCATTGTGGGTGGCGATGTTGACGTAGCCGGCGCTCAGCGCGCAGCCGAACTCTGCGCCATCAACATTCTGGCTCAGGCAAAGTCTGCCTTGGACGGCGACCTTGGCCGTATCCGCCGCATTCTGAAGCTCAACGGCTTCGTCGCGTCGATGCCGGAGTTTACGGAACAGCACTTGGTGATCAATGGCGCATCGAACCTGATTGCCGATATTCTCGGCGATGCCGGCAAACATGCTCGTGCCGCAGTAGGGATGGCATCGCTGCCGTTCAACGCGTCGGTTGAGATAGACGCCGTGATCGAGATCGAAGCATGACGTCTGCCGAATGGATAAAGGACGTGCCGGTTGCTCATCGCGGCTACCACGACATGAACGAGACCGTTTGGGAAAACACCCTTTCCGCCTTCTCCCGCGCCATCGAGGCGGGCTTCGCCATAGAGTGTGATCTTCAACTCGCATCAGACAGCGTGCCGGTGGTTTTTCACGACCACAATCTGGAGCGCCTCTGCAGTATTAAGGGTGACGTACGCGAGCGAACCTCGGCCGAACTCGGCATGCTGGCTGTAGGCGGCACGTCAGACCGTATCCCGACCTTGAAGCAAATGCTCAAGCTCGTGGCTGGCCGGACCCCGCTGATCATCGAGATCAAGGGCCGCCCAGGCGAAGATGACGGCTTCGTCGAGGCGATCCTGGAGGATTTGGATGGCTACCATGGGAAGCTTGCGCTGATGAGCTTTGACCACCACATCCTTAAAGAGCTGAAAGCAGCAGGCGCACCTTTTTCAGTCGGGCTGACGGCCGAGGGCGTGAAGCCGGAAGACTTTTTCGCACATGATGAGGCAATGCAACTTGGCCTCGATTTCATCTCCTACCATCACGCGCACCTCCCCAACAGCTTTGTCACCGCCCAGAGACAATCTGGTGTTCCCGTCATTACGTGGACTGTGAGGGATGAAAAGGCGCGGGCGCATACCTATAGTCATGCAGACCAGATGACCTTCGAAGGTTTTGATCCCCGGGAGACCGCTGCCGCTTAGCATGACAGGACCTCTATCCATCCGCGTCGAGAGAACCTTCGCAGCGATCGCGCCTGAGCGCTGGTCGGGACTCACCGGCACCTCCAGAGCGGCGAACCATCCCTACAACCCTTTCCTGTCGCACGCCTACCTTTCGGCGCTTGAGGAATCCGGTTCCGCCTCGGCGAAGACGGGATGGATGGGTAATCACCTCCTGCTGGAGGATGACAAAGGGACGTTGCTCGGAGCTATTCCGGGCTATCTGAAAAGCCACAGCCAAGGCGAATATGTCTTCGATCATAGCTGGGCCGATGCTTTTGAACGCGCCGGCGGCCAGTACTACCCGAAGATCCAGTGCAGCATACCCTTCACCCCCGCGACCGGACCACGCCTTCTGGCAGCAAGGGATCAAGAGCAGGAAAGCGTGCAGGCGACGCTCGCTGCCGGTCTCCAGGAGGTGACACGTCAGATGGGCGTTTCTTCAGCCCACGTGACGTTTCTGCCGGAAGAGGAACTGCCCTTCTTTGAAGACAGCGGATATCTGCACCGTACAGACCAGCAATTTCATTTCATCAATGACGGCTATCCTAACCATGATGCCTTCCTCGAGACCCTCGCTTCGCGCAAGCGCAAGGCTCTGAAAAGAGAGCGTCGTGCTGCGGTGGAAAACGGCATCACCATCGACTGGTTGACCGGAAGCGACCTTACCGAAGACATCTGGGACCAGTTCTTCGCCTTCTACATGGATACCGGCAGCAGAAAATGGGGGCGTCCCTACCTGACCCGCAGCTTCTATTCGCTGATCGGCGAGAGGATGGCAGATGACATTCTTCTGGTGATGGCAAAGCGGGACGGCCGATACATTGCAGGCGCCATCAACTTCATTGGCTCCGAGGTCTTGTTTGGCCGCCATTGGGGCTGCCTCGAGGACCACCCCTTCCTCCACTTCGAGGTCTGCTACCATCAGGCCATCGACTTCGCCCTTGCCAAGGGGCTGAAGCGTGTTGAAGCGGGCGCACAGGGGGAGCACAAGCTCGCCCGCGGCTACCTTCCCGTGACCACGCATTCCGCGCATTACATCGCCCACCCCGGCCTTCGGCGCGCAATTGGCGACTATCTGGAGCGCGAGCGCCTAGAGGTAGGACAGATCGGGGAGTACCTCGAAGCACACAGCCCCTTTCGCAAGGGCGAGCGGCAGCAGCAAAATGGCAAACCGGACGAAGGAGAGGAAGATCAATGAGCAGTCAAAGCTATGATGACGGCAACATCTTTGCAAAAATCCTGCGCGGCGAAATTCCGTCGCACCGCGTCTACGAAGACGATCAAACGGTAGCCTTCATGGACGTGATGCCTCAGGCGCCCGGGCATCTTCTGGTTGTGCCCAAGGCACCATCACGCAATCTGCTGGATGCCGATCCGGCGGTTCTCGGCCACACGATTACTGTGGTCCAGAAACTGGCACAGGCCGCAAAAGAGGCCTTCCTGGCCGACGGTATCATGATCATCCAGTTCAACGAGCCCGCAGCAGGTCAAACCGTCTACCACCTGCACTTCCACGTCATTCCGCGCCGCGAGGGCGAGCCGCTGGCGCCGCATTCAGGCAAGATGGAGGACAATGAGATCCTCAAAGCGAATGCGGAGAAAGTCCGTACCGCCCTCGCCGGCTAAGGCGCCAGCCGTGAAGTAAAAGAAGCAGCGACCGCTGGCCCGCCAGCCGCTATGGGCTGACGTAGTGGCTTTGGTCCGGGAACGGCCAGTTCTGCAGCAGTTCCATGTCCGGGCGCAGGATCTCGACCTTGAGAGGGTAGCAGGCGGCGGTATCGCTGGAATGGGTGGCGCCGCAGTCGCCACCGGGGCAGGCAGACAACGCACCGAGCAGGTCGATTTCGGCAAAGATCTCCAGGTAATCGCCGGGCCTCACCGGGCTCGCCTTCATGAAATACTGGTGCGTGTCACGGGTGAACCCGGTGCACATGAAGACGTTGAGCACGTCGTGCACATGCGGCTCCGCTTCAGCAAAGCTCGATCCCTTTGCCGCAGCCAGCGCCCGGCAAAGATTGGAATGGCAGCAGTGGTGATAGTCGGTGCCGTTCAATAGCCGGTTTGTATAGGGGTCGCAGCGGGTCCCGATCACATCGTGAATGCCGGCCCCGTCATCGTCCCAGCCGTACCAGTCCAGCGTGTCGTGGGTGATGGTCGCCATCGGGCGAAGCGCCGGCAGTGTGCTCCAAAGCCGGTCGCCGACAGAAACATGCGTTGCATGCAGGGCCCGAGTCTTGCCGCTGAAGAAGCGTTCCGTGAGGTCGTTTGCGTTCCAGAGATTGAGGTCCCCAACCTGTGGCCCTTCAACGCTCACGATCCGGAAGAAATGCCCCTTCGGAACGGAGAATGCGCGACCATCGCGAGGCGGCACGATCACCTCATCGATCTTTTCCAAGGTCTGCCGCACGTGATCGAGCAGGCCCATGTCCGGCGGCACGAGCGTGCCGTTTGGATAGACGACCACTGGCTGCTTGCTGCGGCGCTCAGCAGCGTCGGGGGGAGTGGCTGAAGGATGATGTTGCATTCTGATTCTATGTTCCCTTGATTTAGACCCAGCCAAGCAAAAGATGAAGCAAGTGGTCGATGGCTATTTCCGCTCAAGGCCCGAGCCAGTAAAGGCCGATCCCAAGCAGCAAGGTCGAGGTCACCACTGCCACGCCGACACGTTGACCAGCAAGCAGGAAAGCGAGAAAGCCGATGCCGGCGGCCCCAATGCGCAGCCACAGCGGCGAATCTGCCAGTGTTCCGGCGGGGAACACGATCAGCTTGGCGGTCACTGCCATGACGAGCGCCGTCGCCACGGCCCTCACCCATTGTAGCGCCTCCGAATCCTCGTCTAGACGGCTGCCGGTAAGCACTCCCATCCAGCGCCAGATATCGGTCGCCAGCCAGCCGGCAACCGCAATTACAATATAGGGCCACCACCAGTCGCCACTCATCGTGCTGCCCCTCGCCGTCCGCCAAGGCGCGGCCTGATGACGAAGCGCTCCAGGAGATAGGCGAGCGTGCCGCCACCGATGCCGGCGTAGAGGACGTCGAAGTCAGGCGCGACAAGCGCCATTAATGGCCCGCCAATGACGCCGATGATGAAGGCGAGCTTCACCACCAGGTGACGGGCTGTGGCCCAGATGGAGGCAAGGAAGTACACCGGAGTCAGCATGAAAAGGGCGCCAGAGACCAGCGGCGGGAACGCTTCCACAACCCCATAACAGACAGCGACGATCAACGTGTTCGTCAGCGTCAGCGTGATGCCGAAGCCCGCAAAGAAGCTTGCCCGGTGCTCTCTTGGCACGTCCTTCAATCGCTGAATGGCGAAGACCCACGCGGTGATGGCGACGAAGTGGGAAAGCACCAGCAATAGCCAGGTCGGCGTTCTTTGCGACCGCATCTCCGGTACGAGGGAAGCGACCATCGGCATCATCCGGATGGAGGAGAGCGTAACCGCGAGAAAGCAGGCTGCGATGTGGGCCCCGCTGGTCATCATTCCCACAAGGATCATCTTCGCCGGCAGCGCCCAGACTGACAGCGTCATGAAGATCGCCTCGCCTCGGGTGATCCCGGACTCAAAGGCGAACGCGCTGAAGCCGACAAAAGAAGTCATCAGGATCAGGGCGGGCAGCGATGTGATCCCCCGCATCCCAGAGACAAACCAGAAGGAAGTGGATTGCGGTTCGCTGCTGGAGGACATGAGGTGCCGGACACTGCAAGGCGGACGGGCCGCGGGAATCAAAATGCCGGGCTATTTGGCCCGGCATTCGTTTATTTCAAAATGTTATTTCGACTTCGGCACCCGCGGAACGACTCCGCCCTTTCGCGGTGACGCTTTCGGAGCGTCCACTGACACCGCAGCGTCCGCGGCCACTTCAGCCATCGCCTTCGCTTCGCCTCCGTCCTTGCCTGAACCCTTCTTCGAAGAGCGAGGCTTCTTGGCTTTGGCTTGCGCCTCTTCAGAAGCTTCTTCCACTTCGGCTTCCGGCTTCGGCTTCACTGGGACTGCTTCCGGAACACATTCCAGCAGCAAGCCTTCGGCACCATCCTGCGTCTTGCCTACGGTGACATGGACGACACCGCCCTTACGGAGCTTGCCGAACAGGATCTCGTTGGCCAGCGGCTTCTTGATATGCTCCTGGATGACGCGCGAGAGCGGGCGTGCACCCATCTTCTCGTCGTAACCCTTGTCCGCAAGCCATGCGATCGCCTCCGGACTGAGATCGAAGGTGACGTTGCGCTCAGACAGCTGTGTTTCCAGTTGCATGACGAACTTCTGCACGACCTGGTGGATGACCTCCGTCGGCAACGGCGCGAATGGAATGGTTGCGTCGAGGCGGTTGCGGAATTCCGGCGTGAACAGACGGTTGAGCGCCTCTTCGTCCTCGCCAGTACGCCGGGAGGACCCGAAGCCGATCGCGGCCTTGGCCATTTCCGAAGCACCCGCATTCGTCGTCATGATCAGGATCACGTTGCGGAAGTCGATCTTCTTGCCGTTGTGATCCGTCAGCGAGCCATGGTCCATCACCTGCAACAGGATGTTGAAGATGTCCGGATGCGCCTTCTCGATTTCATCGAGCAGGACCACGGAGTGCGGATGCTGGTCGACGCTATCGGTCAACAAGCCGCCCTGGTCGAACCCGACATAGCCGGGAGGTGCACCGAGCAGACGCGAAACCGTGTGCCGCTCCATGTATTCCGACATGTCGAAGCGCAGTAGCTCCACGCCGAGCGAGGATGCGAGTTGCTTTGCCACTTCCGTCTTGCCGACGCCGGTCGGGCCGGAGAAAACGTAGGAGCCTATCGGCTTATTCGGTTCGCGAAGACCGGCTCGCGCCAACTTGATGGCGGTCGACAGAGCCTCGATCGCCTTGTCCTGGCCGTAGACGACGGAACGCAGTTCCTTTTCCAGGTTCGCGAGAACCATCGCGTCGTCCTTGGACACGGTCTTTGGCGGGATCCGCGCCATCGTCGCGATCGTCGCCTCGATCTCCTTTTCGGTGATCAGCTTGCGCCGCTTCGAAGTCGGCAGCAGCATCTGTGCCGCACCGGTTTCGTCGATCACGTCGATTGCTTTGTCCGGCAGCTTCCGGTCCGAAATATAGCGTGCCGACAGCTCAACAGCCGCCTTGATCGCCTCATTGGTGTAGCGAAGCTTGTGGTAGGTCTCGAAGTACGGCTTCAGCCCCTTCATGATCTCGATGGCGTCATCGACCGAAGGTTCATTGACGTCGATCTTCTGGAAGCGGCGAACAAGCGCACGATCCTTTTCGAAGAACTGGCGGTACTCCTTGTAGGTCGTCGACCCGATGCAGCGGATCTGCCCGGAGGACAATGCCGGCTTCAGCAGGTTGGACGCATCCATGGCGCCACCGGAAGTGGCACCAGCACCGATCACGGTGTGGATCTCGTCGATGAACAACACGGCACCCGGGTAATCCTCAAGTTCCTTGACGACCTGCTTCAGTCGCTCTTCGAAATCGCCGCGATAGCGCGTCCCGGCAAGCAACGTACCCATGTCGAGCGAGAAGATCGTTGCATCCGCAAGCGCCTCGGGCACCTTGCCCTCGACGATCCGCTTGGCCAGACCTTCGGCAATCGCCGTTTTACCGACACCTGGATCGCCCACATAGAGCGGGTTGTTCTTGGAGCGGCGGCAAAGGACCTGAATGGTACGGTTGACTTCCGAATGGCGCCCGATCAGGGGATCGATCCGGCCATCCTTCGCCTTCTCGTTGAGATTGACGCAGTAGGCTTTCAATGCCTCCGCGGGTTTCTTTCCCGATCCGTCTTCCTGCTCGCGTGCCGGCTTGGCGTCTGCGTCGCTTTCCTCCGCACCACGGGGTGGACGAACGGTGGACGAGCCGGGGCGCTTGCCGATCCCGTGCGAGATGTAGTTGACGGCGTCGTAGCGCGTCATCTCCTGCTCCTGCAGGAAGAAGGCAGCATGGCTCTCGCGCTCGGCGAAGATTGCGACCAGCACGTTAGCGCCCGTCACCTCTTCCCGTCCTGACGACTGAACATGGATGACGGCGCGTTGAATGACGCGCTGGAAGCCAGATGTCGGCTTTGAATCTTCGTCATAGCCGGTGATGAGGTTGGCAAGCTCGTTGTCGACATAATCAGCGACTGTCTTGCGAAGAGCATCCAGGTTGACGTTACAAGCACCCATGACCGCTGCAGCGTCAGCATCGTCGATCAATGCCAGCAGCAGGTGCTCGAGCGTGGCATATTCATGATGCCGCTCGTTCGCATAGGTCAGTGCCTGGTGTAGCGCCTTTTCAAGATTAGGCGAAAAAGTTGGCACGTGGGTTCCTCACTTCTTTTCCATCACGCATTGTAGCGGATGCTGGTGCTGCCGAGCAAAATCCATAACCTGGCTCACCTTCGTTTCCGCGACTTCGTACGTGAAAATTCCACACTCCCCCACGCCATGATTGTGCACGTGGAGCATGATCCGCGTCGCCGCCTCAAGATCCTTCTGAAAGAACCGTTCCAGGATATGAATGACAAACTCCATGGGAGTGTAGTCGTCATTCAGGAGAAGCACGCGATACAGGTTCGGTTTCTTCGTCTTGGGCTGGGTGCGGGTAATGACGGACGTGCCGCGATTTGCGTTGTCTCCGCCGCCGTTCTTTTCGTTTTGCATCAAGATCGGCCGTGCGATCATTTCATTTCATTCCCTAATCGTCCGGCCTAATGGGTGCTTCCGGCGCCGGACATCAGATCGTGTTAACTTAGTGCATCTGAGCCTGATTTTAAGCCCCCATCACGGAGGCGCAATCACTATTCCGCTCAACGAGAGCATCGGCAGAGAAAAGAGGTGGCAGCCGGAATCAAAAGACCGGCAAGACGAACCTGCCGGTCTTCATTCTAACAATCTTGAACCTGCGGCTCAGGCCGCGTCTGCGACAGCCACTGCAGTGGATCTGGACGTGGTCGGAGCGATATCCAGCGGCTTGTAAGCGGACCGCGTCAGATCCGCGTAAAGACCATTCATCTTATTTGCCTCGGCTAGGACAGCCTCGTAGGCCGAAGTCAGGTACCGTGTCTGCAACTGGTAGGCTTCTCCGAGGCTGCGGACTGTCGCGAGTTGCTCCATGAAAGACGTCATGTCCTCATAGCTGCGTCGAGAGAAGTTCGTCGCCTCGTCAGCAATGGACTGATATCCCTTAGCGACTTCAACACAGCCATTCAGCATGGCATCAATCGCTTCCTTGCTCCTGCGGTTGGCATCATCGAAATCGAACATAAGCCTCACCCTTTGCTCATTCGGATCTGCTTATAGAACGTCAGCACATTTCCAGAGTCAAGGAATTTTGTGCACTGCACAAATGAACGCTATTGTGGCAAACATCAGAGGTCGACGTCGAGGATCGCCATGGAGAAATTATAGGAGCGATCGCCGTCCTCGTCATCGATATAGACAACCCCTAGGAACTCCTCTCCAAGATAAACCTCGGCAGAGTCGTTCTTGCGCGGACGCGCTTTGACGACCATCTCGGGGTTGAACGTCCGCTTGAAATAGCCGTCCAGCTTCTTGATTTCTTCTGGTTTCACGTCGTCTTCTCCGTCAGCGGTTCGATTTCGGGGCTTGTGCCACGGCACGGCAAAGGAAGTAAAGGCGACGACCAGCCGTCCGGCGATTTTCATGCCGTG
>CAYNED010000020.1:0-22146 GCA_964396135.1 uncultured Neorhizobium sp.
ATTTCTGGATGTGGTAAAAGCCGCCGCCATGCACCTGCCACTCCTCGCCATAGGCGCCGACCGGAAGGTGCGGCCGCTTCACCAGCCCGAGATCGAGCGCGATGAAGTAGAAGGACGAGCCGATCCAGGCGATGGCGGTGATCACGTGCAGCCAGCGCGCGGCAAACGACAGCCATTCCCAGGCCACGGCATATTCATACATATTCAAACCCCTCTGGAGACCTCGCCTCCCGACTCGCCACATTGCGAAAAAACAGCGGGAGAGGGAAGGGCGGACCTCGGGAAAGAAGACGAACTAGTCCTGGAAATCCGGCATCTTCTTGCGCATGAAGTCGCGGAAGGCGCGGATCTTGCGGGAATGGCGGCGCGACTCCGGGTAGACGAGCCAGTAGTCGGAGCCATCGCTCGCGAGCAGGTCGAATGGCTGATAAAGCCTTCCCAGGGCGACGTCGTCGGCGTAAAACTCCGGCCTCAGGATCGCCACGCCCTGTCCCGCGATCGCCGCAGCCGCGTGGAAATATTGGGCGCCGTACTGGCTTGCGGGAAACTTCGAGAGATCAACCTCTGCAAGCCCGGCACGCGAAAACCACAGCGGCCACCACTCGTCCTGCGGGTCGATGATCGGGAGTTTCAACAGGTCTGCCGGTTGCCCGATGCCGCCGATGGTTTCAGCCAGCGCCGGGCTCAGCATCGGCGTAAAATGGCTCTTCATCAGGAAGTGTGACTTCAGCCCCGGCCACATGCCCTTGCCAGAGCGGATGGCTACATCTCCCTCCGTGCGCGAAAAGTCTATGACGGATTGAGAGGTTTCCAGCCGAACTGCGATACCCGGGTTCTCGACCTGGAACGTGCCCAGGTGATGGGCGAGCCAGTGCGACGCAAAGGTTGCGGTCGTGTGGATGGTCAGTGTCGCTTCCGACTGATCGCGAATACCACCCAGCGCTTCCGCCAGCATGTCGAAAGCCTCCCCCACTTTCGGGGCCAGCCGCTCACCCACCTCTGTCAGCGCCACCTGTCGCGGGCGCCGCAGGAAGAGTGGTTCGCCCAGTGTGTCTTCCAGAAGCTTGATCTGGTAGCTGACGGCCGTTTGCGTCATCCCCAGTTCCAGCCCTGCTTTGGTAAAACTCTTCAAGCGCGCAGTCGCCTCGAAGACGTGCAGGGCATTGAGCGGGAATTGGCGCGACAGCTTCATGGATAAGTTCTCTTGATCCATGCAGACGGTTGTTGAATTGGATTAAGCCTGCATCGCCGTGCATCCTACGCCCACCAGACAATCGAATGGAAGTGGGTATTACGATGTCCTTTGCCCTGACCTCTCGCTGCGATGCACCTTGCAAGCCGGATCGTGGATGGTCCCTGTCGAGCCTATGGAAACGCCTCGCGCCGCAGCACCGGAGCATCAGCCGGGTTGATGCAGGCGATCTGACTGACGATGTGCTGCGCGACATTGGCCTGCGCGACGGGCGGCCGGTCTACCGACCCATCGCCTGCAGGTCAGCCTGGCGTGAGGCGATGCTGACCTACCCGCCACGCAGCCTTTGAGCGGTGGGTGAAGACAAGACGGTTAACAGTTCGGCGGCCACCATGGCGGCGATCACCTCCGGGCGCTTGTCCCTGACCGTGTCGCCGCCGATCGGCAGGACCAGGCTGTCGACCAGGTCGGCGCCGGCGCCCTCGCGCTTCAGCCAGTTGGCCAAGGTTGCGCGCTTCGTCTGCGAGCCGATCATGCCGACATAGGCAAGGTCGCGTCGCGCGAGCGCCTCGCGGGCGATCAGGAAGTCGAGCGCATGGTCATGCGTCAGGATCACCGCGGCACCCCCAGCGGAAATCTCGGTGACCATGGCCTCCGGCATGGCCACATGCTTCCGCGTTACCTCGCGGGGTAACGCATCCAGCGCATCAGCCCTCGTCTCCACCACGGTCACGGCGAGGGGCAGCGGGGCGAGCGCCCTTGCGAGCGCAAGTCCCACATGGCCGGCGCCGAACAGGAAAACGGGTCGATGAGCCTGATCCTCCCGCTTCAGTCGCTCTTCGAGGCGCGCCATGATTGCCTCTGTCACCGGCTCGAACGAAAGCCGCATGCGGCCCCCGCAGCACTGGCCGATCTCGGGTCCAAGCGGGATGTCCATCACGGCATTGCCGCCCCCCGACAGAAGGGCGCGGGCGTTATCGATCGCCATGAACTCCAACTGACCGCCGCCAATCGTTCCCCAGATGTCGTCTTCGGCAACGAGCATCACGGTCCCTTGGTCGCGAGGCGTCGATCCCCTGGCCTCGGAAATCTCAACGAGGATGCAATCGGGTTGGCTGGCAAGGAAGGCGGCGAGAGGCGTGTCTGTCATGATCCAACCAGCGTAGCATGTGGCGCTTGACGGCGCATCTGGAGTGCGTGGAAGCGCGTGCATTCCCCGCACCGGTTAAAAACATCTTAGCGATTCGACTCTAATTCTCTAACACCTCATCCGCCCATGGCTGCCCGTGCAGCGTCCAGTCTCGGCCCATACAATGACCCACACCCCTGCAATCGCCTCGCTTATCCCAGTGTCCCAGGATCTTTACCGCAAGATCGTGTTTGAAATTGCCGACGGGATCATTGGAATCGACCGGGCCGGGATAATCCGGCTCTGCAATCCGGCAGCGGAGGCACTGTTCGGCTGGCAATCTGGCGAGCTTTTGGACAAGCCGCTGGAGGTACTTCTTCCGGAGCGGATCCGCTCCTCCCATGGTTCGCTTGTGGAGCGCTTTCAGGCCGGCCCAAGCGATACCCGCTATATGGGGCAAAGAGAGACAGGCATCATCGGCTTGCGCTCTGACGGGAGCGAGGTGCATCTTGCGATCACCATTTTACGGACGTCGGCTGCAAACGAGCCCATGATGGTTGCCGCCATCCGTGATGTTTCCGACCATGTGCGCTATCAGGAGGAGCTCAAGCGGCTGGCAGAGCTCGATCCCCTAAGTGGCCTGCTCAATCGACGCGCCTTTCGCAACCGGGTTGCCGCTCATCTGTCAAACGGCAGCACCGGGAGCTTTTGCGTCGCGCTCTTCGATCTGGATGATTTCAAGGCAGTCAACGACTGCTACGGGCATGATGCGGGAGACGAAGTCATCAGCCATTTTGCAGCCACCATGGAAACAACCATCGGCCCGCAGGACCTTGCGGGGCGGTGGGGCGGGGAGGAATTCATTCTGTTCATGCCCGGGACTACGCTGCAGGCGGCGACAGCGCTTGTTGATACCGTCAGGCGCCGATTCGAGGCTGTCCGATTCGAATGGGCGCGAGAAACGGCCGTGACTTTGACTGCAAGCGCGGGGCTCGCAACAGCCGCCCATCCGCCGCCGACTCTCGAGGCGATGATCTCCTGTGCGGATGCAGCACTTTATCGGGCAAAACGTTCTGGACGAAACAGGTTGGTCTGCACGTCGATGACAGCAGAAGCACTGGCATCCTGACCATCTCTCCGTTTGTTGCAGCTCATGTGTCTGGAGTGAGGCTGTGTTAGACTGTCCTCGCAAGAAGAGGACCATCCATGAGCAGACGAACGTCTTCCATCGCATGGCTGCTCGTTGCGGCCTTTGCCGCGGCGATGTTCTTTATCAACCCGTTGGCAGATGTCGCCGCGCGGTTCAGCCGCGAGGTGACAATCGGAAGCGGTGCGCTCTATGGCACGCTCCGCGTCGTCAACTCGCTGATGAGCGTTGCCAAGGATGCGGACGTGACGGGTGGTGTCGGGGTTGCCTCGGTGACAGCCAGTCCAGGGCAGTTGCTGCAGCCGGTCACCAATACGATCGACCGGATGGCGGACCTCCTTTTCTATCTTGCGATTGCCTCCGGCATCCTTTCCCTTGTTCTCGTACCGGTAGCCAAGGCGGCCTCCGCCGTGCTTGCGCTCGGTGCAGGCGTCATTGCGATCCTGCTGTTGACCACTCGCGCCGTTCCGCCTGCCCTGGAGCGGATGTCGCGTTCTGCTGCCGCGCTTGGAATAATCGGTGCGGTGCTGTTGCCTGCCTCCTACTCGCTCGCCTTTTACGCAGGCAACGCCATCACGGAGGAGGCATGGGGGAGCGCCACGCAGGTCTTTCATCGGATGGACGCGCAGTACGATCCAGCGGCGGTTGAGCAACAGGTGGAGGCGCTGAAAAGCAATGAGCCGCCGGCTGTCGCGCCGCCGGCAGATGGGGCACTCGAGCCCGGATTGCTGGATCGGCTTGGCTCAGCCGTCGATGCCTCACGTTCGGCGCTGACCGGCACGCTCGGCGCCGCTTCAGGCCTTGCGCAGTCGGTGACGAGCGGCGTTACAGAGAATGCACGCATCATCACCGACGGCGTTGCGATTTCGGCCGACCTCTTCTCCGCATCAATTGCAATAGCGGTGGCCTATCTGGTCAAGCTCCTCGTTCTGCCGCTGATGATCCTGGCAGCGCTGGTATACCTCATGCGATCAGGCATCCGCTGATCACACTGGCTCAACCTTGGAATATCAACCGACTGCCCTAGAATAGTCGGAAAGGATGCTTCAGGACTGAGCCTAGTCCTTTCGTTTTGTATTTCATTTTCGACGGCATATGGCACAGGACATCGACCAAGACATTGCGACGATGCGGGATATCCCGACGGTCTCCAGCATCCTGGAGGTCATATGTCGTTCGACCGGTATGGGTTTTGCCGCGGTGGCGCGTGTCACCGAAAGCCGCTGGGTCGTCTGCCAGGTGCTCGACAATATCGAGTTCGGCCTCACCCCTGGAGCGGAGCTGGACGTTGAAACGACGCTTTGCCACGAAGTCCGCCAGCTTCGCGATGTCATTGTCATAGACAATGTTGCGGAGGATCCGGTTTACTGCAGCCACCATACGCCGAAGCTCTACGGCTTGCAGAGCTACATCTCGGTGCCGGTCGTCCTGCCCGATGGGCGGTTTTTCGGGACGCTGTGCGCCATCGACGCAAAGCCCGCCAACCTGAGCGCACCGCATAACCTGGCAATGTTCAAGCTGTTTGCCGAGCTTATCGGCTTCCAGTTCGATGCGGCCGAAAAGCTGAGTTCAGTGCAGGCCAGCCTGATCGACGTCAAAACGGCATCCGAGCTTCGCGAACAGTTTATCGCCGTACTGGGTCACGACCTGCGAAATCCGATCGCGTCGATCGGCGGCGGCATCAACATCCTCTTGCGCGAACAACAGAGCGATAAATCGATCCGTGTTCTGAACATCATGCGCGGCAGTGTGATGCGGATGTCGGCGCTGATCGACAATGTCATGGATTTCGCGCGGGGAAGATTGGGCGGCGGAATCGCGTTGAAGCGGGACCAGAACAACCCGCTTGTCCCGACGCTGGAGCAGGTGGTCCTGGAGATCCAGTCCGGCCATCCCGAGCGCCGGATCGTGGCAAACTACCACTTGTCGGAAGTTGTGCCCGTTGACCACCAACGCATTGCGCAGATGCTGTCCAACCTTTTGGGCAATGCCGTGACTCACGGCTCTCCAGAAGCGCCCATCAGGGTTGATGCATCCGTTTCGGAGGGACACCTTCATCTCTCAGTTGCCAACTCAGGCGACCCGATACCGAAGCAATCGCTGCCGAAGCTGTTTCAGCCCTTCAAGAGGGGGGAGGGGAATGCGAGCCTGCAGGGCCTCGGCCTCGGCCTCTATATTGCCTCGCAGATCGCCGAAGCTCACGGCGGCAGCCTCGTCGTCCATTCCGACGAGACGGAGACGCGGTTCACCTTCCGGATGCCAGTGGATGCACCTGCACCGCAGCTTGAACCTTCGATGTAGCGAGGCTGCGCAGAGTTCAGATAAAACTTAACGAATTCTGCCACGGAACCGCAAGCTTTCGCAGCTACCCTGCTGTTCATGAGCCAGTTCACGGGGATCGTCGTTCTCGCATCTGCCGCCGCCTTCATCGGCGCCGGCGGCTACACGCTGTTTCCGCGTCAGGTTTACGACACCGCCTGCACCATCAAGGGCAATATCTCCATCAATTCCGGCGAGCGCATCTACCATGTGCCCGGACAGGAATATTACGCGGCGACCAAGATCAGCTACCAGCATGGCGAGCGCTGGTTCTGCTCGGAAGAGGAAGCGCGCCGCGCCGGGTGGCGCAAGGCGCACCGCTAGCGTCACATCGCCTTCAGCCGTTCCACCGCCATCAGCACCCGTTCCGGTGTCGCAGGCGCATCGAGGCGAGGGCACTCGCGGTAATCGGCGATGCTCGCAACGGCCATGGAGATCGCCTCCAGCACCGAGATCGCCAGCATGAAGGGCGGCTCACCGACGGCTTTTGACCGGCCGATGGTCGGCTCGGCATTCTGTGACCATTCCGCAAGCTTCACGTTGAAGACCTTCGGGCGGTCGGAGGCGAGGGGAATCTTGTAGGTGGAAGGGGCGTGCGTCCTGAGGCGCCCCTTGTCGTCCCACCACAGTTCCTCGGTCGTCAGCCAGCCCATGCCCTGCACGAAACCGCCCTCGATCTGGCCGATGTCGATTGCCGGGTTGAGCGACCTGCCGACGTCGTGAAGGATGTCGGCGCGCTCCACCATGTATTCACCGGTCAGCGTGTCGATGGAGACTTCCGAAACAGATGCGCCATAGGCGTAGTAGTAGAAGGGACGGCCTCGGCCCGCCTCGCGGTCCCAGTGGATGTCCGGTGTCTTGTAGAAGCCGGCGGCGGAGAGATGGACGCGGTCGTAATAGGCTGCGCGCACCAACGTGTCAAAAGGCACCACTTCCGTGCCCACCCGCACGCGGTTGGCTAGGAACTCCACCTCCTCGCGCGGCACCTCGAACTGGCGCATGGCGAAATCGACGAGACGCTCCTTGAGTTGACGGGCCGCGTCATAGGCGGCCATGCCGTTCAGGTCGGAGCCGGAGGAGGCGGCGGTTGCGGAGGTGTTCGGCACCTTGGCCGTCGTGGTCGCCGTGATCTTCACCCGATCGATGTCGACGTTGAAGGTGTCGGCCACCACCTGCGCCACCTTGACGTAAAGGCCCTGGCCCATCTCGGTGCCGCCGTGGTTCAAGTGGATCGAGCCGTCCTGGTAGATGTGAACCAGCGCGCCGGCCTGGTTGTAGGCGGTCATGGTGAAGGAGATGCCGAATTTGACCGGCGTCAGCGCAATCCCCTTCCGAATGACCGGGCTGTTCTCGTTGAACGCGATGATCGCGTTGCGCCGCGCCTGGTAGTCGGAGGAGCGCTCCAACTCCTCCACCACGCGGGCGATGACATTGTCCTCGACCTCCTGGTGGTAGGGCGTCGTGGTGCGGCCGGAGCCGGGCTGACCGTAGAAGTTCAGCTTGCGGATCTCGAGCGGGTCCTTGCCGACCGAATAGGCAATCTCCTCGATGATGCGCTCGGCGCCGAGCATGCCCTGCGGCCCACCGAAGCCGCGAAAGGCGGTATTCGAGACGGTATGGGTCTTCAGCGGCTGCGAGGTCAGGTGCACATGCGGATAGAAGTAGCTCGAATCCGCGTGGAAGAGGGCGCGATCGGTGACCGGGCCGGAGAGGTCCGCGCACCAGCCGCAGCGGGCGGCATAGGTGGCATCCACCGCATGGATGCGGCCCTCGTCGTCGAAGGCGACGTCGTAATCGACGCGGAAGTCGTGTCTCTTGCCGGTGACGGCCATGTCCTCGTCGCGGTCCGGCCGGAACTTGACGGCACGGTTGAGCCTCTTGGCGGCTACCGCCGCAAGGCAGGCGAAGTGGTTGCCCTGGGTCTCCTTACCGCCGAAGCCACCGCCCATGCGGCGTATGTTGACAGTCACCGCATTGTTGGCGATGCCCAGCACATGGGCCACCATGTGCTGCACCTCGCTCGGATGCTGGGTGGAGGACCAGACGATGACGTCCTCGTCTTCGCCGGGCATGGCCATGGCGATCTGGCCTTCCAGGTAGAAATGCTCCTGGCCACCGATCTCCATCTGGCCCTTCAGCCGGCGTGGCGCCTTTTCGATCTCCGATTGCGCTTCGCCACGGGCCAGCGTCATCGGCTTGACGACGAGCGGTGCGCCGTTCTCGACCGCGCCTTGGATGTCGGTCCAGTGCGGCAGGTCGCGGTACTCGATCTTCGCCAAACGTGCAGCCCGTCGGGCCTGGTCGCGTGTCTCCGCGATCACCGCAAAGATCGGCTGGCCATGAAACTCGACCTTGGACGTTGCCAGAAGCGGCTCGTCGTGCTGGCCGGTGGAGCCGACGTCGTTGAAGCCAGGAATGTCATCGGCCGTCATCACCCAGACGACGCCGGGATATGCCTTCACGGCATCGAGGTCGATCGACAGGATCTCCGCATGGGCCCGGTCCGCCATGCCGAGTGCTGCATGCAGCGTGCCGGCAGGTTCGCGGATATCATCGATATACTCGGCAGTTCCGGTCACATGCTTGTGGGCGGAATCATGCCGCAGCGAGGAATGCAGCGGCCCGTTGATCACGTTCTTCGGCTCGAAGGTCGCCTTGTCCATGTCACGCCTCCTCCAGTTCGAAGCGGCGCAGTTCTGTCGGCGCGCCTGCCGTTTCCAGGAAGAAGCGGGTCAGCAGGTTCTTGGCCGTCAGCGACCGGTATTCGGCCGTCGCACGCCAGTCAGTAAGCGGCTGGTAGTCCTGGTCGAAGAGTTCGCGGACGGCGGAAACAGTCGCCCAGTTCCAGTCCTGTCCCGTCAGCGCTTCTTCCACATGGCGTGCCCGCTTCGGCGTCGCCGCCATGCCGCCGAAGGCGATGCGGGCGCTTGCCACGCGGCCTTCCGTGTCGAGCTCGACATGGATGGCGCCGCACAGGGCGGAAATGTCCTCGTCGCGCCGCTTGGAGATCTTGTAGACGCCGAAATACGCGTCTTCCCGCGGGCGCGGCACGAAGACCTTCTCGACGAACTCGCCGGCCATGCGGTCCTGCCTGCCATAGGCGAGGAAGTAGTCTTCCAGCGGCATGGTCCGCTTGCCGCTGTGCGAGCGCAGGGTCAGCTCAGCGCCGAGCGCAATCAAGGGCGGAGGCGTGTCGCCGATCGGTGACCCGTTGGCGATATTGCCGCCGATCGTGCCCATGTTGCGCACCTGGCCGCCGCCGATCCGGTCGATCAGCCGGGCGATCTGCGGGATCTCCTCTGCCAGCACGTTGAAGGCTTGGGTATAGGTGACGCCAGCGCCGATGGTGATGCCCTTCTCGTCCGCAGTGATCGCCTGCAGTTCCGTCAGGTGGTTGATGAAGACCACGGGGTCGAGCAGGCGCATCTGCTTCGTCACCCACAGCCCCACATCGGTTGAGCCAGCGACGATCGTCGCCTTCGGCTCGTCGGCGATGAAATCGGCAAAAGCCTGCAGGTTTGCCGGGATGACGGAACGGGCGCCGTCCTTCTCGACCAGGATGCTCTCGGGATGTGCGCGAATGTCCCAAAGTCTTGCGGCGATCTCGGTCCGGTCACGCTCCAGCGGGTCGAACAGCGAACTCGGCCGCTCCGCCGCCACCTGCTCGGCTGCCTTGATGATCGGCTCGTAGCCGGTGCAGCGACAGAGGTTTCCCTGCAGCGCGCTCTCGATCTCGGCGCGGGACGGCGCGTCGTTGGAGAGCCACAGGCCATAGAGCGACATGACGAAGCCTGGGGTGCAGAAGCCGCATTGCGATCCGTGCTGGTCGACCATCGCCTGCTGCACCGGATGCAGCGCCCCGTCCTTTGCCGCCAGATGTTCTATTGTTACCACATGGGTTCCATGCAGCGAGCCGAGGAAGCGGATGCAGGCGTTGACCGTCTCATAGCGCAGGACGCCGTCGATCAGCCGGCCCACCAGCACGGTGCAGGCGCCGCAGTCGCCCTCGGCGCAGCCCTCCTTGGTGCCGGTCAGCCGTCGCTTAAGCCGCAGGTAATCCAGAAGTGTTTCCGTCGGGCCGAAGCTGCCGAGGCTGACGTCTTTGCCGTTGAGGATGAAGCGGATCGCATCTGTCATTTCAGTTTGTTCTCTTTATTGGGCGGTCCAGCCGCCATCGATCGAAATATGGGTGCCGGTGACCTGCCGTGCCGCGTCGCTGGCGAGGTAGACGGCGGTTGCCGCCACTTCCTCGATCGATACGAACTCTTTCGTCGCCTGCAGCCTCAGCATCACGTCCGTCTTTACCTGCTCTTCCGAAATCCCGCGCTCGCGCGCGGTATCCGGGATCTGCCTCTCGACCAATGGCGTCAGCACGTAGCCCGGGCAGATCGCGTTGACGGTAATCCCGAATTCGGCAAGTTCCAAGGCTGCTGTTTTCGTGAGCCCTAAAATACCGTGCTTGGCAGCGACATAGGCCGATTTGAAGGGTGAAGCGACGAGCGCATGGGCGGAGGCAATATTGATGATGCGGCCCTTTCCCTTCTCCTTCATCAGCGGGATCGCGTGCCGCATGGTGTGAAAGGAGCTCGTGAGGTTGATCGCGATGATCTGGTCCCATTTTTCCGTCGGGAAATCCTCGATCTTCGCGACATGCTGGATGCCGGCATTGTTGACGAGGACGTCGACGGAACCGAATGTTTCCTTTGCCGTGCCGATTAGGTCGCCGATCTCATCCGGCTTCGTCATGTCGGCACGGTGGTAGATCACGCGCCCGCCGCCCAGCACCTCCAGCTCGCGCCGCACCGCCTCGATCTCGTCTGGCTTGCCGAAGCCGTTGATGACGACATGGCAACCTTCAACGGCAAACGCCTTCGCGATCCCAAGGCCGATCCCGCTGGTCGAGCCGGTGACGACGACGGTTCTGGACATGCTGACCTCCCGGTTCGCGGCGTTCTGCTGCACCGCGATGATTTGCTGAGGTTACGCGGAATCGGCAGGCGCTGGCAATCAGTCAGCGGCAGCCACCTCGCCTCGTTGCTTTCTTGCGAGCGCCTGCTACTCTTGGTGCGGGAGAAGGATATGACCGAAATTCCGCAGCCAGCAATGCGCAGTCGCTTCCAGGCTTTCGCAATCTGCGGGCCGGCCATGGCCCTTGCCATGATTGCCGGGCAGGCAAGTGGAAACTCAACCGATCTCGCCGCGCCCGTAGCGCTTGCCGTCGCCAGTTTCGACTTCGTCGATACCTCCGGGGAGGCGCAGGACCAGTCCGTGGAGCACGACCGGCGGCTCGTGGCGCTCGACCGGACGGTCGCAGATGCTCTTTCGGCGGCCGCTGAAGTGAAGACGGTTGCGTTGACGTGCGTTGGCAAGTGCTCGGTCGGTGTGGCTGGAATAGAGGCGCTTTCGACGCGTGCCGTCGAGGCGGGCGCCAGCCACCTCCTGATCGGCCAGGTCCGCAAGATGAGCACGCTGATCGGCGGCGTCAAATTCGCGGTGATCGATCTGGCCACCAACCGCCCGTCCTGCGACCGCTTCCTCAGCTACCGGGGCGATACGGACGAGGCCTGGAGCCGTGCCGCAGCTTATGCGGCACGCGACGTCGTGAAGCACTGCCTGCCGTAGCAGGTTGAAGGTGCTGTTGCGCCTGCATGATCTCGTGTGGAGGCAAGGCGCAGCACAAAATCCGCCGAACTTGTATACATTGTTGCCGCTGTCCTGCCTCTCTGGCCTACCCGTCACGCAAAGATGAAAGGTTCGGGCCATTGCATGACTCCGAAGTGCGGTTCCAAATGAATACATGGTTGGCCGGGAGGTGGCGTAGCGTCCGGCACCCCAGGAAACGGGAGGAGTCGTTTCCCAGCGCTTTGTTTCCATGTCTTCCAGGAGGAGAAAACGCATGAATGTCATGACCACGCCCGATGTGGCCTTTCGTATCCCGGATAAGTTCTTCATCGGCGGTGAATGGGTGGCCCCGCGATCGTCGGCGCTGCTGGAGGTGATTTCGCCGGTCACCGAAGAGCGCATCATGCAGTACCCGGAAGCCTCACGCGAAGATGTCGATGCAGCCGTTGCGGCGGCACGCCATGCCTTCGACAAGGGCCCATGGCCGAGGATGTCCGCGCACGAGCGCGCGAGCTACCTGCGCAAGGTGGCCGAGCAGCTGCGCGGCCGTCACGACGAGATCGCCGATGCCTGGACGCTGCAGGTCGGAGCCCCGATCATGCTGACCAAGAAGCTTGTCGGTCAGAATGCGCAGCTCTTCGATTATTATGCCGATCTGATCGACAGCAATTCCTACAGCTTCGTCGAGGAGCGGACGCGGCCCGGCGGCGGCATGACGCGCATCGTCAAGGAACCCGTCGGTGTCTGCGCCGCGGTTACGCCGTGGAACGCGCCGATGGTGCTCCTCAGCTACAAGATCGCCGCCGGCCTTGCCGCCGGTTGCACGTTCGTGTCCAAGCCCTCGCCGGAAACGCCGCTGGAGGCCTATATGCTGGCCGAAGCGATCGATGCGGCCGGCCTTCCGGCGGGCGTCTTCAACCTTGTGCCGGCGGGCAGGGAGGTCGGCGACCACCTGATCCGCCATCCGGGGATCGACAAGGTCGCCTTCACCGGCTCAACCGCTGCCGGACGCCACATCGCGGCTGCCTGCGCCGACCGTCTCACGCGTGTCAGTCTCGAACTGGGCGGGAAATCTGCGGCGATCCTGCTCGACGACGCGGATTTTGCGGCAGCACTTCCCAGCCTGATGATCTACACCATGCCGATTACCGGCCAGGTCTGCTTCGCACTCACCCGCATCCTCGTGCCGGAAAGCCGGGCGAAGGAATTCACCGATCTTTATGTCGGTGCCGTCGGCAACATCAAGGTCGGCGACCCTTCCGATCCAAGCGTCCACATGGGGCCGCTTGCCATGGGCCGCCAACTCGAGCGTGTCATGAACTATATCGAGACCGGCAAAGCAGAAGGCGCGACGCTTGCCTGCGGCGGCGGCCGGCCGGAAGGGCTGGACAAGGGGTATTTCGTGCAGCCGACGGTATTTACCGGCGTCACGCCGGAAATGACGATCGCACAGGAGGAGATCTTCGGCCCTGTTGTCTCGATTATCACCTACCGGGACGAGGAGGATGCAGTCGCCAAGGCAAACGACAGCATCTACGGGCTGAACGGCGCAATCTACTCGGCCGATCCGGAACGCGCCTATGCAGTGGCACGGCGCATCCAGTCCGGCCACCTATCGGTCAACGGCAATATCGTCGACATCACCATGCCTTTCGGTGGCGTGAAGCAATCCGGCCTTGGCCGTGAGGGCGGGATCGAAGGACTGGACAATTACGTGGAAGTGAAGACGATCAACTTCGCCTGACAAAATCGATCCGCCCTCCGGAATTTCGGGGGGCGGATCGCCGACAGAGCAAGACTGTGTCACCCCCGTCCGGCGAGGAAGTCCAGCGTTACCGCGTGTAGCGGTACCCCCGTCTTGCGGAAGGCCTTGATGTTGCCGATCGTGGTCTCGGCGATCGCCTCCAGCGCCTCCTTGGTGAAAAAGGCCTGGTGGCCGGTGATCAGCACGTTCGGAAATGTCAGGAGGCGGGCAAACACGTCGTCGCGCAGCACCTCGTTGGAGAGGTCCTCGAAGAAGAGGTCCGCTTCCTCCTCATAGACATCTAGCCCCAAGCTGCCGATCGTACCATCCTTCAACCCCTTGATCGCCGCATGTGCATCGATGACTGCGCCGCGGCTGGTATTGATCACCATGACGCCGGGCTTCAGCATGGGGAGCGTTTCAGCGCGGATCATGTGGTAGGTGTCCGGGGTCAGCGGGCAGTTGAGGCTGAGAATGTCGGACTGGCGGAAGATCTCGTCGCGGCTGACATAGGTCATTCCAAGCGCCTGGCACTCGGGGTTGGGCTTCAGGTCATGCCCCAGCAGCTGGCAGCCGAAGCCTGCGGCGATGCGCGCAAATACCGCGCCGATCTTGCCCGTGCCGACAATGCCGATCGTCTTGCCGTGGAGATCGAAGCCGAGCAGGCCGTCGAGCGCGAAATTGCCTTCTCGGACGCGGTTATAGGCGCGGTGGATCTTTCGGTTGAGCGCCAGGATGATCGCCATCGTATGTTCGGCGACCGCGTGAGGTGAATAGGCGGGCACACGGGCAACGGTGATGCCCAGCCGATCTGCGGCAACAAGATCGACATGGTTGAAACCTGCACTGCGCAGTGCAATCAGCCGCACGCCATAGCCGGCAAGCCGTTCCAGAACGGGCTCGGACAGGTTGTCGTTGACGAAGGCGCAGACCACGTCCGAGCCTTCCGCCAGGGCAACCGTTTCCAGTGAAAGCCGTGCCTCGCAGTATTGGAGATGAAGCCCGTCGTTTTGGCCATGATCGAGAAAAAGCCGGTCATATGGCTTGGTGCTAAAGACGGTGACCTGCATGTTCAACTCCGCTGCTTCGACCGGTGTCTCCACCGGGGAGCGGCGACGATGGCACGGTGGCCGTCAGAGGTCCAGAACGGCCGGCGCTTCAGGGGCGCCGGCCGTTGATTGTTATCGGCCCTGTCTAGCCGCCTGTCCGAACGCCGGCTTCCGGCTGCACGGCAGGTGCAATATCCGTCTGTGGTGGATTGACCGGACCGCTGCCGCCTGCCGCTCCAGCTTCGGGAGAAGCGGGTGCTGGGGCCGGTGGCGCTGCCGGATCTGCCGGAAGACGGTCGGTCGTTGTTGCTGGTGCGGCGGGAGCACCCGGCGCTGCTGGCGTGGCGGCGTTATCGGGCGCTGTTGCGGCACCAGCATTTTGTGGAGGCTGGTCCGTTGCGATCGGCTCCGGCGAGATGGTCCCGTCCGCTGCGGCGATGCGCCAGACCGTGTTGCCTGCGTCGTCGGCCACCAGAAGCGCACCCGTGCCGTCTATGCCGACACCAACGGGGCGTCCACGGGTATTCTCCCCGGCCAGGAAGTCGGTTACGACATCGACCGGCATTCCGGCCGGCCGGCCGTTTTCGAAGGGCACGTAGATGACCTTGTAGCCATTGAACTGGTTGCGGTTCCAGCTGCCGCGATGACCGACGAAGGCGCCGTTCCGGAAAGGCTCCGGCATGGCGGAGTTGTTGGAGAAGGTAAGGCCAAGCGCTGCGACATGGCTCGATAGCGCATAATCGGGAGCGATGGCCTGTTCCACCATGTCCGGGCGCGGCGGATGCACACGCTCGTCCACGTGGTTACCGTAATAGCTCCACGGCCAGCCGTAGAAGGCGCCTTCCTTCACAGAGGTCATGTAATCGGGAACGAGGTTCGGTCCGAGCTCATCACGCTCGTTGATCACCGCCCATAGCTCTCCGGTCTCGGGATGAAACGTCAGGCCATTCGGGTTGCGCAGGCCGGAGGCAAAGATCTTGGCCGCACCCGTCTGACGGTCCACCTGCCAGATCGCGGCACGACCCTTTTCTGCTTCCAATCCGCGTTCGGCGGCATTCGAGTTGGAGCCAACCGAGGCATAAAGGAAACGCCCGTCCGGGCTTAGCGCCAGATCCTTCGTCCAATGGTGATTGATTGGGCCGCCGGGCAAAGGTGTCAGAACGCGAGGCTCATCGGTGATCTGGTTTTGCCCAAGCTGGTAGGGGTAGGCGAGGATTGCGTCGGCTGCGGCGACGTAAAGCGTATCGTCGGCAAACGCGACACCAAAGGGCGAGTGCAGGCCGGTGAGGAGGTCGTGACGCTCGTCGACGGTTCCATTGCGGTCGCTGTCGCGCAACAAGGTGATAAGATTGCTTTCCTTGGACTGGGCGCCGCTCCCTTGCGCCATCGACATGATGAAATCGCGGATGAGGTCCTTGGGACGCTCGGTCGGCTTGCCTTCAGGCGCCTTGCCCTGCACCACCAGCACATCGCCATTGGGCAGCGTGTGAACGGTGCGCGGGTTGGCGAGATCATTGGCATAGGCGCTGACCGTGAGGCCTTCAGGCACCGTCGGCGTTTCGCCTTCCTGCCAGCCGACAACTTCGGCCACCTTCAGGTCCGGGAGGAGCACACTCCTTGGTTCAGGCAAGACGGGCTCTGCGCCATACTGCTGGGATACGTCAAAGTCGGACGAATCCTCGTTGCTGCAGCCCGTAATGACCAGGAGGGCGAGTGCAGTGGAGGCGAGGGCGGCAGTCTTTGTCAGGCGGCGGTTCATCGTTCGATACTCCAGATCACGCGGGATCGCCGACGTGCGGCAAGCCACACCGTCACGATGATCATGACGGTGGTCAGTGCGGACACGACGAGACCATTCGGCACGATGGCCGGCCAGCCATCGCCGGCGTGGATGAAACTATTGAGCAGGGCAAGCGCCAGCACGACGATGTAGGCGATCGCAGCGGCGAGCCCCGGGCCCCAGATGCGCGTCGAGCGGCGCAGCATGTCGATGGCGCCGGCAATAAGTCCGATGCCGCCCATGACAAGACCGAAAAAGAGCAGCCAGGAGGAGAAATTGTGCCACATCAGGAAGGACGTGCGCCAATAGGCAATGTCAGTGGCGAGCGCCAGAGGAAAGCAAACGAGGGGGAACGGCACGAAGAAGGTCCGGATCGGAAACCCGGCTCGTCCGGTGGTCATAGTCGAATAGGTGTCGCTCATGGTTGTGGCGCCTCGGATTGAAGAGGGTCAGAGACAATAGTGACGGTTGAAAGCGGATTTTGTTCCCGAAGCCAAGCCGGTAGCCGAGCATTTCCTCCAGCAGTTGACACGGCTTTGCGGCATCTGCTCAAACCATGCCGAGGACTTGCGAAAAGACGTGCATGAGGAGGAGCCGGATGGCGGGATATGTGTTGGCAATCGACCAGGGGACAACCTCCAGTCGCGCTATTGTCTTCGATGAGACGATGAAGATCGTCGGTGTCGGCCAGAAGGAGTTCACGCAGATCTTCCCGAAATCGGGCTGGGTGGAGCACGATCCGGAGGAGATCTGGAGTTCGGTGGTGCTGACGATGCGCCAGGCGATCCGCAAGGCCGGTATCCGTGCCGCAGATCTTGCCGCAATCGGCATCACCAACCAACGCGAGACGGTGGTCGTCTGGGAGCGCGACACCGGACAAGCCATCCACAATGCGATCGTCTGGCAGGATCGTCGCACCGCGGCGGACTGCGAGCGAATGAAGGGCGAGGGGCTGGAGGCGCTTTTCACCAACAAGACGGGCCTGCTCCTCGACCCCTATTTTTCCGGCAGCAAGCTTTCCTGGCTGCTTCAGAACGTGGAGGGTGCAAGGGCTCGCGCCGAAAAGGGCCAACTCTGCTTCGGCACCATCGACACCTATCTGATCTGGCGGTTGACCGGCGGCAAGAGCTTCGTCACCGATGCCACGAATGCCAGCCGCACGCTTCTCTACAACATTGCCGACAATGCCTGGGACGAGGAGCTGTTGAAGGTGCTCGACGTGCCCGCGGCGATGCTGCCGCAGGTCAAGGATTGTGCCGACGAGTTTGGCGTTACCGATGAGCGGCTGGTTGGCGCTGCCATTCCCATCCTGGGTGTGGCTGGCGATCAGCATGCAGCGACCATCGGGCAGGCGTGCTTCGAGCCCGGCATGATCAAGTCGACCTACGGCACCGGCTGCTTTGTGGTTCTCAACACCGGCAGCGAGATGGTGCTGTCGAAGAACAGACTGCTCACCACCATCGCCTACCGGCTGAAAGGGCAGACGACCTACGCACTTGAAGGCTCGATCTTCATCGCGGGTGCAGCGGTGCAATGGCTGCGCGATGGGCTTGGCATCATTCGCAAGGCGGAGCAGACGGGCACGCTCGCCGACAGTGCCGATCCCGAGCAGAACGTTTATCTGGTGCCCGCCTTTACCGGGCTTGGCGCGCCGCACTGGGACGCCGAAGCGCGCGGCGCGATCTTTGGGCTCACCCGCAACACCGGGCCGGCGGAGCTGTCGCGGGCTGC
The DNA here is from genome assembly GCA_964396135.1 of uncultured Neorhizobium sp. GTDB lineage: Bacteria > Pseudomonadota > Alphaproteobacteria > Rhizobiales > Rhizobiaceae > Neorhizobium. The sequence goes on from CAYNED010000020.1 coordinate 17,714, forward strand.
CCTGGAGGCGGTGTGCTACCAGACGCGCGACCTTCTCGACGCCATGCACAAGGACTGGCAGAACGGCGACAGCGAAACGGTGCTGCGCGTTGACGGCGGCATGGTCGTGTCCGACTGGACAATGCAGCGGCTGTCGGATCTTCTTGATGCACCGGTCGACCGGCCGACGATCCCGGAAACGACTGCACTGGGTGCTGCCTGGCTTGCTGGCTCGCAAGCGGGCGTCTGGCCCGATCAGGCGGAGTTCTCGCGCCTGTGGAAAAGGCAGCGCCGGTTCGAACCCCAGATGGAGGAGACGGTGCGGGCGGCAAAGCTTGCCGGCTGGCAGGATGCCGTGCGGCGGACGCTGGGCGGCATGTGATCCGCCGCCGGCACGTTCGGTCGGTTACTTGATCTGCTCGCCGGGATAGACACCCCAGAGCGAGGACTGATCGACATAGCCCTCAAGGCCGTTCCTGGGCAGGTTGACCTTGCACCAGGCACCATCGCAGGTGGAGACGCCCATCATCACCTTTGACGACAGCTTGGCCACCACACCACTCCTGGAGGACGGTTCGCTGTGGAGCGTCACCGGCGTGTCCAGCCACGGGCCGACAATGGCCGTCCGGTCGCCGGACAGGAGGGCGCCGGACATCCAGCCGGTCACGCCGTCGAAATCGCGCACACGTCGCCAGTTGCCGTATTCCTCGGTGATCTCCAGGGGCATCCCGCGATGGGTATAGATCCACTTGGTGGCATAGTCCGTCGACGGGCCGATGCGCATGCGTGCGCGGCTTGCTTTCAGCGAGACATAGCGCGGCACCGAAAAGCCCGTTTCCCGACCCTTTGCGAAGCCACTTACCGCGCCGGACTGCGCCGCGGAAGCTGCCGGGAGCGCTGCCGCCACCAACAGGACCAGCAGGCCGCTTGCTGCCGCAAAACGGGGAGATGCCCTCCACATGCGCAGGACCCGGATCGTGAACCGGCCCTTCATCAGGGCGCGGCCGCTCACCGGCCTGGGCATCAATTGCACTTTTCCACTTCCTTGAGCGCGGCAGAAACGCCATTCAGCGAGAAGGTGTAGCTCGTATCAGTGCCGCGCTGGGATGTCGCCTGCAGCACCAGCTGGCGGCCCGCCTTCATGGCATTGACCATGTCCGGCTCGGCGGCCTGATTGCTGAGCCAGGCGGCGTTTTCCTTCGGTCGCATGCTGAACGCCTTTTCGTCGACGCGGGCGCGGATGTCGGCATCCGACTTCAGGTTGTAGCCCATGATCGCCTGCGGCGCGTAGGCGGAGCCGCTGGAAGGCGCGATCAGAAGGAAATTATCGCCGTGGTTGACGTTGGTCGGCTGTGCCGAAAGCGGCACGGAGAGTGCGTAGCAGTTCTTCTGTCCCCCGGCATCGTAGGAGTAGACGCCCCAGGCATCGAACTGCTTGATGCGGGTCGGTTGCGCGCCGGCCGCCGCGGCCGATCCAAGGATGAGCGAAAAAGCAAAGCAGCACGTCCGAGTGAACATTTTGCCTCCATCTGTTTCTGTGCGGTGAGTTTTGGCCCGGAAATGCATCCCGCGGCCGCTTGTTGTCGCGTCCTAATACAGATCGGGAGGGTTACCGGGAAGTTAAGTTATGGGTTCGAATGGTGGTGACGCCGGTCACAAACGGGTGAGGCTGCCCGGTTTGAGCACATATGCGGCCAAGAATTCCGCGGCCTCGGGTGAAGAAAAGCAGACGCAAAGAGGGCTCAGTGTTGCTCGGTGAAGGCTTTGGTGAGCCCTTCATAGGCGTCCATCGGCGGAAATTCTTGGAAGCTGTGCGCCGCGCCCGTCTCTGCCCAAGGGAACTTTTCGCTTGCATAGGTTTCGACAAAGGGCGTGAACCAGGTGGCATCGTCCAGCATGGTGGGCCGCACGTTGACGAAGGCATCGATGAAGGTCGCCTTGGTGAACATCCAGCTCTCGCAGTGCGGGCAGTGATAATGGTGCAGGTCTTCGCCGTGGATGCCGCCGATCGCCAGCTCACCTTCGATGACCTCGAAGCCTTGCGAGGGAATAGCGGCGCTGCAGGAAAAGGCGCTGGCGCTCATCTTCTGGCAGCCGCGGCAGTGGCAGGCCAGGGTGAGGAGGGGTGCTGCGCTGATCCTGATCCGGATCTGGCCGCAGCGGCAGGACCCTTCCATCGGCAGCTTCGGCATCGGCTTGGTGTGTTCCTCCTCCTCCTCAGGGTTTCGCCGGAATGTTCAGCCCCCGCTCCACGGCCGGCCGCGCCAGACCCCGTTCCAGCCATTTCGGCACGTTTTGCAGCTCGGGGTAATTTACCAGCTCGCCCGCATCATAGAAGCCTATGAGGTTGCGGACCCAGCCGAGCATTGAGATGTCGGCAATCGTGTACTCGTTGCCCATGATCCAGTCGCGGCCCTCAAGCCGTGTCTCCAGCACGCGGATGAGCCGCGCGCTCTCCTTGGCGTAGCGGTCTCTCGGGCGCTTGTCTTCGAAGTCCTTGCCGGCGAACTTGTGGAAGAAGCCGAGCTGGCCGAACATCGGCCCCAGCCCGCCCATCTGCCACATCACCCACTGGATCGTCTCATAGCGCCGACCGGCCTCTGTGGGTAAGAACTTGCGCGTCTTCTCCGCCAGATAAAGAAGGATCGCGCCGCTCTCGAAGAGGGCCAGCGGCTTGCCCTCAGGTCCATCAGGATCAAGGATCGCCGGGATCTTTCCGTTCGGGTTAAGAGACAGGTATTCGGGTCCCCATGTCTCGTTTTCGCCGATATTGATGAAGTGCGGCTCGTAGGGAAGAGCGATCTCCTCGAGCATGATCGACACCTTTACGCCGTTCGGCGTCGGTGTGGAGTAGAGCTGCAAGATCTCAGGGTTCTTCGCCGGCCAGCGGCTGGTGATGGGGAAGGCGGACAGGTCGGCCATAGGATCCTCGCGCAGGTTCAAATCCACGGTGATTATAGCGCGGGATGGACCCGCTGCCACTGGCGGCCGCGGCGCATTCGAGGCAAAATTGTGGCCGCAGGGGTTGCTCTTGCGATCCCGAGCGCCATTCTTCCCCTTCTGATGCTCCTGCAGCCAGCAGGGCCTTGCCAAGTCTTTCGTGGCTGATGGGCAAGTTTCAAGCGTGCCGCGTCATCGTTTGGCCCTTTGCCATCTTCAGGGCGTACAGGGATCACGACCGGCATCGCGCGCAAACGAGTGGAGTGATGCATGACCGACAGCGCCAGCGCAGCTGAAGACGCCGTTCCAGCACCCGAAGGAAGAACACAGATCATCGACACCGATTACGAGATCGGTCAGGACAACACGAGTTATCGTCGCCGGTTCGTCCTGGAGTTCGACATTCACAATGTGGTTTTCAGCGTTTCGGCGCTTGTCATCGTGGCCTTCACCCTGCTCACGCTGATGTTCCAGACGACGCTCGGACCTGTCTTCGAGGCGGTGCGCGATGCGCTGACATCCAACCTGGCCTGGTTCTTCCTGCTGGCCGGCAACATCTTTGTGCTCGCCTGCATCGCATTGATCTTTCTGCCGCTCGGGCGCATCCGGCTCGGTGGACCGGACGCCACCCCGGACTACAACCGCCTGTCGTGGTTCTCGATGCTCTTTGCTGCGGGCATGGGGATCGGGTTGATGTTCTATGGCGTGTCCGAACCGCTGGGCAATTATACCGCGGCCTTCGACGGACCGGTGGTCGAAAACGGCGCGCGCACAGACTGGGCGCCGCTCAATGGCGCGCAGGGAGACGTCGAAGCCTCGCGGCGGCTCGCCATGGCGGCCACCATCTTCCATTGGTCGCTGCATCCCTGGGCAATCTATGCAGTGGTGGCGCTGTCGCTTGCCTTGTTTGCCTACAACAAGGGGCTGCCGCTGACACTGCGCTCCATCTTCTATCCGATCTTTGGCGAGCGCGTCTGGGGTTGGCCTGGCCACATCATCGACATTCTGGCAGTCTTTGCGACGATCTTCGGCCTCTCGACCTCGCTCGGGATCGGCGCCCAGCAGGCAAGTGGAGGGTTGAACTTCCTGTTCGGACTGCCCTCGGGCGTGGGTATGACCGTATTTCTGGTGATCATCATCACCGGGATTGCTACGGCCTCGGTGATCGCGGGCATGGACAAAGGCGTGAAGCGGCTTTCCGAAATCAACATGGTGCTCGCCTTCCTGCTCCTGATGTTCGTCATCCTCGTCGGCCCGACGCTGCAGATCCTGCGAAACTTCTTCCTGAACCTGCTCGCCTATGTGGAATACCTGCCGGCGCTGTCGAACCCGTTCGGTCGCGACGACGACAACTTCCGCCACGGCTGGACGGCCTTTTACTGGGCCTGGTGGATCAGTTGGTCGCCCTTTGTCGGCATGTTCATTGCCCGCGTCAGCCGTGGCCGTACCGTGCGGGAATTCCTGATTGCAGTCCTGCTGATCCCGTCGCTGGTCTCGACGATCTGGATGACGGC
>CAYNED010000021.1:0-21982 GCA_964396135.1 uncultured Neorhizobium sp.
ACGCTCGGACGACCGATGAGAATCGGGCGCGCGGTCTTCTCCTCAAGCAGAACCTGAGCGGCACGCAGCACACGCTCGTCCTCGCCCTCCGAAAAGATGACGCGGTTCTTCTCGGCCTTCTTGGCTGCATTGAAAATCGGCTTCATCACGAAGCCGGAGCGCCAGACGAAGCGGTTCAGCTCATCGAGATAAGCATCGAAGTCCTGGATCGGGCGGGCCGCAACGCCCGTCTCGGCGGCGGCGCGGGCAACGGCTGGCGCGATCCGCAGGATAAGTCGCGGATCGAAAGGCGAGGGGATGAGGTAATCTGGTCCAAAGACCGGCGTTTCGCCGGAATAGGCACGGGCGGCAACGTCGGAAACTTCTTCGCGGGCGAGTGCTGCGATGGCACGCACCGCAGCCATCTTCATTTCCTCGTTGATCGTGCGGGCGCCGCAGTCGAGCGCACCCCTGAATATATAGGGGAAACAGAGGACGTTATTGACCTGGTTGGGGAAGTCGGAACGTCCTGTGCAGATCATGGCGTCGGGGCGTGCGGCGCGCGCAAGTTCAGGCATGATCTCGGGCGTCGGGTTTGCCAGCGCCATAATCAGCGGCTTTTCCGCCATCTTCGCCAGCAGGTCAGGCTTCAGAACGCCGGCGGCCGACAGGCCGAGGAAGACGTCAGCGCCTTGGATGTTCTCAGCAAGCGACCGTGTCTCGCTCTTGCGGGTATAGATCGCCTTCCATTCGTCCATGAGGTCCACACGACCTTCGTAGACGAGACCTTCGATGTCGTGGACCCAGATGTTCTCGCGCCGCGCGCCAAGCTCCACGAGCAGGTTGAGGCAGGCGAGAGCCGCTGCCCCCGCGCCGGATGTGACGATCTTCACATCGGCGAGGTTCTTTCCGGCAAGTTCAAGTCCATTGAGGATCGCCGCCGCGACGATGATGGCCGTTCCATGCTGGTCGTCATGGAAGACTGGGATGTTCATCTTGGCGCGGAGCTGGCGCTCCACTTCAAAGCATTCAGGCGCCTTGATATCCTCAAGATTGATGCCGCCGAATGTGGGCTCCAGCGCCGAGATGGTCGACACCATCGAGTCAATGTCGTTGGCGTCGATCTCAATGTCGAAGACATCGATGGCGGCGAACTTCTTGAAGAGGACGGCCTTGCCCTCCATCACCGGTTTGGAAGCCAGGGGCCCGATATTGCCGAGCCCAAGCACGGCAGTGCCGTTGGAGACCACGGCGACCAGGTTGGCCCGTCCTGTGTAGTCGGCGGCAGTGTTGGGATCGTCGCGAATTGCAAGGCAGGGGGCGGCGACGCCGGGGGAATAAGCAAGCGCCAGATCCCGCTGGTTTCCGAGCGGCTTCGTCGGCTGGATCTCCAGCTTGCCGGGACGAGGATAGCGGTGGAAGAACAGCGCCTGTTCGTCGAGATCGGCAGACTTGTTGGTTCCGTTCGCGTCATCCTGCATGCCTTGGCCTCCGGTAATACGTCTTTGGTCGAATAGGTCGTCGGAGATGTCCATACAACAATCGACCGGCGGGAACAGCAGAAATTGACGCGCAGGACGGGAGCGCAAGAGAGGCGCGGGGAACCTGACTGTCATGCTCCTGAAACACGAGTCTGTTTTGGAGGGGCGGCTTATGGATCAAGCAAGAGGGGCCGTGACCGTGATGGCGAACACCAGGCATTTCCGGACGATCTTCATCTCGGACGTCCACCTTGGCTCCAAGGCTGCCCAGACGGATCTCCTGCTCGACTTTCTGCGTCACCATGAGGCGGACACCATCATCCTCGTCGGCGACATCGTTGACGGCTGGCGGCTGAAGCGTAGCTGGCACTGGCCGCAGGGCTGCAACGACGTGGTGCAGAAACTGCTGCGCAAGGCGCGCAAGGGCTGCCGGATCGTTTACATCCCCGGCAATCACGATGAGTTCCTGCGGGATTTCCCAGGCATGCATTTCGGCGGCATCGAAGTCGCCGGCCGCATTATCCACGAGGCGGCGGACGGAAAGAGATATCTTGTGCTGCACGGCGACGAGTTCGATGTGGTTGTTCGCAATGCGCGGCTGCTCGCCTATCTCGGTGACTGGGCCTATGACGCTGCGATCGCACTTAACGTCGTGCTGGCCGCTGTGCGCCGCCGACTTGGCATGCCCTACTGGTCATTCTCTGCATGGGCGAAGCTGCAAGTGAAGCACGCGGTCAACTTCATCGGTGAGTTCCAGCGGATCGTTGCGGAAGAAGCGCGCAAGAACGAGGTGGACGGCGTCATCTGCGGGCATATCCATCATGCGGTCATGGAAGACATCGACGGTATCCGCTACGTCAATACCGGCGATTGGGTGGAAAGTTGCACTGCTGTCGTCGAGCGCTACGATGGCACGCTGGAGATGATCACCTGGCAGCAGCCCGCAGCAGCGACCGCGGCGCATCCCATGTCCCCGGAGGTACGGGAAGACATGCAGGCTGCCTGACGGCGGCATTTGTTTGGCTGGATGGCAAATCTGCCATAGGAGCCCGGGCGGCCTGCGTGCTAGTTCTGGACCGACCTTTCGAATCCAGTTGCTCCCGTGACACCTTCAAGTCAGACCGAGTCGCCGCCACGGCGTTTCCAGCTGCGCTGTGCGCTTGCCTACGCCGCACCGATCGGTGTCAACGGCATCATGCTGCCGTACTTTCCCGTTTGGCTGGATTCGCTTGCGTTCAGCGAGTTCGAGATCGGCGTGATTCTCGCCATCCCGATGATTGTGCGTATCCTGGCAGCACCCCTGGTCGGAGCGGTTGCGGACCGATTGTCGGAACGCACGACAGTATTGTTCTGGTCGGGCGGGCTCTCGCTGTTGACCGCCTTGGTGCTGTACGTCGTCACCGGCTTCTGGCCAGTTCTGATGGTCTACTGCCTCCAGTCAGCAGTGTTCGCCGCCTATGTACCGATTGTTGATTCGATCGCGGTGAGCGGGGTGAGGCGCTGGGGCTTCCAGTATGGCTCCTTGCGCGTCTGGGGCTCCGTCGCATTTGTGGTCATGAGCCTGCTGATGGGGCAGTTGATCGGTCTCTGGGGCGGCGGCATACTACCGGCCGTAGCAAGCCTTGCCTTCGCCACCACGCTCCTGGCTGCCTTCATCGCGCCACGCCTCGGGCGTCCGAGACAGAGTTTGGCCACCAGTGGTGTCGGCCGTTTCCGCGGCCTCGGCGCCTGGGGACGGCTCGACCTTCACCTGATCATGATCGGGGCTTCGATTTCGCAGGCCGGCCATGCGATGTTTTACGCCTTCGGTGCCATCCATTGGCAGCAACAGGGCTTTAGCGGCACGCAAATCGGCGTGCTCTGGAGCATGGCCGTTATTGCCGAGATCGTGGTCTTCTTCGCTTCCGGCATCATCGCACGGCGCCTGACGTCATGGACGCTGATGCGGATCGGTTGCGCGGTGGCGGTGCTGCGCTGGATGGTGTTTCCCATGGACATGGGGTTCTGGGGCTACCTCGTGCTGCAGTCCATGCATGCCTTCACGTTCACCTTTCTCCACATCGGCGTACAGCACAAGCTCGTGGAGATGGTGCAGGAGGATCAGGAATCGTCCATGCAAGGGGCCTATTTCTTCTATAACGGCGCCTTCCTGGCCCTGGCGACCTTCGCCTCAGGCATCCTCTACAAGCAGTATGGAGCCGATAGCTTTCCTATCATGGCAATTGCCGCGGTCGCGGGCCTGCTGACGATCGCGGTTGCGGCGAGGCTTCAGCCCCAGAGGTCTGGCGTGGGCGGGAAGACCGTAGAGCCTTCGTAGCGCAGGCCGGGTTGGCGATCCCGAGCCAGAAGCAGCGGGCCATCGAGATCCGCGTAGTCTGCGTCCTGCGCCAGCAGAACCGCAGGTGCCATGGCAAGCGATGTGCCGACCATGCAGCCAATCATGACGCTAAACCCAAGCCGTCGCGCTTCCGCCTTCATCCGAAGAGCCTCCGTGAGGCCACCGGTTTTGTCGAGCTTTATGTTGACGGCATCATAGCGGTCCCGCAACCGGACCAGATCATCGGTGGAATGAACGCTCTCGTCGGCGCAGATGGGGACCAGGCGCTCGATCTCGGCAAGCTTGCCGTCTTGCCCCGCCGGTAGAGGCTGTTCGATCAATGCGATCTCCAGTTCCCTCGCGATTCGCAGGTGGTGTTCGAGATTGTCCTCCGTCCATCCCTCGTTGGCATCGACGATGATCCGCGATTGCGGCGCCGCACCCCGAACAGCGCGCATGCGAGCCTCGTCGTCTGCGGTACCCAGCTTGATCTTGAGAAGAGGGCGGTCCGCATTGCGGGCAGCTTCAGCGGCCATGGCATCTGGGTCGCCAAGGGAGAGGGTGAACGCGGTGGTGATGGGTTTGGGCGCGGGACCCAGCACTTCTGCCACGGAGACGGAAGCCTGCTTCGCTTCCAGATCCCATAAAGCACAATCGACCGCATTTCGCGCCGCACCCGGCTTCAGAAGCCGCAACAGTTCCTGGCGGCCGGCGCCGCCCGCTACCGCGCTCGCGACCGAGCGCACATCGTGAATGACCCCTTCGAGCGTCTCGCCGTAGCGGCGGTAGGGCACGCATTCGCCGCGGCCTGACAGGCCATTCGAGGAGATCACGCAGGTCACCACTTCAGCTTCCGTCTTCGAGCCGCGCGAAATGGTGAAAAGCCCTGCAATCGGATAGGTCTCGATTGTGGCTTCGAGGTTACGGCACATGCTTTTGAACGTCCTGTCGTGGTAATTCGATGGCAGCTGTTTATATTGCGCAATACTGTACGCAATCAATCGATTGCCGCTTCTCCTGCTCCAGCCACGAAAGATACCATTGCCTTCATCAACCACCGAAACCCGGGTCGCCGAAATGGCGTCGGAACATCTGCCCGGGGGCGATGGGGAACGCTTCGTCGCGCGTGGCGTGTGGCGCAACCACAGCATCAGCAAAGTTCTGCCAACGCTTGAGCGGTTCGAGAAGGAAAGCGGACGCGGGCGCGTCGAAATCGACCTGTCCAGCGTGGAGGCGATCGACACTGCCGGCGCGTGGCTGATACGCCGCCTCATCACAGCAAAACAGGCGCAAGGGCGCGAAGTCGCGCTGGTCGGCGCTGCTGAGAATACCCAGGAACTGGTTGCCGTGCTTCCGGAGAAGGCGCCGGCACCTGCTGCCGCTACCGGCCCTCAGTCGTCGCTGTTCGAGCGGGCCTTTACGCCAATCGGCAGACTGGTCACGGAACTTGCAGGGGATCTCGTCTCGGCCATGCATATTCTGGGCTCGGCGGTTCGCGGCGCACAGATGAAGCTTGGCCGTGGCGGCGGAGTGTCGCCCGCGTCGGTGGTCAGCCAGATAGATCACATGGGCGTTCGCGCCGTCCCCATCATCGCGCTGATGTCGTTTCTGATCGGGGCGATCATTGCGCAGCAGGGCGCCTTCCAGCTGCGTTATTTCGGGGCTGAAATCTTTGTGGTCGATCTCGTCGGTATTCTGCAATTGCGGGAGGTCGGGGTGCTTTTGACGGCGATCATGATCGCCGGCCGCTCCGGCAGCGCCATTACGGCCGAAATCGGTTCGATGAAGATGCGTGAGGAAATCGATGCGTTGACAGTGATCGGGCTGAATCCGGTCGGTGTCCTGATCTTTCCGAGATTGGTGGCACTCACCATCATTCTGCCACTGCTGACCATCATCGCTAACTTCGCAGCGCTCTACGGGGCAGCGGTCGTTACCTATACCTATTCCGGCATCACTTTCGACACCTTCCTTTCACGCCTGCACGAGGCCATCGACCACACGTCGATTGCTTCCGGGATGATCAAGGCGCCGTTCATGGCGCTTGCCATCGGCATCGTTGCCGCTGTGGAAGGCATGAAGGTGGGTGGCAGCGCTGAGTCGCTTGGCCAGCACGTCACCGCGTCCGTGGTGAAGTCGATCTTTGCCGTGATCGTAATGGACTCCTTCTTTGCCATCTTCTACTCGGCAATCGATTTCTAGGAGCTGTGTATGCAACAGACGGTAGAGAAAGCTCCGGACCGACAGAAGAGACAGGTTGTGCTGTCGGTGCGCGACGTGACCGTCGGCTTCGGCTCCAACATCGTGCTCGACAATCTGAACCTCGACATCTACCGCGGCGAGATCCTTGGCTTCGTGGGCGCCTCCGGCACAGGGAAATCCGTACTGATGCGCACTGTGCTGCGGCTTCTGCCGCGCCGTTCGGGACGGATCGAGATCCTCGGCACGGATTACGACGAGGCGGACGAATTGCAGCGGATGGAGCTCGACACGCGGCTCGGCGTCCTCTTCCAGCATGGCGCATTGTTCTCGTCGCTGACGGTGAAGGAAAACATCCAGCTGCCTATGCGCGAGTATCTCGACTTGCCGCAGTCGCTGATGGACGAACTCGCCTATCTCAAGATCGAGATGGTGGGCCTGGCACCCGATGCGGCTGACAAATATCCGTCCGAGCTTTCAGGTGGCATGATCAAGCGTGCAGCGTTGGCGCGCGCGTTGGCGCTGGATCCCGACCTCGTGTTTCTCGACGAGCCGACCTCCGGTCTTGACCCCATCGGGGCCGCGGAGTTCGATATGTTGATCGCCAGGCTGCGAGACACGTTGGGGCTCACCGTCTATATGGTGACCCACGACCTCGACAGCCTGTTTTCCGTCTGCGACCGGATTGCGGTCCTTGGACAGAAGCGGGTACTGGTCGACGGCACGCTGGAGGATATGTTTGCCTTCGACGATCCTTGGGTTCAATCCTATTTTCGCGGCAAGCGCGCCCGTTCCGTGGTAACCACGGAACAAGACGCTTCTCGACCTGCACAAAGCGACTGAGGCCATGGAAACTAAAGCAAATTATGCAATCGTCGGGTTCTTCACCTTGCTGGTGATCGCGGCCGCCTTTGGCTTCGTCTACTGGATGGCACAATCCGGCCGTGGTGGTCCGGTGGCAGAGCTTGCGATCCGCATCCCCGGATCGGCCAACGGCTTGTCTGTCGGCTCGCCCGTGCGCTTCAACGGCATCCCGGTGGGATCGGTTCGCAGCCTTTCCATCGATCCCGATGATCCACAATATTCGATCGCCTTCACTGAAGTGCGCGCGGATGCGCCTGTTTATCCTTCCACCAAAGCGGTTCTCGAAGTGCAGGGTCTGACAGGCGCTGCCTATATCGAGCTCTCCGGTGGCAACAAAGGCGAGGAGAACATTCTCCAGAAGGCCATCGAGACGGAGCGTCCAGCCGTACTGATCGCCGACCAATCAAGCGTGACCAACCTTCTGGCAACGGCGGACAAGATCCTTGACCGCGCCAACCAGGCCATCGGCGATCTTCAAGGTTTCGTCGCCGATGCGCGAGGGCCGTTGACGCAGACGATCAAGAACGCAGAAACATTCACGGGCGCACTTGCCAGCAATTCGGGCGCAATCGACGAGTTCCTGGAAAGCATGTCGACGCTGGCGGTGACCTTCAATGGTGTTTCACAGCGCCTGGACTCCACCTTGGCAGCGGCTGATCAACTCGTGCGTGCCGTGGATGCCGGGAAGGTCAATGCGGTGGTTTCAAACGCCGAGAGGGTCAGCCGGAACGTCGCGAATGCCTCGGAAAACCTGGACGAGATCGCTCGCAACATCAGCCAAGCAGCATCCGGCTTCCAGAGCGTCACAACTGATGCACAATCCGTGGTTCGCCGCGCAGATACGCTGATGGCCGCCATCAGCCCGGACAATGTCGGCACGGCGATCAACAACATCACCGCTGCCAGCGAGGACGCGCGCAGCGCATTGTCGTCAGCGCGTGAAGTCGTGGATGACGTGGCCGGTCGGCGGGCTGACATCGACCGGGCTATTGGCGACTTCACAGATCTGGCACAGAAGCTGAACAATGCCTCCAGCCGTGTCGACGATATCCTTCAAAAGGTCGATACCATGTTGTCCGGGGATGACTCCCAGTCCCTGTTTGCGGAAGCGCGACGGACCCTGGAATCATTCCGGACTGTGGCGGACAACATCAATGGACGAGTTGGGCCGATCGCAGATGGTCTTCAGCGCTTCTCCTCCGGTGGATTGCGAGACATCCAGTCGCTGGTCGAAGACACCCGACGCACCGTCCGTACCCTGGACAACACCATCACCAACTTCGATGAAAACCCGCAGCGCCTGATCTTTGGTGGCGAGACGGTGAAGCAGTATGACGGCAGAACGCGGCGTTAAGGCGGAGCATTGATGAGCAACAGGACCTACTTCAACACACGCCCCGCCGCACTGGTGGCACTGCCCCTCCTGGCCGCCCTGATGGCCGGGTGCGGCACCAAGGCGAACAACGACACTTTCGATCTGTCGATCACGCCCTCCAGCACCGGCCCCGCGGCCCGGGGGCGGCAGATCCTTGTACCAGAGCCGACTGCGCTGAAGTCGCTCGACAGCAACCAGGTCGTCGTGCGCGTTTCTCCGTCGGAGATCCAGTACCTGGCCAACTCCCAGTGGGGTGACACGCTGCCCCGCATGGTGCAGTCCAAGCTTGTCGCAGCCTTCGAAAACAGCGGCCGCCTGGGTGGCGTCGGGAAGCCAGGGCAGGGACTGGCGATCGACTATCAGGTGGTAGCGGAAATCCGTGCCTTCGAAGTCAGCACGGTGGGCGCGGATGCGGCGAACGTGGAGATTTTCGTCAAACTCCTCAACGACCGCAACGGCACGGTGCGGGCGCAGCGTGGCTTCCAGGCGAGCGTGCCGGTGTCCGGCTCGGGCAACCGGAACTTTGTTGAAGCCCTCAATGCAGCCTTTGCCGCTGTTGGCGCGGAGATCGTCGAGTGGTCGCTGCAGGCGATGTAGCAGTCACCAGATAAGACCTTCCAAAGAAAATGGCGCCTTCGAGGCGGCCATTTGTTTGGGCGGATTCGACGGCTGCTAGCTGTTGAAGCGCCCGGCGGCATGAGCAAGCATGGTGTAGACCTTGCCGGTATCGGACGTCAGATAGCTCTGGGTCACGCTCTTGTCGCGATCTGTGCGCGCGACGTCGCTCAGTAGCTTCTCGAAGTCCGCGATATAGCGATCTACCGCCGTGCGGAATTCCGGCTCGCGCTCGTACTTGCGCTTGATCTCGTCAAACGTCTGCTGCCCCTTCAATGTGTAGAGCCGGCGTGTGAAAACATCACGTTCACCGCGCTGATAACGCCGCCAAAGGTCAACCGAAGCGTCGTGGTCAATGGCACGGGCAATGTCGACCGAAAGCGAGTTCAGCGATTCCACCATGTGGCGCGGGTTGCGATTGTCTCCGTTGCCGCGGGCCGCGGGCTGTTCCGCCGGACGTGGTGCGGGGCGGGCATCTGCGGCCTGTTCACGCGATGCTCCGCGCAGAAGGTCGCTGATCCAGCCGCTCTCTCCGGGACGAGCCGCCGGCTCGGCCGGACGCTGCTGCTGGACAGGTTGTGACGGGGCGCTGATATTCAGCGAGCCGCGCAGGCCTGACGGGAGGATATCGCTGCGTGCGGCGGTCACGGTCGGCTGTGGTGCAGCCACTGGCTGCGGAGGTGGTGGGGCAGCGGCTGCCGGCGCACGGGCCGCAGGAGCGGGCTGGGAAATCTCAAGCTGCTGGGCCGAACGCCCAACCAGCTGCGAAAGGTCCTGAAGCGCCTTGATCTGCTCGGAGACCGCGCGACGCATGGCGGCCGCGCTTTCCTTTGCTTCCTCGGGCAGATCGAAGGCACCCCGCTTCAGTTCCGAACGCGTGCTATCGAGCTCCTCGCGGATTTCGGAAGCGGAACGGCGGATTTCCTCGGTCGCGCCGGAGAAGCGAGCAACAGCTTCCTCGACCGACTGGCGCAGTGTTTCGCGCAGATGGTTGGCGGCGCTGTCGGAACGGTTTGCCGCTTCGCCAAGCATCCGCTCGACGTCACCGAGCGAACCGTCGACGCTCGCCCGGATGCGTTCCGCCAGTCCCTTAGCACGATTTTCCGCGTTCGACATGGACGTGTCGAGTGCCCGGTTGGCCTCTTCGCCAGCGCCCAAGAGGGCATCTCGAATGGATTGGGCTGTCAGATCCGCGCGCTGTTGCGTTTCACCAAGCGTACGGCCGACATCGGCAAAGGCGCCATGCAGGCTTTCGCGAAGATGTGCGGCGACCTGAGAGGAGCGCTCGCCGGCGCGGTCGAAGGCGCCGTCCACCAGTATGGTGAGATTGTGCATCGTTTGCTCGATCTGCTCGGACTGTTTGACCAATCCGATGGAAAGATCGCGCAAGGCCGTCTGCCGTTCACCCAGCGTGTTGGCAAGGTTCGATTGTGCCGCACCGAGAAGTTCGGAAGCCTGCGCCAGAACCTTCGAATGCTCGTCAAACCGCCCGACAATGCCGCCCACTTGGCCGAGTGTCTGACCGGAGATGTTAGCCAGGCGGTCAATGTTGTTTTCCAGGAGCCGGCTGGTGCCGGACACCATGTCCACCGCCTGGTTGGCAGATTCGGTAAAGCGGCTGGCCGTGGTGTCGAGCTGTTGGTCAGCTGCGGCGAGCTGTGCCGAGGCATGGTCAGCGGCGGTGGTGATGTTCTGCGCTGCGCGCTGAACCATGTCCGCGATGCCGCTGTTGCTCTCCGCCAGCCGCTCGATCAGAGCGTTGACGTTTCCGGTGAGCCCGCGCTCGACCGCCAGAATTGCGCCGGCGGTGGTCTCCGCCCGCTGTGTCAACGCCGTCAACGCCTCGTCGGTACGCGAGGTGATGGCTTCGACAAGGGCAGAGTTTTCACTGCGGATACGGCCGGTGCTTTCCTGGGCCACTGCAGTGATGCGATCCGTGCTCTCCTGTGCAGCGCTTGCGATCTGCTGGGCGGCAGATCGGCTTGCATGCGCATATTCGTCGACAACCGGCTTTGCCTGTTCCTCGATGAGGCGGGAAAGTTCGGTTGTCCGGCTCGCCAGCATCGAATTGAGGTCGCGAGCACGGCTGTCGAGGGCAGAGCGGATGGCATCGCCCCGTGCCGCCAGCGCCTTGTCAACGGCGTCCATTGCACTTTGCAATTCGCCAGCCGTTTGCGAGAGGGTTCCGCGAAGGGCACCACCGCGCGCTTCGAGTGCTTGCTCCGCTTCTCCCAGAGCCTGCGAGATTGCGGTTACCTGACGCTTCACAAGCGAATCCGCTTCCGCAACCTTGTTGACGATGGCCGTACCGGCTTCGGAGAAGGCCTGGGCCACAGTAGCGGCCTGGCCTGCCAGCCGGCTTTGTGTTTCCGAGATACGCGCAACAATCTCGTTGGACCGTTCCTCGATAGAGCGGGTGAACTCAGCGTTGCGGTCCGACAGTCCATCGGTGAACTCCGTGCCGGCGCGGGTGAGGAGTTCGGCCGAGCGAACGGCTTCGCTATCCATGCCTTCTGCGGCTGCACTGACGGCTTCGCGCAGCGTTGCAGCAAGACCCGCAGCTTTGCCTTCGATCGTCTTCGTAACGTTGTCGAGCCCGATAGTGAGAGCCCGGTCCATCGTGGAGAGCCGCTCGTCAAGACGGGAGGTGCCGGTGTCCAAGGTGCCGGCGATGCGCTCATGCGCGTCGCCGATGCTGCGGCCTGCGCCGTCAACCAATTCGGCGACAGTGCCCAGCGTGTTCTCGATGCGGCCAGAGAATTCACCGGCAGTACGATTGATTTCCAGCGCCGCATCATGAAGCTTGGTTGCGATTTCGCCTGCCGTTGCAGTCAAACGCTGCTCCAGCTCGGAACCGGAGCCATCGATGGCTGCGCGGAACTCGTCTTGCTGAAGTTCAAGCGACATCTCCAGGAGACCGGCGCTTGTTGCAATCGTGGTGCCGATGGAGGTGACCTGATCGGACATCAGTTCGGTGATCTGTTGATGTGCTTGGGTGAGGGCACCCGAGATCATTTCGCTGCGGTCGTCCAGTGTGCTGCGCAGGCGCTCGTAGTTCGAGCCGAGGGTCTCTTCGATCTTTTGGTTTGCAGAAACAACTGTTCCTGCGAACTGCGCGTGCATCGACGACAGAGTATCTGCGAAGCGTTCGTGGCCGGCGGTGAGCGTGGTTTCAAGCTGCTCCGCACCGTTCGTCAGGCTTCCCTCGAAGCGTTCCGCCCCGCTTCCAAGCACCGACTCCAACCGCTCGGAGACTTGCTCGACCGATTGTTCGATACGGCTGCCCGCGTCGGTGGCCGTATTGACCAAGCGCTCGGCGCGCTCGTCCAGCGTGCTTGCGAGACGATCTTCGCCAAGCGCGAATGCCGTGCTGAGTTCGAGGGCCTTGTCGTCAAGCATCTCGCCGATCCGGTCGCCATTGGCCGCGATGGTCTGCGCAAAGCCTGCAACACGCTGATCAAGACCCTCGCCAAGACGTTGCTCGCCCTCCTCGAGATGTCGGGCAATCGCTGCCGCCCGCTCGTCGAGCGCGATTGACAGCCGCTCGGGCGCGTCGGCGACATTGGTCAGGATGCCGGCGATGCGATCCTCGCCCAGCGCGAATGCCGTGCTGAGCTCCATCGTCCGCTCGTCAAGCATTTCCCCGATCTTCTCGCCATTGGCCGCGATGGTCTGCGCAAAGCCGGCGACGCGCTGGTCGAGGCTTTCGCCAAGGCGGCGTTCCCCGTCTTCGATGTGGCGAGCAATTTCTGCACTGCGTTCATCAAGGACGCTGGAGAGACGCTCGGGTGTATCTGCCAGATTGTTCAAGATACCCGCGATGCGATCTTCGCCCAGCGCGAAGGCTGTGCTCAGCTCCATCGTCTTGTCGTCGAGCAGTTCGCCAATCTTTTCGCCGTTTGCGGCGATGGTCTGCGCAAACCCAGCGACGCGCTGGTCAAGGCTTTCGCCGAGACGCTGTTCGCCTTCTTCGATATGGCGGGCAATCGCTGCGGTGCGTTCGTCGAGCACAGTGGAAAGGCGCTCGGGTGTTTCCGCCAGATTGGTCAAGACGCCAGCGATGCGGTCCTCTCCAAGAGCGAAGGCTGTGCTGATCTCCATTGTCTTGTCATCGAGGAGTTCGCCAAGCCGATCGCCGTTTGCAGACAGTGTCTGAGCCAGATCGGCAGCGCGCCGATCGAAGCCTTCGCCGATGCGTTGCTCGCCTTCCTCGATATGACGGGCGATCGCGGCGGCCCGTTCGTCGAGAATGGTGGACAGGCGCTCAGGCGTGTCGGCAAGGTTGGTCATGATGCCGGAGATGCGGTCCTCGCCGAGAGCAAAGGCCGTGCTGATCTCCATCGTCTTGTCGTCAAGCAGTTCGCCCAGCCGATGACCGTTTGCAGACAGCGTCTGAGCCAGATCGGCAGCGCGGCGGTCGAAGCCTTCGCCAATGCGTTGCTCGCCTTCCTCGATGTGACGTGCGATCGCGGCTGCCCGTTCGTCGAGAATGGTCGACAGGCGCTCCGGCGTGTCGGCGAGGTTGGTCATGATGCTGGAGATGCGGTCTTCACCCAGAGCAAAGGCCGTGCTGATTTCCATCGTCTTGTCGTCGAGCAGTTCCGCCAGACGGTCGCCATTCGTTGCAAGCGTTTGGGCAAGATCGGCGGTGCGCCGGTCGAAGCCTTCACCGATGCGCTGTTGGCCGTCTTCCAGATGACGTGCGATGGCGGCCGTGCGTTCGTCAAGGAGGCTGGCAAGCCGCTCGGGCGCATCGGAGACGGTCGCCTGAAGGGCTGCGGTGCGCTCGTCAAGCGCCAGGTCGAACTGCTTCTGGCTGTCGGACAGCGCATTCAGGAGAGCACTGCTGCGCTCGGCGAGCACGGCATCCATCGCGTCACGGGTGTTGCCAAAGGCGCCAGTGATCTGGCTCGTGCGCGCGGCAAGTGCCTCGCTCAGCTCACGCGTTCTGTCGTCCAGCATCGAATCGAGCACTTCCTGGCCCGTTCCGAGTGTTGTCGCCAGGCTGAGGGACTGGTCGGTCAGTGTGCTGCCGATGCGCTCGATGCTGCTGCTCAGGATGCCTTGCAGCGATTCCGCGCCACCTGCGACGGTTTCGTTGATGCGGGCAAGACTGTCCATCAGCTTGCTGTCGAGGCTGCCGGCCCGTTGGTCAAATGCCGTCGTGAATTGCGTGAGGCCTTCGTCGAAGGTCGTGCTGATCTGCCCAACGGTCGCCTGCAGCTGTTCTTCGAACAGACCGGTGCGAAGGTCGAGATCCATAACCGCATCGTCGGCTGCTGTTTGCAGGTTCTGGCGGAAGGCACTGCCCTTGTCATCGAGCGAGCGATTGAGCGAGACAAGCACGGCATCAAGCGATGTCGTGATGCTGCGTTCACCTTCGGCCAGCCCTTCGGTAATTTCGCGGGTGCGGGCGACAAGGGTCTCGTTCAACTGGCGGGTACGGTCGGCAAGGGCTGCGTTGAGACGCTCCGTATTGGCATCGAGCGTCGAAGCGCGAGTCTCGAACTCGCCGAGAAGCTCCTGACCGCGTTCGGAAAGGGTAGAGGTCAAGGTCTGCAGGCGTTCGTCAAACTCATTGGCAAGCGCAAAGCCCGACGAGCTTAGCGTTTCGACCAGGTCCTGCGCCTTTGCTGCCAGCAAGGAGCCCAAGGCCTCGCCAGCGGCATTTGTTTTCTCCGTCAGCGCTGCGGCACGCGTATCGATCATCGAGGCGAATGCTTCGCCCGAGGTGGCAAGACGAACGGAAATTTCTTCCGTTGCAAGCGAGAGCTCTTCCTTGAGCTGCTCGTGTGCACCGACGATGGACGAACGGATGCGTTCGGCATGATTGACGATGGCGTCGCGTTCGCTGCCGAGTTCGTGGACGAGGCCACGAACGCGCAGTTCGTTGTCGGTGTAGCTGCGCTCGAGCGCATTTACCTCGGAGTGAACCAGGGTTTCCAGCTCCGTCGCACGCGCGATGGTCCGCTCGATCCCTTCGTTCATAGCCGAGACTTCACGGCGAACTGCCTGGCCGACGGTCATGATGCGCTCGGCCGCGATCGTCTCGGGCTCGGAAAGTCGCAGAGCCACTTCGGCCATTGAACGGGCTGCGTTGCGCATGTCCTGTGCACGCGCCATCATGATGGCGAAGGCGAAGAAGAGCAGAATGGGAACGATGATGCCGACAACGATCGCGACGATCCCGGGTGCTGAAAGAAGTCCAGCAACCGAGCCGATGCGCCACAGGTCGGCGCCGTAGATCAGCTGCGCCATCCCGAGACCACCCACGGCCCACAGGGCGGAAACGATCGTGGCGTTGCGCAGTGAGGCGCGCATGTTGCCGCCTTCCAGGGACTTCAGCATGTTCAGCGTGCTGCGGCGACCTCCATCATTTGCAGGCTCGAAGGAGGGCGCACGCGCCACGGGTTCTGCTGCCGGCGTGCGCGGTGGCTCCGCCGGATTTTCCTGTCGCTTGGTGGAAGAACGCTGCTTGGGTTTGTCAGACAATCTGGCCTCCGAGGCATGGGGCGCCGACTTTCGGCGAGCGTCTTGCTCGTCGTCGAAGTCGATCTTCAACGCGTCTTCCAGTGCCTGGAAGGCTGTCTCGTCAACCGACTCGTTGGTGGTGTTCTTCGCCATGCGGTTACGCCTCGCTACATACTCGCCCGGCCATTTCCTGCAGGTCACGCCGCCCATCGACCTGCCCGGAAACCATGCCTGCCGGGATCTCTTGTGTCTTCATGACCTTGAGAACCCTGTTCCTTTAACATCAATGGCGTTCTTGCAAACGGATGATAAGGAAAGCTTACCAGCGCGCCATTGGCGGCGACGAGAGCGAACTCCCGCCATTCCAACTGTAATGTAGTGGCACATCTGCCTCGCCTTCACAATTCGAGGCCCTTGGCAGCGGCAGCGACGCCCGTTCTTGTTAACAGAAATTAAACCATAATGGCTGGCGAAACGCCTGTAAATCAGAGGCCTTAGGCGAAATTAACCATAGGTAGAGATTCCAGCCTCGTTTGTGCCGGAATTTAACGGGATGGAGCCGCATCACCCGACATGATCGGGCCAATCGACTTTCAGAGGAATAGCACGTCAAATGGCTGCGTCCAGTATCGCTTTTGAAGCTCCCGTCACCTTGCGCGGTCTCTCTCCCTCGCAATCCCGACCTATCGATCTCGTTCATCTCGCCGCGCGCACGCAGGGCAACAAAAGCCTTGAGATCGAGGCGCTGCAGATGTTCGTTCGGCAGGCACGCAATGTTTTGCGCGAGATCGGGCAAAATGGTTCAGGCAGTGTGGTATCCGCCTCTGCGCGGTTGCGCAGTGCAGCGTCGGCCGTTGGGGCATTCAAGGTCGCCGACGCTGCCGCACGGGTCGAAGAACATGGGGCCGACGCAAGCGCGCTAGCCAATCTGGGCGCCGCCGTTCTGGAATCGGAAAACTTCGTCCTGAAGCTTTGCCGCTAAGCAAGCGGCATTGCGACGGCAGGAATGGCTGCCTATGTTGACGGCCAAATGGATTTGTTGAACGACAAATCTGGCCTCCCGCACAAGACTGACCGGAATCCCAATCATGACGAAACTGACCATCGTCGCCTTCGACGGAACGCGCTACGACCTCGACGCTGCCAACGGATCCACCGTGATGGAAAATGCGGTCCGCAACTCGGTGCCAGGGATCGAGGCGGAGTGCGGTGGCGCCTGCGCGTGTGCAACCTGTCACGTCTATGTCGACGACACCTGGGCAAGCCGCGTCGGGCCACCGTCACCGATGGAGGAGGACATGCTCGACTTTGCCTATGAGGTGAAGCCGACGTCGCGGCTTTCCTGCCAGATCAAAGTGACGGACGATCTCGATGGGCTCGTTGTCAATGTGCCTGAGCGGCAGGCTTAGGAAGTGTGGGAAAGGACCCCGCTGCGCTATGCGGCAGCGGGGCCAGGAAGGCGCTGCGGTCGGTGGGTCGGGAGGATAACCTCACCCTTTCGGCACGCCACGATCCTATACAAGCTGCGGCTTCATGCCGCCGAGACGTAGGAGCGGGTGAAACACCCGCCATGGCCGCAACGCCTCAAGCCATGGCCAGCTTCTACCGCGGCCGGTCGGTCTTCGACATTGCGATAAATTACCGATGATTGACCGCACCAGGCGCAAGCCTCACGCAAGCTGTCGGCATCAGCCGTCCTCGCGCCCCATCCGATATTTCAGCAGGCGCATCATTCGAGCATCGAAGTTCTTGGATTCAACCTTGTCGAAGCGAAGTTGTTCGCGGTCATGGGCCGCAAGGACGCGTTCGGTCGTGCTGCCGACCTGCTTCTCGAGCTGACTGCAATTGGTTGCCGCCCGAAGACCGAGAAGCTCCTTTTCCAGCGTACGGGCATAGCTTCGGGCAATCTCCGCGTGCCGCTCCTCATGTCGCTTGATATCCGAGGACAACGTATCCCAGATAAAGCGCAAGTCTTTTTCCGCCCGCCGCCGGCTGCTCCAGCGAGGCAGGATGAGATGGGTCTTGAGCGTGACCTTGGCCGACCCGACGGAGCAGCGACCGCCCCGTTCAATATAGGTGACCTCACCGCCGAATCCGATTTCGGTTGCGCCGGGATGACGATGACCGCTGGATTGGGTGAGGGGACCGAGCCGTTCCAGTTGCTGGTCCAGGTCTTCGGCCGTCTTGCCGCCGATATTGAAGTAGCCGTAGGTCTTGGTGATGAGGGGCTCACTCGACACGGCCGTCGCCGTCAGGCCCAGGATGGCCATTCCGCCGAGCAGACGACGGAACATGAAATTCGAGAACATTCGGAAGCCTGCGGAGATTGAACTAAGGGCAAGCTTGAGGCATAGGCGTGGGCGGCGCAACAAGAAGGCACATAATTTTGCGTTACTCCCGCACGATCCCCGGCGAAATGCCGCCGGATTGCAACATGTCGTGGAAGGTGGGGCGCGGGCGATCTCTTTCGATCGGTAGCCGTGGCCACCTGATGGCCATCGTCAACGTCACGCCCGATTCCTTTTCTGACGGCGGCCGGTTCGTTGGTAGCGAGTTGGCAGTCTCTCACGCTCTGGCCTGTGTCACCGCCGGCGCCTCCATCCTGGACATCGGGGGCGAGTCGACCAGGCCCGGTGCCGTGGAAGTGAGCGCGGCGGAAGAACAGGATCGCGTTCTGCCGGTGATCGAGCGGCTTGTTCGGGATACCGAGGCCCTGATCTCGATCGACACCTACCGGGCGGAAACGGCGCGACTGGCGCTGGCGGCAGGCGCCCACATAGTCAACGACGTTCATGGACTGCAACGGGAACCGGAGATTGCCCGTGTCGTGGCTGAGGCAGGGGCAGGGTTATGCATCATGCATACAGGGCGAGGTCGTGAAGGTGCGATCCTGCCGGACATGATCGCCGACCAAAGGGCTTTCTTCGAGCAGTCGCTGGCTATCGCCAGGGCCGCGGGGCTTGGGGACGACTCGCTCGTGCTCGACCCAGGCTTTGGCTTTGCAAAGAATGGCCCCGAGGATATTCACCTGATGGCCCGCTTCACGGAACTGAAGGAATTGGGGCTGCCGTGGATGGTAGGAACGTCCCGAAAGCGGTTCATAGGTACGGTGACGGGGCAGGAGCGGCCTCAAGACCGCGACATCGGTACCGCTGCGACCACCGTCATCCTGCGGCTCGCCGGTGCAGCAATCTTCCGTGTTCATGACGTCGCCACAAATCGGGACGCGCTTGCCATGGCCGACGCGGTGCTGGCGGCAAGAGTTAAAAAGGAAGATGAACAGGGATGACGCTCTACACGATCACCTTAAAGAACTGCGCGTTCTTCGCCCGGCACGGTGTGCTCGAGCAGGAAAATGTCTTGGGGCAGCGTTTCTTCGTGGATGCAGTCCTAGAGGTGGATGGCGGCGAGACGCTCACCTCGGATCGGGTGGAAGACACCGTCCATTACGGTGAGGCCTTCCTGGTGATTGAACAGGTGGTCACGGGTCAGCAGCGAAAACTGATCGAAAGCCTCGCTTTGGACGTCGCCAAGGCGCTTTGCGCACGCTTCTCACAGATCCAACAGGCTGAGATCACGATTCGCAAGCCGAGTGCTCCGATTCCTGGGGTTCTCGACTATGCGGAGGTCCGGGTCAGCTACCGGCCCTCCTGATATGGCGTCAACGGCAGCACTTGGCCTCGGCGGCAATCTCGGCGACCCGCCCGCAGCGATGGCTCATGCACTTCAACAGCTGGATCGGCATCGCCTATGCAGTGTGGTGGCGGTTTCGCGTCTCTACAAGACACCGCCTTGGGGCAAGACCGATCAAGCCGATTTCTACAACTGCTGCGCACTTGTCCAGACACAGCTGGAACCGGAGCCTCTGTTGGATCTGTGCCTGGACATCGAGCGGGAAATGAAGCGGGTGAGAGCCGAACGCTGGGGTCCGCGTACCATCGATATCGATATCCTTACCTATGGCACGGTCGAGAAGACGACGGAGCGGCTGCACTTGCCTCATCCGCGCATGATGGAACGCGCCTTCGTGCTGATGCCGCTAAACGATATCGCAGGGCCGCTGGAAGTCAGCGGAAAAACTGTTGCGGAATGGCTCGAGCAAGCAGACGTATCAGGGATCCGACTTGCACGAGATGATGTCAACTGGTGGCGGGAGCCTTCGCTCCCATCGGCATCAGTCGATGGCGCCGACGGCGATTGAGTCCAGGTCGCGATCAAGGGTCAACCCGATTACGGGAACCATCTGGTTCTCCACCTTCACGGAAATCGTGATGTTCATCACGTTGTTGCCGCGCAGGCTGGCAACCATGGCGCCGTTCAACTGTGCCCGGTTGATGCCGACAACCACTTTGTCGCCGTTCACGGCGCCGGAGATGATGTCGAGGCCCTTGCCGTCAGCGCCATCCAGGAACTTCCCCTTGTAGCCCTTGCCGTTCTCGGTGATGAGCGCACTCATGGGCTGCTTGAAGACGCCGACCCGGCAGGTGCCATCGAGCTTGATGCCGGTCTCGCCGTTCGGCGTCGGTTCGCCGACCAGGTTGCAGTTGAACTTTGTACCCTTGTACTTGCCGGCGACGATCTCGCCAGGCCCTTTCCAGCTTCCGGCCACCGACTGGAAGAAGGCTTTGTCTCTGGGTGCGGCGGACGCCTCGGGAGCGACTGCGGACGTGGCGCTGAACGCTGCGGCGAATACGCCGATCAGGGAGAAAATGCGCAGATACATGGGTAATTCCTTGGCCGAGCCATGAGCCGTTTCGAGCCTAGAAACTACGGCAGGAATGGTTAACGACTGGTAACCCCAAGGTGCATCCTTTCTGTTAGCACGTGGAAAATCACTCGTGTCGCTCGCGTCCGACGGCGGCAATGTCGGAAATGAAATCACCCACGCCGGGTCGTTTCACAGCGCGGAATGGAAGCGGGCGGCAAAGGTCCATGGCGGCAATGCCGATACGTGCCGTCAGCAGTCCGTTGATCACGCCTTCTCCAAGCCGCTTTGAAAGCCGTGCCGCAACCCCGTGTCCCAGCACCTGTTGCGCCAGGCCGTCTCCCACGGCGATAGAGCCGGTGACTGCAAGATGGCCGATCACATCACGCAGCAATCGCAGGAGACCCAGCCTGCCGGGTCTGCCCCCATAAAGCTCTGCCATCGAGCGGACGAGGCGCGAAACTTCGAAGACAACATAGGCCAGATCAACGATTGCCCGAGGACTGACCGCTGTAACGATGGAAACGCGCTTGGACGCATTGAGGATCAGAGCGCGAGCCTGCCGGTCGAGCGGCGCAAGCAGTTCCCGTTCGGCAAGGTCGATCAGTTGCAGTCCGTCGATGATTTCCTCGCGGGTTCCATCGAGCACGGCTCGGCCCTTGGCGGTCTCCGCACGATGCAAGAGCATGCGGCTCAGGCTAGCCACCACAACGCGTGCCCCGGCAGGCAGAGGTGACGCTGCAGCGGCTTCAGCTTCGGCCTTGAGCGACTGCACGGCCGACAAGCGCAGGATGCCGGCCACCTCGCGCGCCACCACGATGAGGACCGCGAGCACGCCGATTGCAAGCGCCGTGAGCGCCGCGTAGCCGAGCCAATCGGCGCGGCTGAAGAGGTCGCGGACCACCCGATCGGCCCACAACCCGAAGGCAAGCGACAGGAAGGTGCCGAAGGCAGCCAACGCAATGTTGACAAAAGAGAAGCGTTTGCGTCGCCGCGGGGCAGCTACCGGCAGTGCATCTGAAGACAGCTCCGGCGGCGCGAGAAACGGATCCTGCTCCTCCGGGGTGATGACGACGCCATTCTCGAAGCTGCGGGGCACGCGAGGAGCAGCGCGTGCTGTGTGCTGGGGGCGTTCGTCAGCGACATCGTAAGCGACGGGGCGACGGCGCGCGGGGTCGTTCGGCGGTTTCATGCGAGGCGATCTCCAAACAGGAACTGCATGGCCCGGTCCAGGCGGATATGCGGCACCGAGAGCGTGATGCCGCGACCGGTTTCCTCCAGCGCTGGGGGGCGGAAGCGAACGAAGTTGATCTCCGGCAGATCCTCGGTGCCGCTGCCGAGCTGTCGGAAGAAGAGTTCCGGGTCGCTTGGCAGATCGCCGGGGAAAACAGCGGTCTTGCGATTGCCGTCGAAGGTTTCGCCACCGATGCGCTCACCGGGCATAGGCGTACCAACGATTACCGGAAGTGCTTCACCGCCCTCGTTTACGGTTGCCTCGCGGGTTGCGCGAACCGAGGCAATAGCCATCACCTCGATACCGGCCCCCGCCATACCGATCCGCTTGACCGCTCGGTCAACCAGGCGCGCCGTCATCTTCTCCAGCCGATCGTGGCTCTCATGGTGGAGATGGTCGGCCTTGGTCGCGGCAACCAGCACCTTGTCGATGCGTCGGCCAAGCAGGGAAGACAGCAGGCTGTTGCTGCCGGGGCGGAAGCAGGCCAAGACATCCGCCAGCGCCCGTTCGAGGTCCTGGACTGCCTCAGTCCCGCGATTGACCGCCTGAAGTGCGTCGATGAGAACGATCTGACGGTCGAGGCGAGCGAAATGCTCACGAAAGAATGGCTTCACCACCACAGTCTTGTAGGCTTCAAAACGCCGCTCCATCATTGCTCGCAGGGAGCCCTTCGGTGCGCGGTGTTCCGGAAGGTTCGGCAGCGGCGCGAAGGTGAGGGCGGGCGAGCCTTCGAGATCGCCCG